>CAYMLW010000240.1:0-6760 GCA_964391035.1 uncultured Gemmatimonadaceae bacterium
CAGGGGCGGGCTGGTCATGCCCCTCGAGATCGAGGCCACCTACACCGACGGCACCACCGAGCGCTTCGACCTGCCCGCCGATGTCTGGCGCCACGACGAGCTCCAGTTCACCAAGGGCTTCTTCAGCGACAGGGACCTGGTGAGCGTGACTGTGGACCCCGACGAGTCCTTCGCCGACGTGGACCGGGAGAACAACGTCTGGACCGCGGCCGCCGTCGAGGCCGGGGCGGGAACGGGGCGGTAGCGTGGTGGCTGCCCCGGAAGGGAGTGGAGTGGAGTCCGTCGCGGGGGCTGCGGCCACGGCGACGGATCCGGCTTCACCGGGCCGGCCCGAGCGTCGAGCGTCGAGGGGTTCGCGGTGGAGTGCGGGGAGCAGCGTGCGGACGGTGGGCCTCGGAGTCGTATTCCTGGTCGTATCCGGATTCGCGCCATCCCACCCCGACCTCGAGCACGACGACCAGAACCGAACGGCGGCCCGGCCCGCGGCCGCGCCGCACGAGCTCCACGAGACCTACGCCGATATCGCCGTCGAGGAGAGCGTGGTCGGCGGGCGCTTCCGCTTCTTCAAGGAGCAGCTCGAGGCCGCGCTCGGGCCGCTCCTCGACGCAGACGCCGTCGAGCTCCGGCCCGGCGCCGAAGCCGATGCCCTCGTCCTCCGGTACCTCCGCGACCACCTGAGGATCGAGGCCGATGGGGCGGCTCTCGCCCCGATCCTCCTCGACTCGGGCGAAGAGGAGCTGGGGCACCACATCGGCTGGTGGGTCGTCGTGCAGTGGGAGGCGCCGGCCGCTGTCGAGCGGCTCCGGATCGTCAACACCCTCCAGTTCGAACTCTTCGACGACCAGCGCAACATGATGCGGATCGTGCGGCTCCCGGGTGGGACGCCCGCAACGTACTACACGGCGGCGGGCGAGGCGGAGGTGGTGATCGGCGGCTGACCCGCCGGGTCTCCCCGCCGGATCAGCCGGCGGGGTTGCACCCGCAGCCCGCAGGTTGCTGAGCCGCCGCCGCCGGACGGCTCGACCGCTCGATGGCTCGATCGCTCGACCGCTCCGACCGCTCCGACCGCTCCGACCGCTCCGACCAGCGACGGGTGGAGAGTTTCGGTAATAATCGCTGACAATCTCCCTCTGTCTCCACTTCATCCGGTCCAGGTGGAGAGATTCTGCGATAATCGCAGAAACCCTCCACCCGGATGCCCCGACCGGAGCCGGAGCTCTCAACCCGCGCCGCGCCCCGCCTCCGACCCTTGCCGCGCCCGGTCCCCCCTGGAACGGTTCTCGGTCTCGATCATGCTGGGCGGACCGCCGGGGGAGTTGCGCGTCGAGGCGCGGGAGGGTGGCACGATCACGGAGGTAGCGCACGATGGTAGCGAGCACCTCTGGGGCACGATCACGACCTACGACCCGCCCGGCCACCTGGCGATGGACTTCCACGTGTCTCATCCTGAGCACAGTCCGGCCGACCGCGCCGGGGACTTCACGCTGGTGGAGCTTCGCTGTGTCCCCGTGGAAGATGGCCGCACGCGCGTGACCCTGACCCAGAGCAACTGGGAGGCATTGAGCGATATGGCCGGCCCGGCCCGTGGGGGCTACGGCACGGCCTGGGCCGTGGTCTTCGAGGAGCGGTACCGGGAGGCATGCGCGCCGTAGGCGGAATCATCAGCTCCGCGGCGCTGCCGGCTCCTGGCGTCCAACTCCGGCCGGGACTCCATCTGTCCCGGCGAGTCGATGAGATGGCCCATTCCGCTATGGACGCGTGCAATCGGGCGAGGCTATCGTGGGGCATGGACGCTGAGACGGCGGCCCGGTTCGAGGCGGTCGACGCCCGGTTCGACACGATGGATCGGCGCTTCGATGCGATGGACCGTCGCTTCGATGCGATGGACCGGCGCCTCCATGCGATGGACCGGCGCCTCGACGCGATGGAGACCCAGTTCGAGAAGCTCGCTGAGCTGATCGCGAAGCTCAGCGGTCGTGTGGACACCCTCGGCGACGACATGCGCCAGCGGTTCCGCGTGGTCACCGACCGTTTGACCGGCTTCGCCGCGTAGGGCCGTCGGGTCCGGGTCGCCGGGTCACCGGGTCGCCGGGTCACCGGGTCACCGGGTCACCGGGGCCTCGAGTAGCCACGCTGGCAGGCACCATCTTCCTTCCCGCGGCCCCCTCTGTGTCTCCGTCCCTTTGTGCCTCTGTGAGCGCAGTTCTCGCCGTACCTCCGTCTCCCTGGCGTCTCCGTGCGTCAGAAGGGCAGGTCGTCGTCGTCGCCGGCGTCGTTCCAGTCGGTGGGGGCGTCGGGCCACGGTTCGTCGCCGGCGGCGGGAGGCGCATCCGGGCCGGCCTCGTCCCGTGTGATGCGCCACGCCTTGACGTCGGTGTACCAGCGGCCGTTGTACTCCCGGCTCTGGATGTCGACGTGTGCCGTCAGGCGCTCGCCCTCCCGGACGGCGAACTGGTCGATGTCGTCGCCCCACTGGATGATGCAGACGGGCTTGGGGTACTGGCCTTCGGTCTCGAGGATGAACTCCTGCTTGCGCCACGGTCCGTTCTTGCTCGTGCCGGACTTCTCTTCGAGGATCTGCTTGACCGTGCCGGTGATGGTGATGTCCATGCGTGCCGTTCTGCTCCGGGGTTCGACGGGCGCCACTACCGGCGTCCGGGGACCCTGAACCTACGGGGTTGGCGGGTAAGCTCAAGGGCGGCGTGCCGTGTCGGGTGTAGCGGCGTGCGTTCCGGGAGCACGTTCGCAGGCGGGCCCCGTCGGCCTGCAGTGGAGCGGGACTAGCGGCACCGGCCGACCGTGCGGCATTCCTGCCGACTACCGGCCGCCTCCTGAGCGGAATCCGCGGCGGGGCCGACTGCCTGGCGTTTCCGCCGCTCCACCGGGCCTGTCCCGAGCGTGGCGGGTGGGGCGTCTCGAGGTGCAGGGCAGAGGCGAACCCCTCCACGCTCCACCCTCGGGCAGTCGCCCGGGGGCGGACGTCGTGCCGGCAGCGTTGCCTGGCGACGAATCCCGATCCTGCACGCCGTCGCGGCGCGGGCAGGGGTGCCCCCCGGGCGGCCTTTCCGGCGGGCGTGGCGCCACGGTTGAATCCTGATCCCCTCCCGCCCCGTAGGGAGTGCGAGTACCGAGATCACCGGACCGGAATCGATGGGAGGGACCGTGGGCATTCGTGCGAGCTACTGGGCGACCGGCGGCATCCTAACGCTGTTGGGCCTGGCGGTGGCCAGGATCATCCTCGGCTTCCTGGGCGGCGTGGCCGTCTCCGTCGGCGCGGCCCTTGTCGCCGCGGGCGCGTTCCTGTTCAAGGCCGCGCTGATCCTGCTGGCGCTCTGGCTGGTGCTCCGCCTCGTGCGCGGACGCCGGCGCGAGGACGTCGCAGCCTGACGGGACCCTACTCGATCGGAGCCCCATGCATTCACTCGTCCGTGGCCTTCGTCAGGCGACGCGCTCTCTGGCGCGCCGCCCGGTTCTCGCCCTCGTCGCCGTGACCTCGATCGCGCTGGGGATCGCGTTCAATGCGGTGATCTTCAGCGCGATCAATGCGCTCCTCCTCCAGCCGGTGCCGGGGGTGGAGGGCGGGGACCGGGCGGTGGAGATCGGCCGGACCACCCGGGGCGAAGGTTTCGACACGTTCGGCTACGTGGATTTCCAGGCGCTGCGCGACGGCGCGACGCCGCTGGCGGAGGTGGCGGCGTGGCGGACCCGGCCGTTGAGCTGGGGGATGGACGATGGCGGCGAGCGGCTGGTGGGGATGACGGTGTCGCCCGGCTACTTCCCGGCCCTCGGCGTGACGGCCGCCCGGGGCCGGCTGTTCGGCGCGGAGGAGGATCGCCGGGGCGGGCCGGCGGTGGCCGTCATCAGCCATCGGTTCTGGCAGGAACGGCTGGGCGGGGATCCCGGAGTGGTGGGCCGGATGCTGGAGCTGAGCCGGACACCGTTCACCGTGATCGGCGTGGTGTCGCCCGGATTCGACGGGCACATCCCGATGATGGCCGTGGACGTGTGGACCCCGATTGCCCGCACCGAGCTGGCGGATCCGGCCTTCGACGTGGCCCTCTACGATCGCCCGGACGCCGTCTGGCTCCACCTGGTCGGTCGGCTCGGCGACGGCGCGACCCTCGACCAGGCCGGCGCGGCCGCGGACGCGGTCATGGCCCGGCTCGCGGCCGAGTACCCCGGGAGCCACGAGAACCGGGGCGCCCGGGTCATCGAGCTGGGGCCCGTCCCGGGCGCGGGTCGAGCCATGGTGGGTGGGTTCCTCGGGACCCTCATGGCCCTGGTCGGGCTGATCCTCGTGATCACCGCGTCGAACGTAGCGGGGATGCTGCTGGCCCGGGCGGCGGACCGGCAGAAGGAGATCGCCATCCATCTGGCCATCGGCGCGGGCCGAGGCCGGCTGGTGCGCATGCTCACCGCCGAGTCGGTGGTGCTGTTCCTGGTGGGCGGCGCGGCCGGGACGGCGCTGGCGTTCGCCGGGGCCCGGGTCGTTTCCGGGTTTTCGCTACCGGGGCCCGAGCCGCTCCATCTCGACATCGGCGCCGACGGCACGGTGCTGGTCTTCGCCCTCGGGCTGGCCGCCCTGACCGGGGTCATCTTCGGCCTGGCACCCGGCCTTCAGGCGACCCGGCCGGACCTCGTCTCCGCGCTCCATTCCGAGGGCCGGGGCGGCCGCCGGACGGGCCGGCTCCGCCGGTGGCTGGCCACCGGCCAGGTCGCCGTGGCCATGGTGCTGCTGGTGGCCGCGGGCCTCTTCCTCCGCTCCCTCCAGAGCGCGAGCCGCGTCGATGCCGGCTTCGACCCTGCCGGGGTCACCGTGGCCGGCCTCGATCTCGCCCTCGAGGGGTACGACGAGGACTCGGGGCCGGGGATCCAGGGGCGCATCCTCGAACGCGTCCGTGCCCTGCCGGGTGTCGATCACGGGGCCCTCGCCCTCGACCTGCCGCTGGACCTCGGGTCCAACGGCAGCCCGAGCTACCCGGTGCGGCCGGACGCCGAGCCCGAACCGATCGGGACCGAGTTCAATGTGGTCTCGCCCGGCTATTTCAGGGCACTGGACATCCCCGTTCACCAGGGACGCGTCTTCGAGTCGACGGACTGGGAAGGGGCCCCGCTGGTGGTGGTGATCAACCGGGCCATGGCGGAGCGGGCATGGCCGGGAGAGGATCCGGTGGGCAAGCGGCTGCGGTTCCGGAGCCCGGACGCGCCGGAGCGGGTGGTCGTGGGCGTCGTCGCCGATGTGAAGAACCAGACACTGGGCGAGGTGGTCGATCCGATGGTGTACCTGCCGACCACGCAGGAATACGTGCCGAGCCTCAGTGTCCTGGCGGCCGGTCCGGGTGCCGGCGGCCTCGCATTGCGCCGGGCGATCCTGGAGGCCGACCCGCGACTGGCCGTGGGGACGCCCCAGGAGCTGGTCGACCTGACCGGGCTGGGCGTCCTGCCGCAGCGGGTCGCCGCCTCGCTGGCGACGGTGCTCGGCGCCCTCGCCCTCTTCCTCTCCGTGCTCGGCGTGTACGGCGTCATCGCCCATTCGGTGGCCGGGCGCCGCCGCGAGCTCGGCATCCGCATGGCCGTGGGCGCGAGCCGTCGCGGCATCATCCGGCTGGTCCTCCGGGGCGGCGCGCTGATGGTGCTCCCGGGTGTCGTGATCGGCGGGCTCGCCGCCCTGGGTGTCGGCCAGGTGGCCCGGAGCTTCCTCTTCGGCGTCTCCCCGACCGACGTGACCACGCTCGGGGCGGTGGTCGTGGTCATGACCGGCGCCGTGCTCCTGGCCTCCGGGATCCCGGCGATCCGGGCGGCGCGGGCGGACCCAATGCAGGCGTTGCGGTCGGAGTAGCGACTTGACGTGCGGGTCGGTCGGGAGGGAGTATTGCCATCCGATCAACAGCCAGGAGTCAGGAATGCGCCGAACGAACGATATCGCGGTCCTCGCCGCCCTCGCGCTGGCCGGCACCGCCTGCTCGGAAGACCCGATCGGTCCGCCGATCCCGGAGGACTCGTTCCGCCTCGAACTGCGCAACTGGTTCAACACCGACCCGATCCGGGGAGCGAACGAAGGCCTGATCGAATTCGAGGTGGTGGTCGAGGGAGTGGGGGAGGCGGCGGTGGCGGAGATCGAGGCCATGGCCGTTCGGTTCCCGGCCCGAGCCCCGAAGATCCCGATCCCCGTCGCCTTCGAGCTCCGCGAGGACGGTGCACTGAGCGCCCGAACCTACTACGATCGGGGCACCGCTGGCCTCTCCATCGGTGACGACACTCTCGAGGTGGAGTTCGTCACGGGCGATACGGTCACCATCGTGACCTACGCGGGCCAGATGACCCTCGGCCCGCCGCAGATCCTGGAGGTGACGAGCACGGTGGGATCGGCCGGCGTGCGGTGGCGCGCACCGGGTTCGGCGCACCAGTGGCGCGTCACGCTCGAACGCTTCGATGCCGGGACCGAAACCGTGATCGCCGAAGGCGCGGCCGGCTCGAGCGGTGGCGGCGGGACCTTCTCCATCGGGTATGACTTCACGCGGGAGCCGGACGCGGTGTACGGCCTGGTGATCTACATGACGAGCTCGGGCAACTATCGGCGCTTCGTCGTGCCCGTCTGACCGGGATTCCGCCCGTACCGGCCCTGATGGCACGTGGAAGAAGGTGGGGGGATTGAACGATACGATGCACGCCAATCCTGATGCGAAGCTCGTGGCGCGTCTCCGGGCGCTCGACAGCCTGAAGGATGTGCCGCGCGCCGAGCTCGGGTGGCTGGCGGAGC
>CAYMLW010000241.1:0-6718 GCA_964391035.1 uncultured Gemmatimonadaceae bacterium
CAGCACGCCGAGCCATCGCAGCGCTACTGTAGCACCTCTTGACATTGTACCTCCTTGGCAGGGAACGAGGATTGTATCCAGCGGTGCATCAGCACCGCTCCGCCGGATCCCCGGTCCGGCGATCACTTCACATTCATGGTGTTGCTTGTCCGGGCTTCCTCCGGCCGGCGGTCACGCCGACGGTAGGGGGGTGCCCGATCTATATGGAAGACGGCCGCCACGGCCGGTACCCAAACACTGCAACGACGCAGCGCTGGGTGCGCCGCGGACTAGCCGTTCGGGACGATTGGGGGCTGTGGGTTGAAAACTGTATCTAAGGGTCTCAGGCGTCGTCCTTGTCCGGGGGAACAGGCTACCTCTGTCGGGCCGCGCGCTTCGCGGCCATGTTCAAGTATAGATGGCTCCGCTCCGCGTTGCAACCATGGCGCACCGGCGCCTGCAGCCTGCTCCGGAGCGCGCGAGCCCGCGCCGCTGCGGTCAGGGCGTCGCCTCGATCCGGTCATCATCGTCGTCACGCAGGACCCCGAGAAGCTCGATCTCCGTGGCGGGCTGCCAGACCTGTAGCATCGGGTACCGGGCGCCGAACCAGGCCAGCGCACCGATCAGGCAGCCGAGCATGGCCAGGCCGATGCCGACCTCCGGGAGCCCGAAGAGGACGGCGTCCACGTCCGGATACAGCGTCGGGTAGACCAGGATGTAGCGTTCGATCCACAGGCCGAGCAGGCTGAGCCCCGCGATCGTGCCCATGATCCAGGGAGTCTTCTTGGGCTTCACCCCGATGAGTCCGAAGAAGGGGAGGGCGAAGAGGGCGAAGAAGACCACGATGGACAGGGTCTTGTAGGGGTCGCCGAGTCGATGGACGAGGAAGATCTGCTCGTGGGGCAGATTGCCGTACCAGATGACGATGTACTGGGACCAGAAGAGGTACGCCCAGAACACGCTGAACGCGAAGAAGAGCTTGCCGAGGTCGTGGATGTTGTTGCCCTCGATGTACTCGTGGAGGGCGAGTCGGCTGCGATAGACCAGCGTGACCACCGCGGTGGCCGCGATGCCGCCGAGGAACGCGGCCATGAACACGTACGGCCCGATGAGCGTGCTGAGCCAGTGCGGGTCCAACGACATCACGAAGTCGAACGCCACGAAGCTGTAGGCCACGGCGTAGACCAGGGCGAGCGCCGGCGCCAGCTTTGTGAGCCGGCTCTGGGCCCGCTCTTCCTCCTCCTCCTGGCCCTTCCAGTCCCGCGTCAGCCGGTCGAACCCGTTCCAGCCCTGCTCGCTGGCTCGCCCGGCATCCGGCCGGAGCTGCCAGTATGCGAAGAGCAGCGACAGGGCCAGGAGCACGGCCAGCGAGACCAGGTGTCGGGCCGTCAGGAACGGCATGTTCAGGTACAGGGCCTTCCCGCCCACGTCCTCGTGGAGCCACGGGAAGATGTGGTCGGCGCCCCAGATCAGGAGCGGCGGAAACAGGACGATGTAGGCGATGGGCAGGAACGCGACGAAGGAGACGGCCACGCGTCGGATCGGGCGGGACCAGACGCCCCGGGTCAACGAGACCACGGCGGCGAGCAGCACCGCGCCCTGGGCGATGCCGGCGAAGTAGATCCAGTTGTACGCGTACGCGCGCCACGCGCGATCGGCATCGGCTCCCAGGCCCATGAGCCACAGGATCGCTCCCAGGATCACGAGGACCCCGGCTCCCGCCAGCACACCGCGTGGCGTGCCCTCGAGACGACGGAGGGGGTACTCCTTCAGCTCACCGATATCGTGCGACATGCTACTCCTGCCCCGCGTTGGCGGCTGCGGCGCCCGTATTGAACGGATCCTGGCCCGGCTGCACCAGTCCCGGCAGTTCGACCGGGATCGGCTCGCCGCCCCGCTGCAGGTGCCGGACGTAGTTGACCACGGCCCAGCGATGCGCGGGCGGGATCCGGGCATAGCTCGGCATCAGGCCCCGGCCCACACGGATCACCGCGTAGATGTAGCCGTCGGTCCGCTCCTCCGTAATCGGCAGCAGCAGGTTCGTCGCGAACGGCAGCTTGCCCGCCCCGACCAGCGGGCCGTCGCCCTCGCCGCCCACGCCGTGACACACCGCACAGTACGTCTGGAACGCCTCCGCACCCGCCACCAGCACGGCCTCGTCCATGGCCAGCGGGTTGGTCATGGTATCGCCCCACGCCCGGAGCGCGGCCTCGGTCTTCGGGATGGTCGGCTCCCACCGCTCGCCCGGCGACGCCACCGGGACCGAGTTGCGGGGCGGGTAGCGCGGCGCCTCGTAGGGATCGAATGCCGGCGATTCCCGCATGAAGTTCAGGATCTTCGTGCTGGCCATGGCGTTCTCGATCTCGGTGCACCCGCCGAGGGCCAGCAGGCCGACGGCGAGCACCCCGAGCAGCGGCCGCCGCATCTCAGTCCGCACGGTGGCCTCCCCCATCGTCCCACGCCTGCACCTCCGCGGCGCCCGCCTCCTCGAGGATCCGACGGGCCTCCCCACCCCTGTCCGGGGGCGCGTCCACCAGCACGCCGAAGTTCCCAGCCGAGAACGTCGGGTCGTAGGCGTGGTCCTGCCCGGGCGGTCCCAGCTTCGCGTTGATGAACAGGCCGAGCACGGTGGCCAGCGCGCCGAACAGGATGGTCATCTCGAAGCCGATCACCACGAACGGCGGCAGCGCGATGATCGGCTTGCCCCCCGTGATCAGTGGCCAGTCCAGCGACGTCCAGATGGCGAGGGCGAAGCCCGTGGCCGCGCCGGTAAGTCCACCCACGAGGGTGAACAGCCGCACCGGGCTCTGAGGCCGGTGGAGCGCGTGCTCGAGCTCGTGCTGGGGCAGCGGGGAGTACGTCTCGAGATCGGTCATCCCCGCCGCCCGCAGCCCCTCGATGGCCTTCACGGCGGTGTCCACCTCCTCGAACACGCCGAGATAGCGCCCGCCGCTCATCGGTCCTCCTCCACCCCGGGTTCCTGGCGCGCCCGCAGCTCCCGGTCCTTCCCGGTCCGGCCCCGCCGCCACCGCCGGGGCGCCGGCAGCACCTCCTTGAGCTCCGCCACCGAGACCGCGGGCAGCAGCCGCATGAAGAGCAGGAACCACATGAAGAACCAGCCGAAGCTGCCGACCATGATCCCCATCTCGACCCAGCTCGGCTCGTACACGTTCCACTGCCAGGGCTCGTACTCCTTGGCCAGGCTCGTCACGATGATCACGAACCGCTCGAACCACATCCCGATGTTGACGAAGATCGTGATCACGAACAGCGCCGGGATGCTGGTCCGCACCTTCTTCGACCACAGCAGCTGCGGGATGAAGCTGTTGCAGGCCACCATGATGGCCGCCGCCCACCAGTAGTTCCCGCTGAGGCCCGCGATGATGTACTGGCCCTCCGCGTGGGGCGGCTCCTGGCTGTACCAGACCAGGAAGATCTCCGCGATGTAGGCGTACGTGACGATCGTCGCCGTGAGGAGGATCAGCTTCGACATGGCGTCGAAGTGCTTCTCGGTGAAGTACGCCTCGAGGCCGAAGATCTTCCGGATCGGGACCAGCAGCGTGATCACCATGGCCAGGCCGCTGAAGATGGCCCCGGCCACGAAGTACGGCGCGAAGATGGTCGAGTGCCAGCCGGGGACGATGCTCATGGCGAAGTCCCAGGAGACCACCGAGTGGACCGAGAGGACCAGCGGGGTCGCCAGGGCCGCCAGGTAGAGGTACGCCCGGTTGAAGTGGAGCCACTGCCGGCCGCTCCCCTTCCACCCGAAGCTGAGTACCGTGTACAGCTTCTTCCGCCACGGCACCGTGGTCGAGTCCCGGGCCGCCGCGATGTCCGGGATCATCCCGATCACGAAGAAGGTGGCGCTGACGATCAGGTACGTGCTGATTGCGAACACGTCCCAGACCAGCGGCGACTTGAAGTTCGGCCACAGCATCCGCTGGTTCGGATACGGGATCAGCCAGTAGAAGATGAACGGCCGGCCCAGATGGATGATCGGGAAGAGCCCGGCCGTCATCACGGCGAACACCGTCATCGCCTCCGCGGCCCGGTAGATGGACTGGCGCCAGCGGGCCCGGAAGAGGAACAGGATCGCGGAGATCAGCGTCCCCGAGTGGGCGATCCCGACCCAGAAGACGAAGGTGGTGATGTAGACGCCCCAGGAGACCGGGTTCATCAGACCCGTCATCCCGATCCCCAGGTAGAGCTGGGTGAAGAAGCTGAAGGCCAGCAGCCCCACGGCCGCCACGGCCGCGCCGAGCAGGATCCAGTACGTCCGCCCCGGCTTGCCCAGCAGCTTCAGGACGTCCCTGTTGACCTCGGAGTACTGCTTGACATCCGGGTGCGTCTCCGAGCGTAGCGCCATCAGTGGCCCTCCCCGGCGCCGTTCTCGGTCACCCTCTTGAGGTAGACCACGGCCGACTGCGTGTTCAATTCCTCGAACACGCGGAACCCGCGGTTCGACTCCACCGTCTTCGCCACCCGGGAGCTCGGGTCCTCGATGTTCCCGAACACGATGGCGTTGCCCGGACAGGTCTGGGCGCAGGCCGGCACGATCTCACCGTCCCGCACCGTCCGGCCCTGGACCCGGGCCTGGTGCTCGGAGCCCCGGATCCGCTGCACGCAGAACGTGCACTTCTCCATGATCCCCTTCGACCGGACCGTCACCTCCGGGTTCAGCTGCCAGTTCAGCGGCTCCGGCCACTCGTAGCTGAAGTAGTTGAAGTAGCGCACCTTGTACGGGCAGTTGTTGGCGCAGTACCGGGTGCCGACGCACCGGTTGTAGACCTGGCCGTTCAGCCCGTCCGGCGTGTGGTACGAGGCGTAGACCGGACAGACCGGCTCGCACGGCGCGGTGCCGCACTGCTGACACATCATCGGGAGGAACGTCACCTTCCGATGATGGGCCCCGCCGTCCATCTCGTGGACCTCGTCCTCCTCCTCGAAATACCGCTCGATCCGCATCCACTGGATCAGACGACCCTGCGCCACCAGCTCCGGGCCGACCAGCCCTATGTTGTTCTCCGCGACGCACGCCGTCTGGCACGCGCTGCAGCCGATGCAGCGCTCCAGGTCCACGGCCATCGCCCAGCGCGGCGCCGCGCCCGTGTACTCCCCGTAGTACGTCCCCGGGGGCGGATAGCCCTGCGGCGAGCCGTCCACCACGGTCGGCGCGAACCCGCCCGCCTCCTGCAGGCTCGGCTCCGCCGCACGGTTCGGGTGCACCGACACGCCGTGACCGCCGCCGTGCTCTCCCGGACCCATGATGGCGCCCCCACCCGCCGCCTCGTGTCCGCCCGCCGGCACAGCGGCCGCCACCACGGCGGGAGCGCTCACGGCCTCGTCCAGGCTCACGGTCTCGAGGAGGTGGCGACCGCTGACATCGTCCTGGGTGGACGAGAACGGCTGGCGCTCCCAACGCCCCGTGGGCGTGACCTCGGCCCGCGCCTGGACCCAGACCAGCCCGCCGGACTGGTCGTCCACGGTGGGCGCCAGCAGGCGCAGCGCATTCACGCCCCGGCCCCGGGCATAGCGGCCGAGCCGCTCGTGGCCCTGGCCGAGCTGGATGGCCACCGTGTCCTCCCGGATCCCGGGGTGACGCCAGACCGGCAGCTCGACCGCTCCGGCCGGCGTGGCCACCTCCACGACATGGCCGTCGTCCAGCCCGTACTCGTCCGCCGTCCGCGGGTTCATCTCGAGGACCGAGCCCCAGGTGTGCTTCGAGATCGGGTCGGGCAGCTCCTGGAGCCACGGCCGGTTGGCGAGCCGGCCGTCGTAGAACCGGTAGGAGGGGTACACGATCAGCGCGAACTCGCCGTCTCCGTCCAGCATCGAGGCCTCGAGGTCCAGCGTCCCGGCGGCCGGTGCCGCGCCGACCGGTGCCGGTGTCTCGGTCACGACCACGCCGTCCTGCAGCGCCCCGGTCCACCACTCATCGAACGTGCCCGCCCCGCCCGTCTCGGCGTGGAGGCCACGCCAGGCGTCCCGCAGGTAGTCGTAGAAGGTGGTCGCGGGCGTGGGGAGGGCGATCCCCGCCCGTCGGGCGACGCTCAGCAGGACGTCCCCGGTCTGTTTCGTGTCGAAGACCGGCGTCATGACCGGCTGCACCAGCGCGTGGACGCCCGGCCGCGGCTCGTGATCGCCCCATGCCTCGAGGAAGTGGTGGTCCGGGAGGAGCAGGTGCGCCTCGGCCGTGGTCTCGTCGAGCCACGGCGAGAACGACGCGATGAACGGCACCCCGGCCAGCCCGGCGGACACGCGCTCCCGGTCCGGATACTCGTAGAGCGGGTTCGGCCCGTGCACGAGAAGCGCCGAGACCCTGCCCGCCGCCATATCGTCCAGGAGCCTGTCCACGTCGGCGAAGGTCGCCCGCCGTTGGTCTGCGGGGCCCAGCCGGACCGTCCGGCCCATGTTGCCCGCCGCCTCGTTCAGCAGCGCCACCGCCGTGGCCAGGGTGGTCGCGGCCGCCGATGTCGTGCCGACGCCGGGCCCGACCGCCACGGACGGCCGGGCGGCGAAGCCATGGGCCGCGGCCCGGACCCTCTCGATCTCGATACCGGCCGTGTCCGCCAGCGCCGCCGCATCGACGCCCTCGAGTCCGCCCACCGTCCGGCCGGTCTCGTCCGCCACGAGCCGCGCCATGGCCAGCGCTACGAGGTGCTCGGTCCCGGGCCGGGGCGCGATCCACTCGTCCGCGTTCAGGTCCGTCAGCGACTGGTGCGGGGTCACGGCGATGAAG
>CAYMLW010000242.1:0-6710 GCA_964391035.1 uncultured Gemmatimonadaceae bacterium
GATGATGGCCAGGGGCGTACCCGTGCCGGCCAGGCCCGTCGCCGCCTCACCGAGAGTGCCATCGCCGCCAACCACACAGACCGCCCGATAGCCCCGTGCCGCGGCGTGCCGTGCGAGCTCGGTGGCGTGGCCGGCGTGGCGAGTCTCGGCCAGGTCGAACGCCGCGCCCTGGGCCGCGAACTCGCCGCCGATGAGCCGACGCAGACGCACCGGATCCTCCTGCCCGGCGGCCGGGTTCAGGATGATGAAGGTGCGGTCGGCGAAGGGGTCGATCGGCCCGTCGTCGTCCGCCATGCTCGTACCCGGCCCGTCCGGAATCAGCGGGCCGCGGAGATCTCGTCGACCAGCTCGCGCAGCCGCGCCACCCGCTCCTCCGTAGCGGGGTGGGTGCTGAACATTCCCGTGAAGCTCGCCTTCTGCCCCGCCAGCGGGTTCACGATGGCCAGGGAGGCCCCGGCCGGGTTCACGTCCATGGGGATCCGCCGGCTGTAGGCGTCCAGCTTCTGGAGCGCCCTGGCCAGTCCTATGGGGTTGCCGCTGATCTCGGCCCCCGTGCGGTCGGCCTGGAACTCGTTCTGTCGGCTGATAGCGAACTGGATCATCATGGCCGCGATCGGGGCGACAATGGCCATGACGATCATCCCCAGCCCGCCGCCATCCCGGTCCCGGCCACCCATCCCGAAGATGGCGCCCCAGGTCACGACCCGGCCGATCATGGCCACGGCGCCGGCCATCGTGGCGGCCACGGTGCTGGTGAGCATGTGCCGGTGCTTGATGTGGGCCAGCTCATGGGCGATGACGCCCTCGATTTCCTCGCTGTTCACGAGCTTCAGGATCCCGGCGGTACAGCACACCACCGCGTGCTCCGGGTTCCGGCCGGTGGCGAATGCGTTGGGCTGTTCCGACGGCGCGATGGCCACCGTCGGCATAGGCAGCCCCGCCCGCTGCCGCAGCCGGTCCACCATGTCGTAGAGCTCGGGCGCCTGATCGCGGTCGATGATCCGGGCCCGGTACATCTTCAGGACCGCTTTGTCGCTGAACCAGTACATGCCGAAGTTCATGACCGCGGCGAAGACGAAGAACAGGATCGCGCCACCCTGCCCCCCGATGTATCCGCCCAGCACCACCAGCAGGGCCGTGAGCCCCGCCATCATCATGAAGATCTTGATCCGCTGCATAGCTCGCATCTCGCGTTGAGGTCTGCGCTCAAGATACCCCTGGGGGTGTGGCGCGGTCCACGGGGCGGCGCGTTGCGCCGCAAGAGGGCGGCTGCGCCGCAAGAGGGCGCGGCCTGGCGGCCGCGCAAGAGAGCCGCTTCGCGGCAAGGCGAGCCCTCTTGCGAGCCGCAAGGCGAGCCCTCTTGCGAGCCGCAAGGCGAGCCCTCTTGCGGCGGCTCCGCCGACGCCCTCTTGCGGCGCAGCCGCCCTCTTGCGCGGCCGCCAGGCCGCGCCCGCCCTCAATACCCCCAGTCCCTGAACAGCGACAGCCCCCAAACCTTGCGGTCGTCGATCTCGGCGAGGCCGAAGGATGGGATGCGGGCGAAGCGGTCCTCGACGTAGAACTCGGTGGTCCAGCTCGGGCGGAACCGCCATTCGACGCGAGCCCCGAACATGCGCCAGGGCGAGCTGCCGTCGGGGCTGTCGGAGGCGTCGGTCGGGATGCGAACGCTGCCGACCAGGGAGAGGTCGGGTCCGGCGTCGAGGCCGACCTCGAGCTGGGTGTTGTGGAAGACGCCGACGAGGCCGCGGCTCTGCCAGTAGCTCCCGAGCTGGTCGAGGCCATATTCCGGCGTGGTGAAAGCGATGTGGTCGATGGGGAGCCCGCTGCCGGAGAGGGCCCGCTGGAGCTCGGAGGAGAGGAGCCCGGTGGCGACGGGTCGCACGAGTCCGAGGCCGCGGGACACGACGTCGCTCTGGGCCTGGGTCAGCTCCGCGCCGGAGCGTCCGAACAGGATGTAGGAGGCGAGGTCGGACTCGCTGAGCGGCAGGTCGGCGTCGCTGGCGAGGGCGACCCGGGGGGCCTGGAGGGTGCCGGAAACGGCGGCGACCACGTTGATGGGGTCGCCCTGAGCCCGTCGCACCCGGTAGAGCGCCTCCATGTCGAGGTTCGGGTCGATGCCCGGCGTGCCGACGAACTCGATGGTCCCGGCGCGGATGTCGAAGATGCGGGCCGGCACGCCCTGGACCACGTGGAAGGCGTAGGCGCCGCCGATGGCCTGAAGCGTGCCCGTGAGCTGGAGGTTGCTGGTCTGGCGATCGACCTCGGTCTCGAGGGACCCGCTCACCTCGACATTGAGCTGCTGGCTGCGAAGCCAGAACCCGCGATCGGCGGTCACGGTGGTGTTGGTGATCCGGAGGTTCTCGAGGAACGGGATCTCCTCGGGCGGCCGGAAGGCGACGGTCGCGCTGTCGATCATCTGGAAGATGGACGGGTCGAGGCGGACCATCTGGAACTGGCGCCAGATCTCGTCCAGGTTCATCTCGCCCTCCAGGATCTGGAGCTCCCCGGAGACGACGGGCCGGGTGTACCGGCCGGTGACCCGGGCCCTGCCGGTGACGGTGGCCACGACGTCGCGCCGACGGCTGGCCACGAGGCGACTGGCCGTGATGTCGAGGTCGAAGGTCGGGTCGGTGGGGTGGGAGACGTCGACGGTCCCGGCCACATGGCCGAGTCCCTGGCCGGTCCCGAGGCGGCCGATCACGCGCACCAGGCTGCCCGTCTCCATCTCCGCGGTGACGTCCATCGTCTCGTAGTGGACGCGCAGGGGCCTGAAAAAGGCGGAGCCGTCGGTCAGACTCAGCCGGCCGAGGAGCTGCGGGTCCCGGCCGGTCCCTTCCAGCGCGACCCGCCCATTCACGGTACCGTCGACCTCCTCGAATCCCGGCATCAGGAACGAGGCGAGCCCGGCGGGCAGGCTGTCGGCCTGGACGTGCACCGTCAGCGGCTCCGCCAGGAGTCGCTCGTCCCGGTCCGCGAGGGCCAGATCGAGGGGAACCGCGCCGGATCCGGTGATCGTGCGCCGGGCGCCGCTCCAGCCGCCGAAGTTCCCGCGGAGCTGCCGGGCGTCATAGCGGAGCACGCCCCGGGCACTGTCGAACACGGCGCCGGCGTAGCGGAACGGTCGGGCGGCTACGCGACCGTCGATCACGGGGTCGAGGGCGGTGCCGGAGAGCTCGAGCCGGCCGGTCACGATGCCGTCGATGGCGGTATCGGTCTGGGCGACCCGCAGCAGCTCTCCGATCGGGACGCTGTCGAGCTCGAGAGTCATGGCCGCGCGGGCGGTGTCGCCGCCGCGATGCCATGGGAGCAATCCACCCAGCCGGATCGTGGCGCCATCCGGGAGCCGGCGCAGGGCGACGCTGTCCAGCGACACCCCGTCCCGGGCGATGGTGCCGGCAAAGGGCCCGGCCGTCCACACCCCGTCGCCGGCGGCCAGCTCGAGGGTCGACAGGCCGACCTCCAGGGTTGATGACCCGATGGAATCCGCTGGCCGGGCGAACGTGCCCTCCAGACGCAGCCGGTCCTCCCCGAGCCCCTGCCCCGTCCAGGAGAACCGGCCGGCCCCGTCCGCCCAGTCGATTCCGGCGGCCCCCCGGGTCAGGTGACGGTCGCCGTACCGGAGGCTATCCACCTCCGCCCGCACGCTACCCGACGACGGGTCCACCTCGAACTCCACGGTTCCATCGCCGACCCGGACCCGGTCGTACACCAGCCCCCTGGCCGTGGCCCGACCCTTCGCCGCCCACCGCTGGAACGAGCCCGTGAGGACGCCGGTCGCCTCGATGTCCCCCCCCAGCCGCGCGGCCGTGCCGTCGCTCGCCGGCCGGCGGAAGACGACCGGCTCCAGCAGGGCAAGCTGCTCGCCGTGGGCGTTCACGACGAGCTCGCCCGAACGGTCATCGAGGATCCCGAAGCTGCCCGCTGCGTGGAGCGCACCGACTCCCGTCACGAGGAGCAGACTGTCGACGCGGACCAGCCCGTCGGCCACCCGCCCACGGGCCGCCCCCTGCCGGACCTCGATCCCGTCGATGATCGCCCGGGCCACGTGCACCGTAGCGTCCGCCTCCACCGACTCCACCGTGGCGCCCTGTCCCTCGATCTCGAAGCGAGCGGTGACCGCGGCCGGTGGCAGGTCCCGCAGGATCCGGTCGACCTCGAACGACGTGACCGCTCCATCGGCCCGATACCGGGGCACCTCTCCGGTGAACCCGAAGGAGCCGCGCAATGCCAGCCCGCCGGCCGGCGTGTCGAGCTCCACGTCCACATTGAGGTCATCGAGAGAGCCGATCACGGTGACGGGTCCGGAGGCCCGGCCTGCGAGGGGGCCGAGTGCGGGGAACTGCTCGGTCAGGAGGTCGAGCCCTACGGAGTCGGCATCGAAGCGGAGGTCGAAGGCCGAGCGGTCGCCGCCGACGGCGAACAGCCCCGACCCGTGAACGGCGGACCGCTCGCCGTCCCGGTCGAGGGCCACATCGCCGGTGAGGGCCAGGCCATCTTCCAGGGAGCCGGAGGCTCGAACCCGGCCGCTGGCCAGCCCCCGGAGCCGGAGCCCCGGCGCGAAACGGGCCACGCGCTCGAGATCGGCGCCCTGGACGTCCAGGTCGAGCTGCCTGGCCGCCCACGGCCGCCCCACGCCGACGGATCCGCTCCAGCGGACCCGGCTGTTCTCCCCGATGGCGGTCAGCACGGCGTCGCCCCGGGTCTCGAGAGCGGAGACCGGCCCTTCGACCTCGACGGTCCCGATCAGGAGCCCGTCTAGGGGGATCGCCGATGGGACCAACTCCTGGAGCAGCTCGAGGTCCAGCGGCGAGGCCTCGAGGTCGACATTGGTGAAGTAGAGGGTGTCGCCCGTGATCACGCCGAACGACCCGGCCACGTCGGTCCCCCCGGTCCGGAGCCGGGCCTCCCGCACCAGCCAGAGCATCGTCCCCGGATCCTCCTGGGTCTGCATCCGGAACTGGAGCGTGCCACCGCCCTCCTCCGGGAGGGACGGGTAGAGCCACTGGAAGTCGGAGAACGCGAGGTCCCGACCGTCGATGTCGATATCGTACCGGTTGCCCGAGTCCTGAACGATGAGCTGGCCGACCAGTCCGAGCTCGGAGTTCGGGAGCCGGGCCATGGCGGCGTCGAAGCTGATGAGCGAGTCGCGCAAGGTGATGACGCCTGCGAGGGCCTGGATCTCGGCGGGCGTGTCCCAGACGAAGGCCCGGGTCGACAGCGACCCGACCTCGATCAGGCGGGTGTCCTCGCCGGGCGCGTCCCACACGATGCGCGGGAGGCGCGCGTCCAGCTCCTCGAAGCGGAGGACCCGGACGAAGCCGCCCCCGATGGCCTCGAGCTCCATACGGGCCGTGTCTCCGGACTCGACGGGCTCGTCCAGCTCCCACGGCATCCGGACCACGACCCGCCCGTTCCGGACCGTGATGTCGCGCAGGAGTACGAGGTCGTCCCGGGTGGTGTCGGGAGCGGCGGTGTCGCCTGCGAAGAGGCGCTCGTAGTTCCAGCGCTCGTCGTCCGGCAGCTTCTCGACCACCACCTCCGGGTCGTAGAGCTCCAGCCGGTCGAAGACGATGGAGCCGCTGAGCAGTGTGCCGAGCCGGTAGCCGAGCCGGGCGCTGTCGGCCTCGACGAACGGACGGTCGTCCTCGCCCGTCAGGGCGACGTCGTGGAGCGTGACGCCCCGCAGGATCCCGCCATCGCTGGTGATGCTCCCGACGACCAGCTCCCCGTTGATGGAGCCGCGGACCTGGTCGAGGGCGAACCGCCCGGCCCGCTCGACGCCCGACTGGGTCCGGGTGAGCCACAGCACGAGCCCTGCGACGACGACCGCCACGACCGCCGCGCCGATCAACGCGTACCGTGCCGCCCGTTTCATGGCCATCAGAACGCCTGTCCGATCGAGAACTGGAGATTGAACCGGCGGAGCAGGTCGCCCACCGAGTCGATGTCCCTGAGGCGAGAGCCGAACGGGACCGCCGCAATGAGGGGGGCCACCATGTCCGTATTCATCAGCGTGGCCCGACTCGATTCACCGACCCGCTGGCAGCCCGGGTCGACCCCGTCGATGCACTCACGCACCTTCGTGGTCAACACACGCAGGTCCCGGACCCCGCCGGGATTGAAGGCCGCATCCACACGGATCGGGCCTACCGGACTGAAGTACCGCACGCCGACGCCCGGTGTGGCCACGATCTCGCTCAACGCCACGGCCGAGCGGGTCCGCCAGACCTGGCCCGCGTCCACGAATGCCGCGCCCCGCAACTTCCCGCCCAGGAGCGGGAGCGGGAAACGCAGTTCGACGTTGCCCTCCAGCAGAACTTCCCCGCCCGCCGGACGCTGTTCGAAGAGCTCCGGCGCCCGGCGCGCCAGCTCCGACACATCGCACGTCAGGTCGTTGACCGCCGCAGCCGTGCACCCGGCCCCCTCCATCGCCGCGGTCGAGGGGTCGTCCTCCGTCACCAGCCACGGCACCGCCTCGATCCCCAGCACCGTGGGACCCAGCCGGTACTGGTCGTACCCCCGCACGCTGTTCGGCCCGCCGGCGAAGAACCGCTTCTGCGGATTCAGCCCCAGCGTCTCGGAGCCCGCGCCGCCCGGATGCGCCCAGCCCACACCGCCCCGGATCCGGGTGGCCAGCACCAACCCCCCCGGCTCGCCCATGTACGCGCTCCCCTCGCCCAGCAAGCGCGTGTAGGCGAAGTCCGAGAGCG
>CAYMLW010000243.1:0-6679 GCA_964391035.1 uncultured Gemmatimonadaceae bacterium
AGGCCTTCACCGCCGAACAGGGCGTTCCGCACGCCGCCGACGAACTGGATGTCGTAGTCCACCGTCTCGGCCATCGCGACGAGACACCCGGTGTCCACCCGGAGCGACTCCCCGGCCTCCAGCTCCCGGCGGACGACGGTCCCGCCCGCGTGTACGAAGGCGAGCCCGTCCCCACGCAGGCGCTGGAGGATGAAGCCCTCGCCACCGAAGAGCCCGGCCCCCAGCCGCTTCGTGAACGCCACCTCGATCTCGATCCCGGCCGCCGCGGCGAGGAACCCGTCGCGCTGGACGAGAGCGGAGCCATCGAACCTGGTCAGGTCCAGCGGGATGATCTTGCCCGGGTACGGCGCGGCGAAAGCGGCCACCCCCTTCCCCGTGCCGTTGTAGAGGAACGACGTGATGAAGAAGGTCTCGCCCGTGAACACGCGCTTGAGCCCCTTGAAGACGCCGCCGCCGGTGCTGGTCTGGATCTCGACGCCGTCGGTTATGTAGAGCATGGCGCCCGCCTCGGCCCGCACGGCCTCCCCCGGATCGAGCGCGACCTCCACGAGCTGCATGTCGTCCCCGATGACCCGGTATTCGATCTCGTCCGCCATCCCCGCTCCCTGTCTGGCTGCACTGGTCAGGCTGCCCTCTGGGGAATCTGAGACCAGAGCGACCGTGCGGCAATCCAGCAGGAGCCGGAAGTGGAAGCCGGATCGCGGCTACTCGACGGTCCGCGAGGCCGTCGCCACGAGCGCGGCCGAGACCTCCGAAAGCGCGTCGTAGTAGCGCACGAACCGATGGGTCTCCTCCGCGTCGAAGGCCTCGAGGTTGTGGGCCCAGCGGAAGCCGATAGGCTGATACCACAGCTCGGCCCGGATCGTCAGCGGACCGGAACCGGCAGCGTCGATCCGGTAGCGTATCCGGTCCGTGCCGCCCACGAAATCCGCATCGCCGGCGGCGTGGCCCTGGACGGCGATGTCGGGATCCGCCGTCGCCCTGTCGAAGCCGGTGGGCAGAACGCGATTGTCCTTCGCGAAGCGCGTCCCCTTGAGGAGGCCGGTGGTCACCCGTCCCCGGGCGTCGACCATGATGGTCTCGTAGATCTGGACCTCATCGGGGCTCCGGATGAACGCGTAGTGCGGCTCGTAGCGCTCCCTGCTCCGGTCGTTGTCGTTCCCCACGATGCTGCCGTCCGGTCGCAGCGCGCCGGACTCGAAGACCGCCACGCCGCTCGCGTCGGTCACCACGACGTGGAGCCACGCCCGGCGGGACGGGTACGCCGTGGGCAGCTTGTGGCCGGTCCGGTTGGCTACGACCACGTCGAACGCCAGCCCCGTCGAGTCGAGGACGGCGGCCTCCACCGCCAGCCCGGCCGTCCGCGTACGCAGGTTCTCCCGTGTCCGCATGGCCAGCGCTTCCAGCTCGAGGGGCAGCGCCTGCACCCCGAGCTCGCTGCGGTAGGCGTTGAAGATCCGGGGCATGAAGAAGTTGCCGCCGCGGAAGACGTGCCGGGACACGTTGGCCCGTGGTTCGGGCAGCACCGAGCTGATCGGTGTCTCTCCTTCCACCTCGGGCATGTGGCACGACTGGCAGGAGCGCTCGCCCGGATAGTCGCTGTGCAGCCACTCCAGGAACGGCACCTGCTCCGGCAGCTCGCCCACCACCTCTCCCGCGTCGTTGCGCGAATGCGTGTACAGGGTGTGGCACGACGCGCACAGCGCCGCCTCCTGGATGTGCTCGCTCCGCGTCGGCTGGAACCGTCCCGAGCTCAGCATCGCCTGGACGGGACCCTGCGGGACGTCGAACGGGCCGTACGCAACCCGCTGGCCCATGGGCCGCTCGGTGTCGACCCGGAACTCGCCCGTGAACGTCTCCTCCTCGCCCAACCCCTCCGCCTCGACCTGGTGGCACATCGTGCACGACACGCCGTCGGCGGCCAGCGCCGCCAGCGGCCCGTCCGCGCCCCGCCAGGGGAAGCGTTCGAACGCCCCGTGCTCCTCGCCCATGGTGTGAGCGGTGAACCGGGCCATCGGCATGTGACACTTGGTGCATTCGTCCTGAATGGCGAGGGCGATGTCCGGATGCTCCAGGGTCTCCCGGCGCACAGCCGCCTGCCAGTAGGGGTCCCGGGCCGCGTTGGCCATCATGGACGGCCGCCAGTCGGTGCCGAAGGAGATGTCCTGCCCGGTCGGGCCGGTGAGCCCGTTGTGGCAGGCCATGCACGGCCCCGCCACGTCGAAGAGCTGCGGGACCCCCGCCGTGCCCGGCCCGTGGCCGGCCTGGGCCGCGAGGGGCGCCGCGAAGGCCAGCAGGACCGCCGCGGCCATCGTCGTCCGGATGGTCGTCCTCATGTCACCCTCCCTCACCAGCCCTCGAAGAATCCGCCATCGAACCAGTCCCAGAGCACGTACACCAGGAGCTGGGTGTCCCGGACGCCCGTGTCGTTGACCGGAACCCGGACGGCGATGTTCGCCATGACGTGCTGCCGGGTATTGAGCGTGACCTGGAGCTGGGGCACAAGGTCCCAGTGGGCGGTGGCGCCGCTCTCCAGGTCACGGGCCCCGAGGAACTCGATCATCGGCGACCAGGCCCGGCCGTAGTCACCGGACACGAACGTCTTCCCCAGCGCCCCCCGCCAGAACGCCTCGTTGCCCTCGATGTCCGTGTCCGTGGGGAACTCGCCGCCCACCTGGAGCTGGAAGAACCCGTCGGCCGGCAGGAGCTGGCCGAAGGAGACGAACGGCTCCAGGATCGTCACGCCCCTGCCCATGCCGTCGTCCTCGTCGCCCAGCGGAAGGATGACCTCGCCCGCCACACTCAGGATCGAGCCGCTCTCGAAGCTGTGGAAGAGCGTGTGCTTCGCCCCGATGGCCACGTCGCCGAACCCGCCGGTCCAGCCACCGCCCGCCTCGTCCGGACGTCGGTACGTGCCGAACGGGACGACGAGCTCCCACTGGCTCCGCTGCCCGAACCGCTGCTCCCAGACCACCTCGTTCTCGAACGACGCCTCGCCCTCCAGCCCCGACGTCACCGTCCACACGGCCTCGTCCTCCGGATACGCCTTCTCCGTGAACATCGCCCGCGGCATGTTCAGCTCGCCCCGCGGCCACTCCTCATCGCCGCAGAACGTCCGGATGTAGTCCACCGCCGCCTGGAGCTCGTCCGCGCTCCGCGCCCCGCCGAAGGCCGGCATCGTGTGGTGGAATCCACGGGTGGGACCGCCCTCCGCCGCCACGCCCACCCAGTCGGCGTCCGGCTCGCGACTCGCGAAATCGCAGTCCGTGAAGTCGGGGACCGGAGTGTCGAAGCCCACCTGCGACCCGGGCGCTCCCGTGCCGTCCATCCCGTGACACGCCGCGCAGGTCGCCTCGTAGATCCGTCGGCCCTCCCGATCGGGATCCGCCGTGGCGTCGGCCGGCGGCGCGGCCGTCGCGATCAGCAGCGCCGTCAGCGCGGCGCCCGTCGGCAGCAGTGCTGCGACCCTGTCTCGCTCCCGTCTCATGCGCCCCCTTTTCCTGGCCCGGTTCGGTCCTCGGAGGGGCCGGCGTGCCCGCCTCCCGCCCCCCATTGAAACGTCGGGACCGGACCCCTGGAACGCATGTCGGAAAATGGCCTACACGGCGAGTTGGAGGCCCGTGTGGTGAGATGTACTATCGGGGTCACGCCCCGGGCATGCGCCGGCGGACCTGCGCTACTCCGGCTCCCGGGCGTAGACCTTGACGGTGTCGTACCGCTCGAGGGTGACCTGGCCCGGTGGGGACCCCGGGCGCTTGCCCACGTCGCGTCCCCTGCAGACGTGGACCGCCACCTTCCCGCCGGCGTTCCGGGCCTTGGAGTGCCAGACGGCGAGGCCTGCGGCCCGTTCGACCACATTGGCGGGCACGTCGCCGGTCGTGCCCCCGGTGGCGCGGATGATCACGTGGCTGCCGGCGTACCCGGCGGCGTGGAGCCAGAGATCGGACGGGCGGGCGATGCGGCGGGAGAGGCGTTCGTTTTCAGCGGCCGTCCGCCCGACGACGATCTCGAATCCGTCGACCTCGACGGTATCCACGCGTCCGACCCTCAGCCGCCGCCGGTGGAGTCCTCGGTGGAGCCCTCGGTGGCGTGTCCGGCGGAGTCCCCGGGGTCGTTCTCGAGGAACCGATCCCGGAGCCGGTCGCTCCAGCTGCCCAGCGGCCCGCCCGGGCGGGGTGGCCAGTCCTCGCCGAGGACGATGGTGACCTCGAGGAGGAGCGTGGAGTCGACGGCGGTGACCACGGAATCGATGCCCAGCGCCGCCGCCACCGCCCGTGCGCGCTCGATGTGGCCGGCCCGATCCACCGCCATGGAGCGGCTGTGGTCGAACCGTCGGGCGTTCCCGAAGTAGACGACGTCGAAGCCGGCCCCGCGCAGCTGCCGGGTCGCGTTCCGGGCGAGGCCCGGTCCGCCGGAGCCGTTGAGGACCTCGACCCGGATCTCGGCCGCCTCATCCGGCGACAACCCCGGGTCGAAGGCGGTCCCGGTCCCCTCGGGCTCCCAGACACCGGCCAGGGCGGAGACGATGAACGCGGCGGCCAGGCCGAGAGCGAGGAAGAGGATGACGGAGACGACGCTCCGACCGGGGCGGTTCACCGTCACTCGATTGCGCCCCGGCACCGGCCCCGTCCCCGGCGTGGCAGCGTTCACGGCCGTCCGTCCACGAGACGGTTCCAGAAGCCCACCGTCGGCTCGATCAGGGGGCGCCCGCGCTGCACGGACCGGCCGATCCGGTCTGCGGCCACCTCCCGGAGGACCCCGTCCATGTCGTCGGGGACCCGGTCACGCCGCGCCGCCAGCTCCGGGGACTCGTAGTCCCTGCCGGGCTCGGTGTAATCGGCGAGGTACAGGGCCCGTCCGAGACGGTCGAAGTCCGGGTGCCCCAGGGTGTGCCAGGCAACGGCCAGGAGGATGGGCGCGTCGTCGACGCCATCGGATCGGAGGCGTGCCGCGGCGGCGGGGCCGTGGAGCATCTTGCCGGGCAGGTCCCGGAGCCCCGGCTCGACGAGGGGTCGGAGGGAGTCGAAGTCGGCGTCCCGGAGCGCGTCGTGGAGGAGTCCGGCCGCCCGCCACCGGGCCGTATCCCGCTCGTCGATCCCGAGGCGCTCTGCCCAGGTCTCCATGAGATCTGCGACGCGGCCGACATGCTGCCGTCGGCCCGGGGACAGCTTCGCCCATCCCGGGGGCCGGCCGGCGGCCGCATCGACGAGCACGGGATGCAGCCGGAATCGGGCGAACCGGCTCATGTGCTCGTCCTTGTCCACGTCATGCCTCGTCGTCGGGATCCGATGGACCGTCCGGGCGGGCCGAGGTGGCCCGACGCACTCTACCTCGACGGCAGGATTGGGCGTGCCCGAAGCTAGAACCGGGGTCCGGGAGTGTCAATCCGACGCCGAGGCCGGCCGCCGTTGCGACCCCGGCGCCCCCCCGGCACCTTCAGGGCGTGTCGAAGCCCATCCTCTACGACTCGCTTCTCGTCCACTACCTCGCCCGCGAGCTCCGCGATCGCCTCGTGGCTCGACGGCTGCGGGCGGTGCGATTCGACAGCGACGAACGGCGAGTCATCCTCGAGCTCGATGACGAGCGCCTCGTGTGGGAGCTCCATCCCGCGCGAGGCTGGCTCCGGCAGATACCGGGCCGCGGTTCGGGCGACGGCGGGCAGGCCGGGGGCGTAGCGAAAGCCGGCGCAGCGGAGCCTGGCGTCATCGCGGAGGGCTGGGGCGGGCGCCGGATCCGGACCCAGCGTCGCCCCCGGGTCCGGAGCGTGGATGCGCCCCTGGACGAGCGGATCATCGAGCTGAAGATCGACGCCGGCGGTGCCGGCCGGGCGTCGCGGTTCGTGTTCGAGCTCATGACGAACCAGTGGAACGCCCTCGCGCTGGACCCCGACGGGATTATCGTGGCCGCTCTCTGGAGCCGGGACGCCGGCGGACGCCTCCTCCAGACGGGGGCGAAGTACGAGCCTCCGGGAGGCGTCGGGAGCAGGGAGGGCGTCGAGGAGCCGGTCTCCCGCGAACGATTCCGGGGGCTGCTCGCCGCGTCCCCGCCGGACCAGCGGCGACGGACGCTCCTCCGTGGCGTGGCATGGACGAGCGCGCTCAACGCCGAGGCGATCCTCGACGACCCCGCGCCCCACGACCGGTACCGGGCCCTGGCCGAGCGCCCGCCGGTGGATCCCGGCGTGCTCCGGATCCGGGGCGGACAGCCCTATCCCCTCCCCCTCCCCGGCGTGGAGCGCCGGGCCAAGGAATCGTTGCTGAGTGCCTTCGGGGCGGCGGCCGAGGAGGAGGCGCCGGCGGGACTCGCGCCGGAGGTCAGGGCGGCCCTCGCGGAGCACCTGGAGTGGGTCACCCGGAAGGCCGACGCCCTGGCGCGGGAAGCGGAATCGGCGCCGGACAGGGCGGCCGAGCTGCGGTCCACGGCCGATCTCCTGATGGCCCGGCTCCACCAGGTCCGCCGGGGCGCGGAGCGGGTCGAGCTCGAGGACTTCGAGGGCGGGACCCGGGTCGTGGAGCTGGACCCGTCGCGGTCGCCGGCGGAGAACGCCGAGGCCCTCTACGACCGAGCGCGGAAGCGGGATCGAGCGGCGGAGCGGCTGCCGGCCAGGGTGGAAGCGGCCCGCGCCGAGCGGGACGAGCTCGGGTCGCTCCTCCGGGAGATCGAGGACGGCTCCGCCGAC
>CAYMLW010000244.1:0-6674 GCA_964391035.1 uncultured Gemmatimonadaceae bacterium
GACCGGGTTGGCGAAGTCGGCGCCGAAGAGCGCCTGACGGAGCAGGCTCATGGTCGCGTCGGCGTCAGGGGAAGGTGCCGGTCCATCGCTCACCCTGGCGCTCGAAGAACCGATCGACGGCATCGGCGATGCCCTCGGCGATGTTGCGCTGGAACGGCCCGGAACCCAGCATCCGCTCCTCGGTCGGGTTCGAGATGAAGGCCAGCTCCACGAGCACGGCGGGCATGAACGCGCCGATCAGCACGATGAAGCCGGCCTGCTTCACGCCCCGGTTCGTGCCCTGGTGGAAGCCGGCGAACTCGGACTGGATCAGCCCCGCCAGGTCGTACGAGGCCCGGATGTAGAAGTCGTTCCGCAGGGCGTTGCGGATCAGGCCGAGCTCGTCGGTACTGGCGACGGACGATCCCGTCTCGTACTGCACCGCCGCGTTCTCCATCTCGGCGACCCGGCGCTCGTCCTCGGTCCGGGCGTCCGAGAGGAAGAAGGTCTCGAAGCCCCGGACCCGGCGGTCCCGGACCCAGTTGGTGTGGATCGACAGGAAGAGAGCCGGCCGGCTGCCGCGCCACTCGTTGGCCAGGTGGGGCCGGTCCTCGAGGGGCACCAGCGTATCGCCCGTGCGCGTGAGACGCGTGTCGTAGCCGCGGCTTTGCAGCTCCCGGGCCATCCGCTCCGAAACCTGGAGCACGACGTCCTTCTCCCGTACGCCGCTCGGGCCGATGGCGCCGTGGTCGCGGCCGCCGTGCCCCGGATCGATGATGACGAGCGGCGTGGTACGGGGCTCGCCGATGGGGCCGGACGAGGCTGTCGCCTCCCCCACGCGAGCGGCTGCCGGCCGCGCTCTCCCTGCCGCCGCGGGGGTCGGGACCGACGCACCGCTGCCGAGGAGCCGGAGTCGGCCGTCCTCGTACCGGATCTGGTCCGGGTAGGCCCGGGGCAGCCACTCGGCGAAGAGCTGGTGCGGCAGGTAGAAGATGCCCCGCTCCCGGTACGGCGCGTCCACGAGCTGCCAGGCCCGGCCGCCGGCGTGGAAGAACGGGGAGCCGGAGGTGAAGCGGAGGGTGTCGGCGCCGAAGACCACCCGGCCGCCGTCGGGCGTGGCATCGACGCGGGCGCCCAGGCTGCGTAGCGTCCAGGCCGGGTAGGCGGGGTAGCCCCGGTGCACGACGACATCGACGGCCACGGGCTCGCCCACGCCCTGGACGTGGAGGGTGGGCGGCAGCACCTGGGCGCAGGCGCCGACCGCGAGCGCCAGTGGGAGCGTCGCCCGAAGTAGAGCTCTCATCCGTACGTCTTCAGCTCGCGTTCCATCTCCCGCTGATGCGTCTTGCGCTTCAGCGTCTCCCGCTTGTCGTGCAGTTTCTTCCCCCGGGCCAGCGCGATCTCGACCTTGGCGTAGCCGCGGCGGAAGTACAGCTCCAGGGGGACCAGCGCCAGCCCCTTCTCCTGGGTCGCGCCGATCAGCCGACGGATCTCGCTCCGGTGCAGCAGCAGCTTGCGCGGTCGGACCGGGTCCTGGTTCCACCGGGCCGCCGGGTCGTACGGGGTGATGTGCATCCCATACAGCCACACCTCGCCGTCGTCGACCCGGGCAAAGGCCTCGGCCAGGCTGACCTTGCCCGCCCGCAGCGACTTCACTTCCGGGCCCTTCAGCGCCAGCCCCGCCTCCCAGCGATCCAGGATCTCGTACTCGTGCCGCGCTTTCTTGTTGCGCGCCACGACTTTCCGTCCGTCCTTGCGTGTATCCGCCATGCCGTTGAATCTAGTCGGTCTGAGGCTCGTGTACCATCGGCCGCCAGCATTGGGACGGCGCACCAGTCTCCCGTTGGCGCATGGCAATTCGGGACGCAACGCCGGCGGTGGCCCCCTAGGAGCCCGGACCCCATACGGGAATGGGCCGCGCGCATGCTCGATCGGGTCGAAACTGGCGACTGGTGCGAGGTCCCTGTTGATAACTCACACCAGCCGCTCCTTCTGCCGCCGCCGCGTACGCTGCATGGACACCACCTGGGCCACCTCGCCACCCAGTACGAACACCAGCGCCGTGTAGTAGATCCAGATCACCAGGATGATGAACGTGGCGACGTTGCCCCATGTCGACCGGAAATCGGCCACGCCGGTCACGTACCAGCTGAAGCCGAGCTTGAGCGCCTCGCCGAGCACGGCCGTGAAGGTCGCGGCGATGGTGGCCGTGCTCCACCGGATCCGGCGCGGCGGCAGGTAGCGGTAGATCAGGAAGAACATCACCCAGATCGTCACGAACGCCACCAGCTGGGGCCAGAGCTGGCTCGCCTGCCCGATGAACGGGATGTCGCCGGGGTCGATCCGCAGGACATTGGCCACGAAATCGGCGGACCAGCGCAGCCCGATGGTGAGGACGATGTTGAGGGCGAAGAGCGTCCCGGCGGCCAGCACCATCTTGATGTCGAAGATCTTGCCGGCGATGATGCCGCGCCCTTCCGGCAGGTCGAAGATCTCCCGCAGCACCGTCCGCAGCGTTCCGACGAGCCGCGTGGCGATCCACAGGAAGAAGAGGGTACCGAAGCTGAGGATCCCCGTGCTCTGCTCGGCCAGCGATTCGATGTTGCCGCGGACATCCACGTTGACCGCGGCGGGGATGCTCTGCTCGAGGTAGTTCAGGAGCGTCTGCTGGGCGTCCGCGCCCAGACGCTGGACCGTGAAGCCGGCCACGCCGACGACCGTGATCAGCAGCGGGAGGAAGGCGATCAGGATGTCGAAAGAGATCGCGCCGGCGAGGAAGAAGATCTGGTCGTCGTCGCCTTTCCTCCAGATGCCCCGGGCCAGGTCGCCCAGGTCGTCCCGGAACCGCTGGAAACCCGACCGTTCCTCCCGCCGCGGGGGAGGGAGCGGCGGGTCCCCCTCCGCTGTGCTCACGAGGTGCGACTACGCCTCGGCGGAGCCGCTCTCGTCCTCTTCACCGGAGCTCCCGGCCTCCTCGCCGGCCGCGGGTCCCCCGGCGGTCCGGGCGGCCTCGTACCCCGACCGGAAGGCCTCCGACGACTCGCGGACCCGCCGCTCGACCTCTTCCTTCGACACCCGCATGGCCTCCCGTCCGGTCTCGACGGTCCGCCGGGCGCTCTCCAGCCCCTCCTCGAACTGGTGCCGGGCGTCGTCGAGGGTGGTGTGCACGGTGTCCTGGACCTCCCGAACCCGTTCCTCGGCCTCGTCGCGCAGCCGGTCGAAGCTGTCGGCCAGCTCCTCCCGGGTCTCCCGACCCGACTTCGGCGCGAACAGGAGCGCCGCCCCCGCGCCCAGGAGCAGCCCCCAGACGAACGTGCCGAAATTCCCGGTACGGCGCTCGATGATGACGTAGCCCTCGTCGTGCTCCGACATGTCGTTTCCTCCCCCTTCCGTGACGGCCGTTCTCGCTACTCCACTGTCCTGGCGACCGTCTCCTTGAGCTTCTTCTGCGTGCAGCCGAGGATGCCGGCCGCCTTCTTCACGTCGCCATTGGCGAATGCCAGCGTCTTCAGCATCATGATCCGTTCCGCGTCGTCGAGCGAGTGGCCCAGCGGGATGCGAGCCTCCTTCTCCTCGAGGGCCGCCCGGGACTGCAGGTCCGCCGCCTCGATCTTCCCGCCCTTGGCCAGGATCACCGCCCGCTCGACGGCGTTCTTCAGCTCCCGCACGTTGCCCGGCCAGCCGTACGTCTGGATGAACTCCAGCGCGCTCTCGTCGAACCCGTCGATCTCCTTCGCGTGCTCGTCGGCGAACCGCTCCAGGAACTCCTGGGCGAGAAGCTTGAGGTCGCCACCCCGGTCTCGCAGCGGCGGGAGCGCCACCGGGATCACCGCCAGCCGGTGGTAGAGGTCCTCCCGCAGGTCGCCATCCTTCAACGCCGTCTCGACATCCTTGTTGGTGGCGGCGATCACCCGGATGTCCACCGAGATCTCCTTCTTCCCGCCCAGACGACGGAACGCCCGCTGCTCCAGCGCGCGCAGGAACTTCACCTGCACATCCGACTCCATCTCGGCGACCTCGTCGAGGAAGAGGGTGCCGCCATCGGCGAGCTCGAACGCCCCGGCCTTCTCGTTCGTCGCGCCGGTGAAGGCGCCTTTCTCGTGGCCGAACAGCTCGTTCTCCAGGATCTCCCGGGGGAACGCGCCGCAGTTCAGGGCGATGAACGGGCCCTTCTTGCGACTCGACTTCTGATGGATCGCCCGCGCGACCAGCTCCTTCCCGGTCCCGCTCTCTCCGTTGATCAGCACGCTCGCGTTGGACGGGGCCACCGCCTCGATCACGGTGAAGATCTCCCGCATCTCCCCCGACTGCCCGATCATGTCCTCGTACTTCGTCAGGCTCTCGAGCTTCTTCTGGAGCTGGAGGTTCGAGGTCCGGACATCGTACTTCTCCAGCGCCTTCTGGATCAGCGCCTTCAGCCGGTCGACGTCGAGCGGCTTGGTCAGGTAGTCGTAGGCGCCGTGTCGCATGGCCTCGACCGCCGAGTCCACCGACGCCTCGCCCGTGATCATGATGAACTCGCTGCCGATCCCGTTCTCCCGCATCTTCGCGAACAGCTCCAGGCCATCCATCTCGGGCATCTTCAGGTCCGCCAGGACGAGACCGAACTCGTCCGCCTCGAGCTTGTTCCAGGCTTCCTGCCCGTCCGTGGCCATCTCGGCTTCGTAGCCGTCCTCGGACAGGATCATCTGGAGGCCCTCGGCGACGTTCTTCTCGTCGTCGGCGATCAGTACTCTGCCACCTGCCATATGGTTGGTATACCTCGGGTTCGAAGAATCAGGAAAGGTCCGGGATCCAGCGCGAGATCGCCCGTGAAGGTACTCGCGCGCGCGGCCACGGGTCAAGCATACCGCGGCCCGCACGGGGCCACGTCCAGACCGGCAGACCGCGCGGTCGCGTCGCCCGCACATGTGTACACCGAACGGGCGGTTCCGCTCCGTGGTCAGGCGGCCCCGCTCCTCGGCAGGATCAATGTGATGCGTCGCTCCCCGCCCTCCAGCGCGGCGACCACCGACCCACCCGAGGCCTCCACCGTGCGCCGCACGGCCGCGAGACGACGGTCTTCCAGGCCCTCCCCGGCCGCCTCATCCTCCGCCGCCACGTGGTCTGAGGCCCCCGGGCCACCGAGCTCCGTGGCCCCTTCCCCGGTGTGGGTCATCGTGATCCTCGCCGTGTCGGCGGCGACCTCGACCGCGGTGGCCAGGCGTCCGCCCTCCGGCGTCACGTCGATGGCGCGGGCGACGAGGGTGACCAGAGCCCGGGCCAGGGTGCCGGGAGCCAGGGCGACACTCACGTCCCCGGGCGTGTGGGTGTATTCGATCCTCCGGATCCGGGCCCGGGCCGTGAATACGGGGAGGAGGACGTCGAAGACGCCGTCCACGGTGACCGACTCGGCCGGGGGCCAGGGCCGGACCAGACGGAGCAGCGAGTCGACCAGGTCGTGGACGCGATGAAGCTCCGACTCGAGGATCTCGGTCCGCTCGACCACGGCGGCGGCGTCCCCGCTCTCCGCCCGGCGTCTGACCAGCTCCAGGTTGATCACCATGGCGTGGAGCGGGTTCTTGATCTCGTGCGCCAGGTCGTCGGCCCAGCCGGAGACGACATCCAGGTACGTGGCCCGGTCCTGTCGCTCGTCGAGCTCACTCATGGGACCACGCTCAGCGGCTGGTCCAGCGGGGCTCCGGCCCGGGCAGCCTCGCGGCCTCGACGCCGGGGCGGCCCATCTGGCCGTAGGTGAGCTGTTTCCCGAGCTCGACGCCCGGCTGGTCGAGGGGGTTCACGTCGTAAAGGCCGCCGGCGTAGACCGTCGCGATCTGGAAGAGCATGAGGAGCTGCCCGACGGCGCCCTCGTCCACCCGCGGCACGGTCAGCGTCATGTTCATGCGACCCCGGGACGCCAGCGCCGCGGCCGTGGCCCTCCGCTCCGCGTCCAGCAGCCCGCCCAGCGTGTGGCCGCCGAGGTAGCCGAGGGCGTCGATCTCCTGGTAGAGCGCCGGGATCTCGAGGTCCCGGTCCCGCTCGCCCACCGCCAGGAAGGTGACGGTCTTGTCGAACGGGCCCTCCATATAGAGCTGGACCTGTGAGTGCTGGTCCGTGGCACCGAGCGCCCTGACCGGCGTGGGACCGACAAAGACCTCTTCACCCGCCCGGCTCGCCCGCTTCCCGAGGCTCTCGGCCCAGAGCTGGCGGAACCAGTCGGCCACCGACAGCAGCCGGTCGCTGTACGGCATCACGACGTGGATCCCCGCGCCCGCCCCGGTGTCGGCCAGCCACTGGAGCGCGGCGAAGAGCCCGGCGGGGTTGTCGGCCAGCGTCGCCGTCTCGCACCGGTCGCGCATGGCCCGGGCCCCGGCCAGGAGCCCGGCGACGTCGATCCCGACCATCGCCGCCGGCAGCAGCCCCACCGCCGAGAGCACGCTGAACCGCCCGCCCACGTTCGGCGGGACCGGGAGCGTGACGATGCCCTCGTCGTCCGCGATCCGGCGGAGCACGCCTCGCTCCGGGTCCGTCGTGAAGAGCAGGTGGCGCCGGGCACCCTCCGGATCGGCCAGCGCCGCCCGCAGCCGCTCCCGGACCACCAGGAACTGGGACATGGTCTCGGCCGTCGTGCCGGACTTGCTCACCACATTGAAGAGCGTCCGGCGTACGTCGATGCGGTCGAGCAGCGAGGCCACGGTGTCCGGGTCGACGTTGTC
>CAYMLW010000245.1:0-6664 GCA_964391035.1 uncultured Gemmatimonadaceae bacterium
GCCGCCGCCGAGATGGCCCTCGCCGGCCTCGACTTCCCCGTCCCCGCCGACGAGGTCATCGACGTCATGGGCGAGGTCGGTCGCAAGATGCCCGTGGCATACCGGGAGACGGCCCAGGGCGGGCTCGCCGCCACGCCCTCCGCACGAAGGCTCGTCCAGATCGAGCCGTCGCCCACACCCACGGGGATCAGCGAATGAACGCGCTCGCACCCTTCAGCCCGCCGCCGCGGCCGACCGGCCCGACACCGGGCACGCACGCCGGAGGGGGACCATGGTAGGCCTCTTCGACATCCTCGGCCCCGTCATGGTGGGCCCGTCCTCGTCCCACACGGCCGGCGCCTGCCGCCTCGGCCTCCTGGCCCGCGCGATCCTCGGCGCCACGCCCGAGCGCGCCGCCATCACCCTCCACGGCTCCTTCGCCGCCACCGGCGAGGGCCATGGCACCCACCGGGCCATCGTGGGCGGGCTCCTCGGCATGGGCCCCGACGACCTCCGCCTCCGCAGCGCGTACGAGGAGGCCGACCGCGCAGGCCTCGACTACCGCTTCGAGAACGCCGACCTGGGCGACGACGCCCACCCCAACACCGCGGTCTTCGACCTCCGGGCCGGCGACGAGTCCGTCACCGTGCGCGGCGCCTCCGTAGGCGGCGGCCGCGTCGAGGTCTCCGAGATCGACGGCTTCCCCGTCGACCTCGGCGGCGACTACGACACCCTCGTCCTGGTGGCCCAGGACCGGCCCGGCACCATCGCCGGCATCAGCGCCGTCTTCGCCGAGGATGGCGTCAACCTCGCCACCATGCGCGTCGACCGCACCGGCCGCCACAAGCAGGCGCTCATGACCCTCGAGGTCGACCACGCCATCTCCGACCACGCCCTCGCCGAGATCCGAGACTTCGACTGGGTCATCCGCGCTCGCCGCATCGAGAAGATCGCGTAGCTGCCCCCGATGATGGATCAGGTGGTTCAGGTGGTTCCGCGCCGCCGCTCCTCGCGGCGCGCTGAACATCTCGAAGTCCCCCGCCTTCAGCGTCCACATCTCGGCCAGCGCGTCCCCCGTCACCGACTCCAGCGCCGCCCGGCCCTCGCCGGCGTTCCGGTCGAGCTCCTCCAGCAGCGCTTCCGTCGGCTCGAAGCTGTACTCCACACCCCTCTCCTCGAAATCGTACGCGTCGTCCGTCAACGCGCTCGCGATCCACGCCGGCACACGCTCCAGCAGCCGTCCGGTGGCGTCCATCTCGTAGTCGAACTCGTCCAACGGGATCGCGTGTCCCGGGATCGCGTGTCCCGGGACACGCGTGTCCTGCCATTCGGCCCTCCGTGCTGGTGCGGGTGGTTCGGTGTTTGTTCGGTATGTTTCTACCGTGTGATGACGACGACCTCGCTGTCAAGGATCATGTCCCGCGGCCGCCTTCCCTTGCGGCCTGAAGCGTCGGGCCGGATCATAGGTGTGTTCCCCGACACACCACCGCCCAACTGGAGGACGACCCATGGCGTCCATGACCGAGCGCATGATCGGAGCCGCGACGTTCAACATTCCCACGTACGAGGAGGTGGAGCACGACGAGACCGCGACGTCGCAGGCGGCGATCGTGGTCGGGATCGTAGCCGTGGCCAGCGCCATCGGAGGGGCCGGCCAGGGTACCGGCGCCATCATCGCCGGGCTCATAGCCGCGTACGTCGGCTGGCTCGTGTGGGCGGGGGTGACGTACCTCATCGGCGACAAGGTCCTCGGCGGCACCGCGACCTGGGGTGAGCTGCTCCGGACCCTCGGCTTCGCCCAGTCGCCGGGCGTGCTCTACATCCTGGCCTTCATCCCGGTCCTGGGCTGGTTCGTCCGGCTCGGGGTCTGGTTCTGGCTCCTGGCGGCCGGGATCGTCGCCATCCGACAGGCCCTCGACTTCTCCACCGGCAAGGCCATCCTCACGGCGGTCCTCGGCTTCCTCGCCTACGTGCTGGTCGCGATGATCCTCGCGACTCTCGGAGGCCTCGGTTCCCTGTGATGGGCTGACCCACCGGCGAAGCCCGCCTGACGGCGCAGGAGCGGCCCGGACACATCTCGATGGGGCGACGAGCGCCGGGCTTCGCGGCCCGGCCGCTCATCTCGCCTTCTCGCCGTGGATGCAAACCGTTTGTATTCCGCCGCGCTGGGCAGCATTTTGAGCCTGCCCCCATGTGTTCCCTGTAGACAGGAGCGAAGCCCCATGCGAAAGACCAGGTTCCTCCCCGTGTTGATGTTCCCCCTGGCCCTCCTGGCATGCGAGGGCGCGGGAGACGCCGATATGGAGGCCACGGAAGGCGTGGCGGAAGGCGCCGCGATGGTGGATGAGGCCACCATGCAGGCGGAGCTGGACCGGCTCCGTCAGGAGTGGATCCGTCTGGCCGAGGCCGGCGATGCCGCGGGGATAGCCAACCTCTACGCCACGGACGCCGTCTTCGTCGGCACCGGCGGCGATGTCTACGTGGGCCGTCAGGCGATCCAGGGCGCGTTCGCCCCGGGCCTCGAGGGCATGACGAACCTGGACATCGGCAATACCCACACCACCTCCGGCACCGACATGATCAGCGGCGTCGGCACTTTCTCCCAGACGGTCCAGACCGATCAGGGCGAGCAGACCGTAGAGGGGCACTACGTCGTGGTCGCGGAGCGGCAGGAGGACGGCAGCTGGAAGATCGTCCAACACATCTCCAGCGCCCCGACGCAGGCCCCCGGCGACTCGGTGTAGGACGAGGACCGAGCCTCGGGCACCACGTATCGGTACGCCCCTGCCTCCAACAGGCAGTGGGGCGGGGCCGCCTTTCCCCCACACGCAGTGGGGTGGGGCGGGGCGGACTCAGATCTCAGGTCTCAGATCTCAGATCTCGGGTCCGAGGTCCCGGATCTCAGCCCCCTAGAGTCCCAACCAGTAGCTGACCTTCAGCGCGAGGACATTGGACCCTTCTGCGCTCCAGAGGTCGCCGACATCGTCGCCGAAGCGGAACCGTCCGTCGTTCGAGAAGTTGGTCCGTCCCTGGCTCCACACGAGGAAGAGAGTCGAGCCGGGACGGTACTCCCAGCGCAGCACGAGGTTGGAGCGGAGCTGGGCGAAGTTGAAGCTCGGGTCGCCGAGCTCGGTCTCGCGGGTGCCGTCCAGGTCGAGGTCCATGGCATGGACCCTGTCGCCGGGCTGGCCGGTGGACCGGATCTCGTCGCCGGCGAGCAGGTGGACGCGGTCGGCGTAGTCGTCGGCCCGGGGGTTGCGTACGACCTTAAAATCCGAGTAGTCGCCGGCGCTGATGAACGGCTGGGCGTAGAACTGGAGCGAAAGCGTGGGCGAGAACGTGTAGTTCACCCGGGCGGTCAGGGCCACGGTGGTCTGGTCGACGGTACCGAGGACCCACCGGTCCTGGTCCTCGACCGTTCTCGTGGCCACGTACTGGAGCGCGTTCCGGTTCTGCGAGAGCGTCGGCCCCAGGTTGATGCTGGCGTTGTTGGACGGACGCACGGTAATGCTCGGCGACACGCTGATCCGCCCGCCATCGGTCTCCGCCTGCCAGCCGCCGCTCACGTTCAGGTTCAGCGAGATGGCCTGCCGGTTGTCGGAGTAGATCCCGGACCAGAAGTTCCCGTTGCCCGGCCGCACGAAGCTCGCCCCCCCGCGGAGCAGAGAGGTCGAGTGGCCCGACGTCTGGACGTTGATCCCGCCGTAGCCGCCCCAGAAGTTGGTGAGCTGGAACGACCCGTTGACGTTGCCGCCCAGCGCGATCAAGTCGCCGCCGTAGTTCACGCCGCCGAAGCCGTTCACCCCGATGTTCCAGCGCCGGAAGACCTTCCCGGGGTCGTTCTCGCTGTACCCGGTCCAGAACCCGGCCAGGGCCATGTCGCCCTCGGTCTGGAACCCCAGGTCATTGGCCTCGAAGCCGGGTGAGACGGTCAGGCCGAAGAGCATGAACCGCCAGTCGCCCTGCATCTTCCCGAACTCGGCCTTGGCGGAGAAGCCCTCGAGGGAGGTGCGCTCCGGGTCGTACTCGACGTAGTCGGCGTCGGGGCGCTGGAAGTAGTGGACGGGCGAGGTCTGGATCTCGACCATGGCCTCGGGCGTGCCCCGGACGTGGCTGCCCACGACCGACCCGCTCACCTGCCACATGTCGCCGCCGAACCGGTGCCGGAAGTCCAGCCCACCGGTGTACGCCGAGCGTCGCAGCCAGTCCAGCTCGCCGGACGCCGGCAGGGACCGGTTGGTGGCGGTGAAGATGCCGCCCACCGCGCTCCGACCTTCCCGGAAGTCCTTGATGACCCGGGCCACGCCGTAGTTCGTGAGGGGCTCGATGGGCGTCTCCCCGGTGACGCCGTCGCGGATGAACTCACCCTGCTCCGAGGACGTCAGGGCATCCAGCACGCCGATGGACCAGCCGTTCGATGTCTTCCCCGACAACTTGGCGGCCGCCAGGATCGTGGTTGCGTCTGGGCTCCGGACGAAGTCGCCGCTCACCGAGCCCTGAGGCGACCGGCCGATGCGCCGGGAATAGAAGAGGCTCTGGCTGCCCAGGTCGCCGTCGCCGAGCCCGATGCCGAACCGGAAGATGTCCACCCCCTCGACGAAGAAAGGGCGCTTCTCCGGGAAGTAGCTCTCGAACGCCGTGAGGTTCACCACGCTCGGGTCCGCCTCGACCTGCCCGAAGTCCGGGTTGATCGTGGCCGTCAGGGTCAGGTCCGACGTCACCCCCGCCTTGATGTCGGCGCCCACGCCGCCGAAGGGGTCCACCCTCGAGTACAGCGGGTTGTCGCCGTAGCCCGGGTCCATGGTCACGCTCGTCACCACGTACGGCATGACTTCCATGCGACGCGGCGGCCGCAGGCTCTGCAGCCCCCGCAGCTCGCCGAACACCGAGACCACTCGTCCCTCGTCCGGCAGCGTCGGCGCCCAGAAGGACTCCTCGCCGTGCCGGGCGATGTTGCGCATGAAGTTGACGCCCCAGACCTGCTCCTCGCCGTTCTCCGGTGAGCTGAACCGGAGCTGCGACAGCGGGATCCGGAACTCGGCGGTCCAGCCCCCGGCGTCCTGCTGCGCCGCGCCCTCCCAGACCGCGTCCCAGCTGTCGTCCTCCTGCGTGTCGTTGTGCAGCAGCACGTCCATCTGCACCGCACGGGGGTTCAGCCCGAAGACGAAGCCGGTCCGCCGGTCGTGGTAGCTGTCGAGGGCCACGTAGAACCAGTCGGAGTAGACGCCGCTGTCCCGCCGGCCGAGCTGGGCGACGATGGAGTCGGGCGCGCTATCGTACATGCGGGCGGCGACGTAGATGGCCTCGTCGTCGTAGATCACCCGCACCTCGGTCCGCTCAGTCGCCGCGGCCCCCGGCGTGGGCCGGAGCTGCGTGAAGCCCGTGGCCACGTCCGCGTCCGCCCAGACCGCGTCGTCCAGCACGCCGTCGATGGTCGGCGGCGCCGGCACTCGCAGGGTCTTCAGCGTCGGCGGGCGGTCCACCCCGTCCGGGTCCGACCCGTTCGTGCCCTGCTCGATCTCCGAGCGCTGAGGCGTCGGGGCCGTCATGGACGCGGTGGGATCCGCGCTGGAGGGCCGCGGGGCCGCGAGGAGCAGGAGGGCGCCCAGAAGCGCCAGGGCATGTATGCGTCTCATGATATCTCGTGTCTGTCTTGTCCGGAGAGTCTCGGACGGTCCGTGTCCGTCGGCTTCGTGCGTCCGTACGGCCCTCGCGGCTCCGCTGTTTCAAGCCCGGTACGTGAGACCGTTCGGCCGGGACCCCCGGGGCCACCGCTCGCCCGGTGGCTCTGGCTGCCCGGCCACTCGTGTAGACAGCCCGACCGGCGGGATGGTTGCGCCGGGCCTGTGCGAGTTCGGCCCGCTCCCGCGTTCCATCGACAGACGAACCGGAGACGAGCCGACATGCGCAGCGCCCGAATCACCCTGACCTCGCTCCTCCTCGTGGCCCCGGCGGGTTGCGGCCTGGAGGTGCCGACGGGACCCGAGCCGGAGATCGACGACGCGGACCTCCGCGTCCTCTTCGTGGGGAACTCGCTGACGGCCACCAACAGCCTCCCCGGCGTCGTGGCGCTGCTGGCCGAGGAGGCCGGCCTGTCCTTCGCGTGGGACGCGGTGATCCGGCTGGGGGCGAGCCTGGAAGACCACTGGCACCAGGGGCTGGAGCGCGCGATCCGGGCGGCCGAAGCCGACATCGTCATCCTTCAGCAGGGACCCTCCACGCTGCCGGAAAACCAGGAGCATCTCGCCCACTGGGCCGGCGTCATCGCCCCGGTGGTCCGGGAGGCGGGCGGAGTGCCCGCCCTGCTCATGGTGTGGCCGTCGGAGCCCCGCATGGCCTTCTTTCCCGACGCCCGGGCCTCGTATGCCAATGCCGCCGGGGAGGTCGACGGCATCTTCATCCCCGCGGGGCAGACCTGGGTCGAGGCCTGGCGACTCGATTCCGGGCTCGACTTCTACGGCCCCGACCGCTTCCATCCCAGCTACCTCGGCACCCTCGCCGCCGCCCACACCGTCCTGGCCGTCCTCTACGACCTCGACCCCGCCGAGATCCCGCCCCTCGACGACGGCCTCACCGATTCCGTTCGGGTGACGCTGCGGGAGGCGCTACGGGCCAGTCTGGCGAGCTAGGGGCAATACCGTTCACTTAGTGTTGACAAGGGGGCGCCATGTCGGTAGCTTGTCGG
>CAYMLW010000246.1:0-5887 GCA_964391035.1 uncultured Gemmatimonadaceae bacterium
TCAGGGGCGGGTGGGGGTCGCGGCGAGGGAGTGGTGCACCCACGCGATCCAGTAGCCGAAGATCACCATGGCGGCGGCCTGGTGGAAGACGGCGAGGGAGATGGGGACGAAGAGGATGAGGGTGAAGACGCCGAGCAGGTACTGGCCGAGGATGAGGGCGAGGAACCCGACGTTGAGACGGTGGGATCGGGGGTCGAGGGGGAGTCGTCGCAGGTAGAAGAAGAGGGCGATGACGGCCAGGCCGAGGGCGGTCCCGAGGAGCCGGTGCATCCACTGAACGGCCACGGGGTTCTGGACGAAGTTGACGATGGCCGGGTCGAGCCAGAGCAGGGTCGGCGGGACGAGGCGCCCTTCCATGAGGGGGAAGGTATTGTGGTAGCGTCCGGCCTTGAGTCCGGCGACGAAGGCACCCCAGACCACCTGGAGCGCGAACAGGGTCCCGACGGCTGCGAGTCCCCGGCGGAGGGCGCGTTGTGCGGCGGCGGGTATGGCCGGCCGTTCGGCCTTCACCGCGAGCTCGCGTGCGAGCCAGACGGCGAAGCCGAAGATGAGGAAGGCGAGGCTGAGGTGAACGGCGAGGCGGTAGTGGCTGACGCTGGGCCGGTCGACGAGTCCGCTGGCGACCATGAGCCAGCCCATGAGTCCCTGTGCGGCGCCGAGTCCAAAGAGGGTGAGGGCGCGGAGCGCGAGCGGTCGGTTGAAGTAGCCCCGGACCCAGAAGAAGAGGAAGGGGATGAGGAAGACGATGCCGATGGCGCGGGCCAGGAGCCGGTGGAGATACTCCCAGAAGTAGATGAACTGGAAGTCGGCGAGGGACATGCCCTGGCGCAGCTTCTGGTACTCGGGGAACTGACGGTAGCGTTCGAAGGCGGCCTCCCACTGCTCGTGGCTCAGGGGCGGAACCGCACCCACGATGGGGTCCCAGTCGACGATGGACAGCCCGGACTGGGTGAGTCGGGTGATCCCCCCGACGATGAGGACGCCGAGGGTGGTTGCGGCGATGGCCCAGAACCATGCCCTGAGGTGGCGGCGTCGGGGTTCGGGGATGTCGAGGCGCCAGTCGTTTGGATCTCGCATGGGACGAATCTCGCCACACGGAGCGGAGCCGGCCACCCCTGGCGCATGGAGACTTCGCGGCCTGTCAACTGCGCACACGGAGCCACGAAGGAACGGAGGCGCGGAGCCGGGAGTCGTCGGTTTGCCGGCGGGTCGGAGATTCACCGGGTCGTGCGGGTTCCGGGTGTCGGGGTGGATCCGGCAGCGGCGGGTATCCGGCCTTCCGCAAGGTGTCGAAGGCGGCCCGACCCTTTCTCGTGACGGTGGACCCGGGGAGGCGGCCCTGCCCGGACCGACCCTGGAGGTCCGGCTCGCTGCCCTACCGGGATCCCGACCTCCCCCGGCGAGCTCCGCCCCGCCCGTCTTTGTGCCTCTGTCCCTCCGTGTCTCTGTGTGAGAAGTGATCTCCGTGCCTCCGGCCTCCCCGTGTCTCCTTGTCAGCGGGGAGGCCTCTCCGCACGTTCAACGGGTCGAGATCATACGCGGAGGGGAGAGAATGGCGAAGCGGTACTGGCTGATGAAGTCGGAGCCGGGGACGTACTCGATCGACGACCTGGAGCGGGATGGCGAGACCATGTGGGACGGCGTCCGGAACTACCAGGCCCGGAACTTCATGCGGGACGACATGCGGGAGGGGGACGGCGTGCTGTTCTACCACAGCAACGCGAGCCCGCCGGGCGTGGTGGGCGTGGCGGAGGTGAGCCGGGAGGGTTACCCGGACCCCACCGCCCAGGACCCGGACTCGAACTACTACGACGAGAAAGCCACGGAGGAGGACCCCCGCTGGTACATGGTGGACATCCGGTTCGTCCGGAAGCTGCCGCGTCAGGTCCCGCTGGCCGAGCTGAAGGCCGACCCGGCGCTGGACGACATGGTGGTCACCGGCCGGAGCCGGCTCAGCGTGCAGCCGGTCGAGGAGGAGCACTTCGAGCATGTCCTCGAGATGGCCGAGTCCGAGTCGGAGTAGGAACGACGCCGTGAGGGCCACCGTACCGGGGATCCCCCGTCGGGGCAGCGGCCCGTTCGGTTGCGGCGTCCGTGAGGATGGCGTCCGGGCCGGCAGGCTGGCCGTCGCCTCGCTCGTCGTCGTGGCCAGCGTCGCCGTGGGGGTAGTCGCGGCCCCGACACCGGCATCGGCCCAGGAGCCCACCGGCGGGGCCGCCGGGAGTCCAGAGGCCCGGGTGGAGGCGGCAAGGCGGCTCGCGGAGTCCGGCGCGATCGAGGCGGCGACCGATACCCTCCGGGCGTACCTGGCGGAGTACCCCGAGGACGGCGGGACCCACTGGCTCCTCGCCCGCTACCTCTACCGGGCGGGTCGGGCCGTCGAGGCGGCGCGGGCCTACGAAGACGCCCTCGTCCGGCTGCCCGGCGATCCCTGGCTGCGGCTGGAGTACGCCGAGCGACTGCTGGCGATGGGCGAGGCCGAGCACGTGGTCGGTGTCCTGGGGCCCACGCTGTCGGAGGGCGCGCCTCCCGCGGTACGGGCGCGGGCGCTCACGCTGGCGGGAACCGCCGCGTACTGGCGGGGGGACCTCGGCGCCGCGGCCCGTCGGTTCCGCACCGCGCTGGCGGTGGATTCCGGGCAGGCCGAGGCGAGGCGGCAGCTCGCGGAGATCCGGGCACTGACCCGCTCCTGGCTGTCCGTCGGGGCGACCGTCCTCGACGACAACCAGCCCTACCGCCGGTACCGCGGGACGCTGGAGGGCGGCACGTACCTGACGCCGTCCTGGAGCCTGGCCGTCGGGCTGGTCCCCCGGCTGCTGGACGTGCCACCCGCGCCCGCCGCAGAGGGGATACGGACGGCCGCCGCGGTCGGGTGGGCGGAGCTGACCGGCCGGATCCCCGCCCATCGGCTCGGCCTGCGGGTGCGTTTCGGGGGATGGTGGGCGGACGGCGTGGACGACGGGAGTCCGCCGCCGCAGCCGGGGCGCGGTCCGCCGGGGACGGGATCGAATGGGGAGGGCGAGGCCACCTGGCTCGGGGCCGCCGAGCTGTCGTTGAAGCTGCCGCTGGGCCTGACCTTCCGGGCCGACGCCTCCCGGGACCGGTACCTGAGCACCACGAGCGCGGTGGATACGCTGGTGGTGGTGCGGACCCTGGAAGCGGCGCTCGATCGTGCGGCCGCGCCGGGATGGGCGGGGGAGGCCGTCGCCCGGGCCGAGCTCTTTCCGGACGACAACGTCGTCACCACGGCCTACGCGTGGCTCCTCGCGCCCGTGCTGCCCGCCATCCGGGTGGGCTGGGCCTCGTCCTGGCAGGACGCGGAGGAGAGCCGGTGGAGCCTGGGCGGACTCGAGGAGCCGCGCTACGCGCCGTACTACACGCCCGAGCGGATCGCCGTCCACTCGGTGCTGGGCGAGGTGCTCGTAGGCGGCGGGCCGGTCGAGGTCCGGGCCAGCGGCCGGTACGGCGTGTGGGCCCGGGAGCAGGAGCCGCTGATCGTGGTCGACGACGTGGGCGGGTCGGCCTCTGCCGCGCTGATGGCCAACAACTTCCGGGAGCGGGAGTTCACGCCCTGGGAGGCGAGAATCGAGATCACCGCGGCGCCGCCGAACCTGCCCGTCGTCCGGGTCGCGGCCTCCCGGGAGGCCACGGCGTTCTGGACCCAGAGCCGGCTGGAGCTCCGGGCCACGTACCGGCTCCCGGCGCGCTCCCTCCCGTGACGGCCCGCACGGTCCGGTGCTCATGAGCCCGGACCACCCGGAGCTCTGGCGCTGGCGGCGGGTCCGGCCGGTCCGACGGCGGGGCCGGCTGATCCTCGCCGTGCTGATCGGCGCGGGCTTCCTGTCCATCGTCCGGTTCGCCGACTGGTGGTTCGCGCCCGCGCACGTCGACCACACCGCCCTCTTCGTCGTGCTCTCGCTGGCCATCTGGTACGGCGTCTCCCGGATGGCCCTGGGCTGGGTCAACCTGCTGGCGCTGCGACGACCGCCGCATCGCCCGGCACCCGCCGGCGCGCGGGTCGCCATCTTCACGACATCGTCGCCGGGAGAGCCGCTGGCGATGTTCGAGACCACGCTGGCCGCGTGCGCCCGGATCCGGTACCCCCACACCACCTACCTCCTGGACGACACCGAGGACCCCCGGTTCCGGGCGCTGGCCGAGCGACACGGCGCCGTCTGGCTCGAGCTCGTGGGGCTGCCGGGCGCCAAGGCCGGCAAGATCAACGCGGCGCTGGAGCGGACCGACGAGGAGCTCATCCTCGTGCTGGACCCCGACCACGTCCCGTTTCCGAACTTCCTGGACCGCGTCCTGGGGCACTTCGACGACCCGGACGTAGGCTTCGTCCAGGTGGTCCAGGCCTACTACAACCAGGCCCGCTCGTTCACGGCCCGGGCCGCGGCCGAGCAGACCTACACCCTCTACGGCCCCACCCAGATGGGGCTCTTCGGCCTCGGCGGCGCCGTGGCCATCGGCGCGAACTGCACCTTCCGCCGGACGGCCCTCGAGTCCATTGGCGGCCACGGGATCGGGCTGGCCGAGGACCTGGTGACGTCGATCCGGCTGCACGCCGCCGGCTGGCGCTCGGTCTACGTCCCGGAAGTGGTGAGTCGGGGGCTGGTGCCGGAGGACCTGGGCTCCTTCTACAAGCAGCAGCTCAAGTGGGCGCGGGGCGTGTACGAGGTCCTGTTCGCCGAGGTCCCACGGCTCTGGCGCGGCCTGACCTGGCGACAGCGCCTCTCGTACCTCACCATCGGCACGTACTACCTCTTCGGGCTCACCACCCTCATGTACCTGGTCATCCCGTACCTCTACCTGTGGACGGGCGTCCAGCCGGCGGCCATGCGATTCGGCGAGTTCGTCGCCACCGGCGGCCCCGTCGCGCTCCTCGGGATCGCCATCTACCAGGCGGCGCAGCGGTGGCTGGCCCACCCTCGCGGGGAACGGGGCGTCCACTGGCGGGCCCTCGGCCTCAAGATGGCCTGCTGGCCCGTCTACCTGGTCGGTACGGTCCTCGCCGTCGTCCGGGCCGAGATCCCGTACATCCCGACGGCCAAGGAAGCTCGTCGGGGCCGGTTCCTGGCCCTGGCCTGGCCGCACCTGCTCCTGGCGACGCTGTACCTGGCGACCCTGGCGTGGACCCTGGCCCACCGGCTACTCATCACGCCCGAGGCCGCCCTCGTGCTCAGCGGCGAGGCCGTCTGGGGCATGGTGGGCTTCGCGTCCCTCGCCCTGATCCTCGTATCCGGCGGGATCCGGGCCGCGTGGGAGGCGAGACGACCGCCGGGGGGCCAGCCATGGGAGGCCATCGATGTGGACTCGATCGGCGAGACCGCCACGCCGGCGGACCGCCCGACGGCCAGCGAGCAGGAGAGGAGCGAATGAGACGGCGGACGCGTATCGGCCTCACCCTGACGGTCGCCCTCGGCAGCATTGCCGTGGTCCTGGCGCTGATCGAGCTGGGCACGGCCTCCGAAGGGCCCATCACGGCGGCGGCGAGGGCGGTGGGCACGGCCGTGACGGGCCTCGAGAGCCGGGTGGCCCACCGCCTCCGGGGACCCGGCCGGGCGGCCGAGCTGCGCTGGATCGAGTCGCTGAGGGCTCACGCCGACTCCCTGCGCCGACCGGACACGCTCCTCCTGGGCGCCTATGACGGCCGGCTCCCGGGCTCCCTCGAGGGCGTGATCGAGCTCGAGGAGACGCTGGACACCACGTTCCCCCTGATCCAGCTCTACACCGCATGGGGCGACGAGCCCGACCAGGCGTTCCCCGTCCGCATGGTCCAGGCGATCCACGAGTTGGGGTCGATCCCGGTCATCACCTGGGAGCCGTGGCTCGCCACCTTCGAGAACCAGGCCGATCACGTGATCCTGCCCGAGATCGTCTCGAA
>CAYMLW010000246.1:5897-6653 GCA_964391035.1 uncultured Gemmatimonadaceae bacterium
GAGAACCAGGCCCACCCGGAGCTGCCGCTGCGGGAGGAGCGGGATCGGGGCGGGTTCGAGGACGTCGCCGAAGGAATGTACGACTTCTACCTGGACGACTGGCTCGCCGCCGCCGCGGCACTCGACTACCCTGTGTTCGTCCGGTTCGCCCACGAGATGAACGACCCGTACCGCTACCCGTGGGGTCCCCAGAACAACGAGCCCCAGCACTTCATCGCCGCCTGGCGGCACGTCGTGGACCGGGCCCGTGTGGCCGGCGCCGACAACATCGTCTGGGTCTGGTCACCCCACATCGCCTACGAGGGGTACGAGGTCTACTGGCCCGGTCACGACTACGTGGGCTGGGTCGGGACCGGCGGGCTGAACTACGGGACCGTCGCCTACTGGTCCCGGTGGTGGAGCTTCCAGGAGATCTTCGGCTCCCGCTACGACTTCCTGGCCGGCTTCGGCAAGCCCATCATGATCGCCGAGTTCGGCACCCTCGCCGTGGGCGGCGACCGGGCCGCGTGGTACCAGGACGCCCTGACCGGATTCCGCGACCGCTTCCCCGCCGTCCACGCGCTCCTCTTCTTCCACGTGGACGACGATGACACGGTCACCCGCCAGGCGGTGGACTGGGGGTTCGCCGACGAGCCGGACGTGGTCGCGGCGATCCGGGAGACGCTGATCCACCCGGACAGCTGACGGCTGACGGCTGGTGGCTGGCGGCTCGCGGCTGGCGGCTGGCGGCTGGCGGCTGGCGGCTGACGGCTGGCG
>CAYMLW010000247.1:0-6609 GCA_964391035.1 uncultured Gemmatimonadaceae bacterium
GCAACTTACCCCAACGGGTGTTTCTTTGCTACCCGCCAAATCGCTCAACTCAGGTTAGAGCTTCTTCTCGAATGGTTGTTCGGTAGTCAGTCGAAGAGGAAGGAACCGATAATAAGAAGACAGAATCCAGACCTCAACCTGCTCCGTGAGGTAATCGGCGACGAGACAGCTTTGGACGCTCTCAAAGAGGGTTTTTCCTTGGACAGATCCCACGAAATCAGCGTGGGTGATGCGAAGCGCTTTCGTCAGTCTCTGACTGCGGCCAAGGAGGATTTGCAGCAAGCCAAAGCAACGGTCACAACGGGCTACGAAGGCACCGATACCCAGTGGGAAACACTGACAGATATCCAACGTATTGTCGCCGTTCTGGAGCAGGAAATGCGACAGGCCAGGACGGAGGCGGCGGGCAATGCCAGCTAGTCTGCCGCCTGACCATAGCAGGCCCCTCGAGTTAGCAGATTGGCTTGAGCTGTCAGCGCTTGAGGCCGGTGACCTTAATGCAAGCTCCGGTGATCTGTCAGCCGCGTTGCAGCTAGCTGTAGGCGGCTCCAGTCGGCGTGCCCGGGAGGTGACGGAAGGAATCGAAGCTGATGTACTCTCGGCGATGTGGGAGGTCGAAGAACGCGTTCGGAACACAGGCCGCGCTTATCCTTTCTCGATTAAGCGCGGCCGTGTGGTACAAGCCAATGACGACTGGACCGAGAGCTTCGCTTACGTCTTCTGCCTAGCGCTCTCATACTACGGCTATTCTCCGAAGAAGGGTGACGAGTTCAATCCGTGGCACGTTTTCGAGGAAGTCGCGCTGATTGCCGCGAAGAACTTCATTGACGGTGAAGCCGTACGATTCGCAAACCTCCGGGATGGGCGGAGCTTCGCTGAAGCAGTGGATGAACTGTGTTTGCGAATGGGGGAGGGCGGAAGGTACCAAACTCGCCACAGGCTCAGACCCCAAGACGACAAACTCGATCTCGTGGCATGGCGCGATTTCTACGATAGACGCGAGAGCAAACTTATTCTGTTCGGGCAGTGTGCTGCTGGGGCCAATTGGGCAACGAAAATATCCGAATTGCAACCTACCGACTGGACTCAAGAGTGGATGGCAGAAGGGCCAGTGAGCCCTCTGGTCCGATCCTTCTACATACCTCATAGGATCGATGCGGACAGGTGGCCTTACTATTCCCGTCGGGCAGGGATTTTCTTCGATAGATGCAGGATCGCGGCTTGGGTGCCGTACGCGGGCAACGAAGGGCTGGCTGATCAGTGTTTGGAATGGGTGAGCGAGCAACTCAACAATGGGGGGGCTGAAGCAGACAGATGAGAAACCGGTTCCACGCCCTCTGTCCGTACTTCGCCATGTTTCCTGAGTCGTTCGTGGAAGAGCAGGTTGCGCGAAGATCGAAACCAGGTGACCTCGTGTTCGATCCCTTTTCCGGTCGCGGAACGACACTATTCCAGTCACTGTTGATGGGAAGGCCGGCGGCGGCACTCGACATCAATCCCGTTGCGTATTGTATATCGAGTGCCAAAGGAAACATCCCTCTGAAGACCGATGTCTTGGAACGCCTTGAGGAGCTAGAGACTGCATTCGAAACGTACGACGCGAAAGCCCTCGATGGTGCGAGGAAGAGCCTTCCGCGGTTTTTCGGACGGGCATTCTATTACACGACGTTGCGCCAAATCCTCTTTCTGCGGCATGCCCTTGAATGGAAACATGACCCCAAAGACTGTTTCGTCGCTGCCCTCGTCCTGGGCTCATTGCACGGAGAGATGGACAAATCCAGTTCCTACTTCAGCAATCAGATGCCTCGCACGATCAGCACGAAACCCGGGTACAGCCTTAAGTACTGGAAAGAACACAATCTTTGGCCGAAGAAGCGCGACGTTTTCGGTCTGCTGAGAGCTCGGGTTGGCTTCCGATACAAAGGAAGGCGTCCGGACGGCGTTGCCGAGGTGAAGATGGGCGATGTTAGAGAAGCTAGCGAGAGGTTTCCGACTCTCTGTGGCCAAGTGAAGTTATTCGTAACATCGCCACCCTACTATGACGTCACGAACTTTGAAGAAGATCAATGGCTCCGCTTGTGGTTTCTGGGGGGTCCACCTGAGCCGACACGCAAGCGCGTTTCGCCAGATGATCGATACTATGGGAAGGAGCGGTACTGGACTTTCCTACGAGAATCTTGGGCAGGCATGGCGGGACTCGCTGGCAAGGACGCCGTTCTTGTGTGTCGCATCGGGGCCACTAGGCTTTCATTGCACGAAATAGTTGAGGGAGTCAGCAAGTCACTAGCAGCCCCCTTCCCGACTGCGACCTTAGTTGAATGTCCTCGGGTGACAGCCATCGGACGTCGGCAAACTGACAACTTTCGCCCGGGAACGAAGGGCTGTAAACAGGAAGTCGACTTGGTCTTCACGTTGAGGTAGAGCCGGACGAGGATGTCGTTGAGGCCCTGGCCCTGGGGCTTCGGCGCCCGCTCGGTCTGCCGGTACTGCTCGACCAGGTTCCGCTCCTCCTCCATCCCCATGCCGGCGAACCCGTTGAACGGCGGGGGTTGCTGAGCACCACGAGGACGCGCTCGTCGCGCTTCACGTGCCTGGGGGCGTCGTGCTCCTCTACGAGCTGGGGCATGGGTAGCGCCGGCGCCTCGTCCTCTTCGTGGTCGCCCCAGCCGGTGAGCGCGTTGGTCTCCTATTCAGACCCGTTTGGGCTGTGCCCCGAGCCAGCCGACAAGGGCGCGGGCAGGATCTCGAACCCGAAGACGCACCCGGGCCGCGGCCGGAGAGAAGCGGATCCCTGCCCGGATCAGCTTCCGCTCGTGCCGCTCGGACAGGTCCGGCGGACGGGAAATCCGCAGGACGCCTGCCGATCTCAGCGAGGGCCGGCGGCGCGGGCCTCTTCGAAGTATCGGCCGGCACCGCGCGTTCGGCCGGGCTCATCGGGACCCGCGGCATGCCGCCCTCGAAGAGGCGCGACCGGTAGGCGGCGCTCGCCGCGGTGTCGCCTGCCTGTTGGGCCAGGCGGGCGGGCGGCCCGAGCGCGAAGGGGTGGTGCGATGCTGTGGGGCGAGGTGGTCCTACGTGTTGGCCCGGATCCAGTCCCGGACGGACGATACGAGCGTTCGGAACGCTTCCAGGAACGCGGTACCTCGTTCCGCGCCCGGCGCCATCGGCTCGATGCCCGCGCGTACGAGCGGGCGCTCATACCGGTCGTAGAGGTCCCTCGCCTTGCTGCCGGCGACGTAGTCCGACCAGCCGTCATCCATCGCGTCGCGGCCCCAGCGCTCCACCGCCGTCAGGAACGGGAAGAGGGCGGCCCAGTAGTGCCAGGGCGGGATGGACGGAGACTGGAGCACGCGCGCCCACGGCCCCGAATCCACGTAGAACGACGACGGCCGCCCCTCGATCTCACGAATGAGACCGGCCACCACCATCTCCTGCGTGGCCGTTCGGACGGCCGGATCGGAGTAGCCGGTGGCGGCCGTGAGGACGTTCAGGTCCGCCGCGCCGCCGTCGAGCCCCAGAAGCAGCGCCAGGATGTCGGCCTTGGCGTTCACCCCGAACCCCGCCCGCAGGCGCAGCACCAGCGACGGGCCCTCGACCAGACGCAGCGGGCCCGCCTTCTTCTCGCGCGGTGCCGACCCGGCCGGGTCCGCAGGCGTGGCCAGCCGTTTCCAGCTGGCGTCGCCCGCCTCCGCGGCGTAGCGGGCGAAGTCGCCCACGCGTGCTTCCACGTCGGGCGGGAAGAGGGCGGCGATGCTCTTGAACCGCGGCTTGCTGACCAGGAAGCTCCCGGCACCCGCCCAGGCCGCCACCAGGTCGATGAGCCGGGCCTCGCCCTCGCCGAAAGCCAGCGACACCAGGATCAGCGCTTCCGGGTCGATGATCGTCCACGGCCGCCGTTCCCCGGCCGGCGTGGCCAGCGACACAGACATCTGGAACCGTTCGGGACCGCTGCGCCGGTGCGGTGGAGGTCGTCCCAGTGGAGCATGACGTTGTCCCGTCGGGCCATTGTTGGATCTGCGCAGTGCCTTGATCTTTATTAAGGAGAGGCAGGGCGCACAGCTACGGAGGCACGGCTCTTGAAATCCGATACACTGGTCAGTACTCTCAACGCAGAGACTCACGACCCCGGGAATACCATGACCAAGATCCTCCGATCCATCGCCGTTGCGGCGGGACCGTTCGTGGAAGGTGTAGCCCGTGCGGTTGACATGTTCGGCAGTATCTCACGTCCGATGCCGTACGAGGACGAGGGCGGTCCGGAAGCTGACGCGAGAGCGCTCCGCAACGATTGGGAGAAGGTCGGACAGGATCTTCGCACGAGCATCGACCCATCCCGACCACGGGAGGACAGGCCTCTGGTCGGCACTCCCTGATGTCCGATGAACAGGGCCGCCAGGAGGCGGGCGGCGAGTCTGAAGGCCTCGAGAGAAGGCAGGGAACCGACCCTGCCTTTTCGTGTTCAGAGGACGTCGAGCCGTCTGACGAAGAGCAGCGCATCCAGCAGACCACCCTGGAAGCGTGGCGGTGGAGCGGACCGCTCCCGCCACCTGAGATCCTGAGCGGCTACGATCAGGCCGTCAGTGACGGTGCTGAACGGGTGTTTCGCATGGCGGAAGGCCAGTCGGAGCACCGCCGTCGGATCGAGAATCGCGCTTCCTGGACTGAATCGTTTCTCCGCATCGCCGGGTGGGCCAGTGCGACGGTCATCGGGATCATTGCCGTTGGGGGCAGCCTGTATCTCATTTACGAAGGCCGGACCATCAGTGGCCTGGCGGCACTTCTCATGTCCGTTGCCGTTTTGGTGAGTGCTTTCCAGGGACAGAAGCGCCGCCTCGAACAGAAGAGCGAGCAGCTGAGCCTGGACCTTCCTGACGAGTCTCGGTGATGAAGCCCACGACCTACGCTCCCTGGACCGGGACGTTGATCCAGAGGCGCCATCGGGTGAGGAGGTCGCCTTTTCGATCGACGGCCGGATCCAGCTGGGCGTTGCCCTTCGTCAGGTTCTTTCTCGCACGATCAGCCAGACCAGCCGTTTCCGGCCACAGCAGCTCGGCGAGGTACCCGAACCGCTTCCAGGCCGCGCCGGTCGCGACCTCCGCCATGACGTCGCCCAGCTCGTCGAAATCCCGGTCTTCCCGGCGCCCGTACTCGCCCATCACATCGGCCACATGACGAATGCCGCCACACAGCTCCGGATTGCGAAGGCAGTCGGCGATCGTCCGCTCTGGCGTAGAGACCGCGACCTGCGTGGATCCCCTCCACACGCGTTTCACTCCAAGCGCGGAGATTCTCGACTCGGGGACACGAAATAGCCGGAAGGTGTGACCGAGAAGGTCTTCATACTGGCCCCGCACGTTGGCCGCGGTCACCACCAGAATCGGGCGGAAGATCTGCTCCGTGAGGTTCCAGTACTCGGCGCCGCTCCAACCCCCGATGTAGCAGGGGGCAAAGACCTCGTCGGCCACGATCCACGGGTCCTCGGCCACGGTCCGTTCGCCCGGCGCGACTTCCAGGGGCCGGACCAGGTACAGGCCCCGTTTGGCCCGCTCGGCCCACCCGCGATTCGCCAGGCTCGCCAGCTTCCGCGCGGCCCTGGAGCGCGACTCCTCCAACGCCGCGGCCGCGTCCGCAACCGAAACCAGGCCTCCGCGGGAGGCTCGGGCCAGCTTTGCGATGACTGCTCTGTCAGGGTTTGCCAAGGTATAGTTTGTATGTAGAGATGTGTCGCACACCATGATATCTACACACAAATTATACTACCGTGCGGGTGGCTTCTGCAACAGTTCTCGCGGTCTGGAGCCGGATCTCATACAGACGCCTCGGATAGCTGCTCGGCTTCGAGGCCCGCCGCCGTGGCGATCGGCATTATCCCGGCGCCCGTGCCCGCGAGCCACCGCTTCGGCCCGGTCAACACGTCGCGCACGAAGTCGCGTGCCGGGTGGCCCTCGTCGCCGAGCCGCTCGGCCAGGGCCTGGAGCGTGTATCGGACCGGGTTCACCTCACGGCCCAGGAGGACCGCCGCTTCGGCCAGGTGACGGAGCAGCGGCCTGGGGTCAGCTTCAGGGTCCTGGACCACGAAGACGTCGATGTCGCTCTCTTCACCGGCGTCGCCCGTGGCCGCCGACCCGAAGATGAAGGCCGCTTCGAGACCCGGCACGTCCACGAGCGCGTCTTCGAGCAGCGGGCCGGGATCCTTCGAGATGCTCGCCAGCAGCCGGATGGCCTTCCACACCGGAGATTCCTCGACCACCCGGTAATGGGTGCGGCGTCCCTCCCGTTCCCTGCTCAGCGCCCCGAGCCCGACCATCCGATCGAGCTCCCGGCTGAGGGATGCGCCGCCCAGATCGAGCCTGCGCTGGAGCTCCCGGGTGTACGGCCGCGCATCCGGGCGGATCAGGAAGTACCGAAAGATCCGGCCGGCGGCAGGCGAGAGCCCCAGGAGGTCGAGTGTGTCGACTATGGTCATGGCCATGGTATGTTCTAATAACTAGAACGATTCATTGTTCCAGTCAATAGAACGCCGGGAGGCCGCGGGTGGCGGCAATTACAGCCTCGACAGACAATCCGTCGCGTGAGCACTGATCCCCTGTTCCAACGCGTCGACAAGCT
>CAYMLW010000248.1:0-6595 GCA_964391035.1 uncultured Gemmatimonadaceae bacterium
GGCGAAGCCAACGCCCTCTTGCGGCGGCGCAGCCGACGCCCTCTTGCGGTGGCGAAGCCAACGCCCTCTTGCGGTGGCGAAGCCAACGCCCTCTTGCGGCGGCACAGCCGACGCCCTCTTGCGGCGCACGCAGGGCGCCGCGTTAGTACTCTTTCGCCGATTCCTCGCCGCGCAGGACCCGGTGCGCGCCTTCGGCCAGTGCCCGGAGCTCGTCCTCGCCGGGGTAGACGGCGATGGGAGCGACCCAGCCGAGGTGCGGGGTGAGGGCCTCGACGAGCCCGTGGCTGCGGGCCATGCCACCGGTGAGGAGGACGGCATCGACCCGTCCGTCCAGCACGGCGGCCATGGCCCCGACCTCCTTGCGGAGCTGATAGACCATGGCGTCGAGGACGAGGCGGGCCCGGTCGTCGCCGCCGTCGGCCCGCTCCTCGACTTCCCGCAGGTCGCGCGTGCCGAGGTACGAGTGGATCCCGCCCTCGCGGAACAGGCGCCGCACCGTCTCGCGGAGCGTCCACCCCTCGGCCAGGACCCGCTCGACGAGGCGCACGGTGGGCACCGTGCCGGCGCGCTCCGTCGAGAATGCGCCCTCCTCGCGGGAGTTGGTCACGTCCACCATGCGCCCGTCCCGGTGGGCCGACACGCTGTGGCCGCTCCCCATGTGGACCACGACCAGGCCCAATTCTTCATAGGGACGGGCCTGCTCCCGTGCGTAGCGGCGCGCGACCGCCTTCGTGTTGAGGGCGTGGGACAGGCACTCCCGGTCCAGTCCATCGAGGCCCGAGAGCCGGGCCACGTCGTCCCATTCGTCGACGCTGACCGGATCCACGATGTAGGCGGGGCAGTCGGCGGGCGAGGCGAGGCGCCGGGCCAGGAAAGCGCCGAGGTTGGACGCGTGCTCGCCGCGAGGCGCGTCCCGGAGCGCCGCCAGCATGGCCTGGGAGACCCGGTAGGTCCCGCTCTCCAGCGGCCGCAGGAGGCCGCCCCGTCCTACGGTGGCCGACAGCATGCGGGCCTCGACGCCGTGCTCGTGGAGGACCGCGAGGACGGAGGCGAGGCGGGTATCGAGCTGGTCCAGGATCGCCCGGCCCCGGAACTCCGTCAGCTCTTCATCCGACAGCTCGACCAGCGCCTCGAATCGCGCCCGATCGCCCTCGTACACGGCCAGCTTCGTCGAGGTGGAGCCGGGATTGATGGCGAGGATCAGGGGAGCGTCTTCGGAACGCCCACCGGGTACGGAGCGATGGTCGTACGCATGGCGCCGCTCGGTCATGTGGACACCTCCCGGGCCGCGAGTACGCCCAGCGCAATGGAGTGCAGCTTGTCCTCCGGGCTCTCGACCCGGGATGGGATGAGGATGGGGACGGCGGCTCCGACCACCACGTGGGCGGTGATGGACCCGGCCAGGTACTTCACGCCCTTGCCCAGGATGTTGCCCGCCTCGATGGTCGGCGTGACCATGATGTCCGCGCGCCCGGCGACGGGGCCCTCTATCCCCTTCGCCGCCGCCGCCGACTCCAGCAGCGCGTTGTCCAGCGCCAGCGGCCCGGCGACGTCCGCGTCCGGCAGGTCGACGGCCGCCCATTCCGCGACAGCCCGGGCCGCGACCGTGGACGGCAGCGCCCCGGACACGACCTCGGACGCGCTCAACAGTGCGACCCGGGGCCGTTCGAATCCGAGGGCATGGAAGACCTCGACGGCATTGGCCACGATCTCCCGCAGCCCTTCCTCGTCCGGCGCCGGGTTGATCCCGCCGTCGGTCACGCCCACCAGCCGGACGCGGCCGCTCAGGGTGTCCTCGTAGATCAGCACGTCGGAGAGGCGACGCCCCGCCCGGAGCCCGGCATCGGCGTCCAGCGCCGCCCGGAGCAGCTGATCCGTCCGCAGCTCCCCCTTGAGGAGCACCGCCGCCTCGCCGTTCCGTGCCAGCGCGACCGCCGAACGGGCGATGGCCGCCCGGTGGTCGTCATCGTCGTTGCCGTGGACATGGACGAACCGGGCGTCATCGAGGCCGTCGATGGCCGCGTCCCGGATCCGGGCCCGGACGGCCGGCTCCGCCCCGACCAGGACGGGCTCGACGAACCCATCGGCCGCGGCCAGGGCGAGGGCCCGGAGCGAGCTGGTGCTCGTCGCCCCGACGGCCGCCACGGGGAGCGGCGTGCCGGCGGCCTTTCGCCGCAGATGTTCGAAGCCGGCAACGGCATTCATGGCGCGCTCCGGAAGAAGGAGTCGGGAGGCGGCCGGTGCGCGGGCAATATGCCCGGCAGGGCGTCGGCGGGCCAGTCGTCAGGTAAGAGATGTCCCCGCGCCGATGTGGCAGGTTCCCCGATTGCCTGGCGGTCGATAGGCCCGTAGGCTGAAGCCACCTGTCCCAATCCGAACGAGGGATACCCCATATGGGCCGCACGAGAATACTGATTCTGGGAGCCGCGGGCCGCGACTTCCACAACTTCAATGTCGTTTACCGCACCGACCCGGACGTCGAGGTGGTGGGCTTCACCGCCGAGCAGATCCCGGGCATCGAGGACCGCCTCTACCCGCCCGAGCTGGCCGGAGAGCACTACCCGGATGGCGTCCGGATCTACCCGGAAGAACGGCTGGAGGCGCTCATCGACGAGCTGGACGTCGACCGCTGCGTCATGTCGTACTCCGACGTCTCCTACGCGTACGTGATGGGGCTGGGCGCACGGGTGAACGCCGCCGGGGCCGAGTTCGCCATGCTGGGCGCCGGACAGACCATGATCGAGTCGTCCAGACCGGTGGTGGCGGTGTGCGCGTCCCGAACCGGCGCGGGCAAGAGCCAGACGAGCCGGGCCGTGGTGCGTCACCTCCGGGAGGCCGGGAAGTCGGTGGCGGTGATCCGTCACCCCATGCCGTACGGCGACCTGGCCGCCCAGCGTGTCCAGCGCTTCGAGACCGCCGAGGACCTGGTCGAACACAACGTGACCATCGAGGAGCGGGAGGAGTACGAGCCGCACCTCGCGGCCGGGAGCGTGGTGTTCGCCGGCGTCGACTACGAGGCGATCCTCCGGGAGGCCGAGAAGGAGGCCGACGTCATCCTCTGGGACGGCGGCAACAACGACTTCGCGTTCTACAAGCCGGACGTCTACCTGACGCTGGTCGATCCGCACCGGGCCGGGCACGAGTTGAGCTACTACCCGGGCGAGATCAATGTCCGGCTGGCCGATGCGGTGATCGTGAACAAGATCGGCACGGCGAACATCGACGACGTGTTCCAGGTCGAGCGGAACGTGCGCTCGGTGAACCCGGACGCGGTCATCGTCGAAGCGGCTTCGCCGCTCTTCGTGGACGACCCGAGCGTGCTCCGGGGCAAGCGGGTCCTGTGCGTCGAGGACGGCCCGACCCTGACCCATGGCGGCATGAAGTACGGCGCCGGCGTGATCGGGGCCCGGAAGGTGGGCGCGAGGGAGATCGTGGATCCGCGGCCGTACGCGGTGGGCGAGATCGCCGGCACGTTCGAGGCGTACCCGGACATCGGCGAGCTGCTCCCGGCCATGGGCTACGGCGAGCAGCAGACGAAGGACCTCCAGGCGACGATCGAGAAGGCGGCGGCGGACGGGGTCGAGGCGATCGCCATCGGCACGCCCATCGACCTGGCCCGGCTGATCGACCTGCCGGTCCCGGCCACGCGGATCCGCTACGAGCTCCAGGTGCTCGGGACGCCGACGCTGGCCGATGTCCTGGCACCCGTGCTCGGCTAGGCGGACTGGTCTCATCCCTGGCGAGCCGTATCTTGGAATCCGGAGGTCCGGCCCGCCGGGCGGCGGGTCGGCAGGGGGCACTCGGAAGAGAGGCAGCCATGCGCTGGATCGCGTTCACAGCAGGACTCGTGTTCATGGCCGGAGCGGCGGCGTGCGAGCCGACGGAGGAAGGGCCCGCCCCGTCGCAAGCCGACGAGGTGGCCGCGGCGCAGGAGGAGTTCGAGCCGGTCATGTTCGACACGGTGACGTGGGCGAGTGACAGCGCCGCCATCGCGAGGGGACGCGACATCTTCAAGTGGGCGTGTGCCGAGTGCCACGGCGAGGAGGGCCGGGGCGATGGCGGACGGGTCATCGATGGCGACACGATCCGCCCGCCCTCCTTCCATCAGGACGACTGGGGCTACGCCGACGAACCTCACGCGCTGCACAGGAAGGTCTTCGTGGGCACCACGCTGGGCATGCCCCATTGGGGGCTACGACAGATGCGGCCCCGCGACATCGTGGCGGTAGAGCGCTACATCCGCCTGGAGCTGATCGAGGAGGAGGGGGCCGCGGAGGGTACGCAGGGCTGACCGCCGCGATCTTCGAACGCGGCCGGGGGACGCCGGAGCCCAGTCCCGTGCCGCCCGATCCGCGGTCAGGCGTCGTCCGCGTGGACCTGGGCCTTGGCGCGACGCAGCTCACCCTCCTTGGCCCAGTCCTCGATCCGTAGGTAGGTGCGGAGCAGGTGGCCCAGCGCGGTCCGGATCGGCTCCGGCGGCCAGGGCAGGACGGTACGGTCGACGAACGGGCAGGATTCGACCAGCCCGTTCTCCCGCTCCAGGATCATGTCGCGGATGGTCTGGCCGTTCAGGTGGCTCATGGACACGCCGTGCCCGATACAGCCCAGGCTGTAGACCGCCCGCTCGTCTCCGGCGTACCCTATGGCCGGGTTCAGGTCGAGTGTCACGGAGAAAGGCCCGCCCCACTGGTGCGTGAACTTCACGTCCCGGAGGTGGGGGAATGTGACCCGGAGATGGCTCCGTTGCTCCTCCCAGGCGTAGTCGTACCGATCGAGACGCATCAGGTCGTTGCCCCAGGTGAACCCGACGGGGCCGGCGCCGATGGCGATCCGGTTGTCCAGGGTGAGCCGGTAGAAGTGGATCAGGTTGCGGGCGTCCTCAACCCCCTCCTTCCCCTCCCAGCCGATGGGCTCGAGCTGCTCCGGCGTGAGGGGCTCGGTGGCCTGCATGTACGTCCCGGCCGGGACCTGCTTCCGCTTCAGCGAAGGGAAGAAGTGGGAGTAGGCGTTGGTCGCGAAGACCACCTTCTCCGCGCTGACCGTCCCGTCGGGCGTTTCGAGCCGGATCGGGCCTGAGCCGTTCCGCCGGACCTTCAGCACCGGCGAGTTCTCGTAGACTTCGGCACCCACCCGCTGCGCCAGCTCCTTCTCGGCCCGCACCAGCTTGAGCGGGTGGATCAGGACCAGCCGGGGCTCCCACAGGGCGCCGAGGTGAACGGGTGAGTTGACCCGCTCCCGCGTCTCCCTCTGGTCCAGGTAGTAGATGTCGTCGAAGCCGAGCCCGTTCATGAGCTCGACTTCCTTCCGGATCTTCTTCAGGTACGACGTGGCGGTGGCGACCCGGAGGAAGCCCGGCCGGATCGCATCGGCATCCAGCTCCTCCCGCTGGATCAGGTCCCAGAGCTCGTCCACGGCCCGCATCATGTACCTGTGCGCCCGCACGAGGTAGTCCTTGCCCTTGATCATCGCCGTGGCCGCGAACCCCAACCCGACCACCGTCATCGCGAACGACCCGTTCCGTCCGCTGGAGCCGTAGCCGATCTCCCGGGCTTCCAGCACGGCCACATCCAGCGCCGGATCCGCCCGGCGCAGCTCGTAGGCCGTCGTCAGCCCGGTGAACCCCCCGCCGATGATCGCGACATCGACCTTCCGGTCTCCGGAAAGGGGCGGTCCCGGCGAGTACGGGCCGTAGGTCTCCCTCCACATGGACTGCACGGAGTCCGGCAACGGCAGCGACATCGCGCGCTCCTGGGGTTCGGTTCGGTCGGCGGGGCCCAGTCCATGATGCGGGCGCCGCACGACGGGAACAAGGGGCGATCGGGCGGCGATCCCCGCGTCCAGTGACGCCGCGAGCCGGGCCGGGGCTCAGCCGGCGGCGATCGCCTCCAGGAAGACCGCACCGTACCGCTCCAACTTCTTGGGCCCCACACCGCTGATCTCCAGCAGCTCCGCCGCCGTGGCCGGTCGCTCGGCGCACATCGCCCGCAACACCTTGTCATTGAAGATGATGTACGCCGGGACGCCCCGCTCGTCCGCCAGCTCCTTGCGCAGTGACCGCAGCTTCTCGAACAGCGGATCCACGTCCGGGTCGAACTCCGGCGGCGGGAGGTCATCCCGGGACGCCATCTCCGACCCCAGCTCGCCCCGGGCCGCCCGATACGGGGCGCGGCGGGGCCGGTCCTCGATCCTCGATCTCGACGACCTCGACCTCCGCATGCCGGTCCGCACCATCGCGTCGGCGGCGAGCTCGGCCACGGTGACGCCGCGGCAGACGTCGCAGGACTCGCCGCACGGGCCGATCCGCTCGTCGAAATAGGCGAGCACGGCCTGGTGGCGACAGCGCGCCTGCTCGACCATCCGGTACAGTCCCCGGGTCGCCTGGAGCTTCCCGCTCCGGATCGCGTCGTCCTGGATCTCGTCGAGGAACCGCTCGTGCAGCTTCACGTCGGCCCAGGAGTAGAAGAGGAAGCAGTCCGACCCGAGTCCGTCGCGACCGGCCCGGCCGAACTCCTGGTACCAGCTCTCCACGTCCTTGGGCATGTCCCGATGGATCACGAACCGGACGTTCGACTTGTCGATGCCCATCCCGAACGCG
>CAYMLW010000249.1:0-899 GCA_964391035.1 uncultured Gemmatimonadaceae bacterium
GTGGTGGGGTCGGGGGTGGTGGGGTCGGCCCGGGGTCGGCCCGGGGGCGGCAGGTGGTCTCGGGGGTCCCCGGCGGTTGCGGCCCGGGGGCTGGGCGGTTGCGGCCCGGGCGGCCCGGGCGAAATCCCGATCTGGTCGCTTCATACAGAGAGGTCATCGAGATCCCGCCCGGATAGCGGGTCCGATCTCGATGCATGGCTGGTCCCCGGGGGCCCGGTCCGAGATCATTCCTGTCGATCGACCAGGATCTCGTTGCGGGCCAGGCAGCCCAGTTGGATTTCGGGATTCTGACCGGACCCAGGGGCTTCGAGGGCGCTGGCAAACGCAGGAGGCGGGCTCGTCAGCCAACCGACGGGTCGAGGTCGGGGTCGAACCGAGGGGTCGAGGTCGGACGGAAGGTCGGGGTCGAGCCGAGGGGTCGAGGTCGGCACCAAGGCCGGGGTCGGAACGGAGGTCGGGGTCGAGGGGAAGGCGCGGCCCAGGCCAGGGACCGTGGCAAATCGAAGGCCGAGGTGGGGATTCCGCTGACGCCCGCGATTCCATGTCGGAGCCCCCCGGGCCATCACCCGGTGGTTGTGCGCCTCTGCATTTCGGCAATGGTCAGGATCCGGCCCACCTCCACGGCGGTGGGAAGGGGTTCGCGGGTGATCTGCTTCCAGGTCAATCGGATCACCTGGATGCCGCGGGTACCGAGCCAGCGGTCTTTGCGCCGGTCACCTTCGAAGCGGACGCCGCCGGAGTGGTGGGCCCGGCCGTCCACCTCGATGGCCACGCCGAGATCGGGCCAGAAGAGATCGAGCTCGTAGGGTCCGAGCGGAACATTGGCATGGGGTCGCGGCAGTTGAGCCTCCACGAGTAGATCGAGACAGCGGCCCTCGGCCTCGGACCTCGTGAGCTCG
>CAYMLW010000249.1:909-6580 GCA_964391035.1 uncultured Gemmatimonadaceae bacterium
CCGGGTCGGCCGGCGTAGCGACCGGGCAGGGCCGCCAGCTCCTCGGTCGAAACGATCCCCTTCCGCTCCGCGCGGGCGACCGCCCGTTCGAGCTCCGATCGTCCGACGACGCTGGACACGTCGGCGAGGGTCCTCGGGACCGAGGTGACGGGGATCCCTTCGATGACACCCTGCTCGTCAGGGTCGAGGGTGGCGACCCGGTGAAACCGGATCCCCGGCCGCCCCCAACGTCCGTTGCCCGGCACGGTGACGTGGATTCGACGCTGGCGCTGGGAGCGAGACAGTCCCCACGTCCTGAGCGCGTCGGTGTGGCTCAGCACCGCGCAGGGTCCGCCAGAGAGGACCGCCGCCATCTCGGCGGCGAGCGGCGATTCGACCGGCCCCACGAGGTAGACACCGGCGTGGGCTCGACGGAGCCGGCCCGCAGCGAGACGACGGCCGATCGCGGACGATGAGAACCCCGCGGCGAGGAGCTGGGCCCGGGTCACGACCCCGTGCTGTCGTGCGGCCAGGTCGTCGAGCCGATGGTCGCTTCGATCGCTCATCACCCTCCTCCGGCGCGCTTCATCTCATCCATGTACGAGGTTGGCTCGCCGGGTGGGGCAGTGCCATGGCTCATCGGGACGGGGTGGTGTGTCGGGCCGGCGGCCTCCAGCCGCCACCCCGGGGGGAACGGGTTGGCAGCTGGTCGGCGCGCCAGTCGGGTCCGGCGTTCAGGCGATCAGGCGCCGATGCTGGAGACGCTGCCGGCATCGAGATAGTAGAGCGGGATGACGTCCCATTCGGCCTCGATCTCGCCTTCGAGGGCGTCCACTTCCCACTCGTCGAACACGGTGGTCTCGGCGGCCTCGAGGACGCCCGTCACGGAGACCATCTCGCCCGGGATGGCCACGTGGTCCGTTTCGACGAAGAGGACCAGGCCACCTTCGGATGCGACGAAGAACCCGCCAGGCAGGACCGATCCGACCACCGTGCCGGTCACCAGGAGCCGGTCTCCGAGGTCCTCGGCGGTCAGGGGGTAGGCCTCTTCAAGCTCGATCTCCTCGGGTTCCATTTCGACCTCGGCGACTTCCGGCACTTCGCCGAGCTCGGCCTCCTCGTACTCGGTCTCACAGGCGGCAACGGCCAGGGCCGCTGCGAGCACGGTCATGGATACGCCGATCGCGTGTCTTGCTCTGCGCACAGCTGCCTCCTTCTCGCGAGATGTGTCCTTTGCGAACGGGTAGCCGAGCGGCCGATCCGCCCCGGCCACCCGTCCTCGCCGAACGAGCAACATGCATTCCGCGTGGAGGGCGGGCGGGGGCGATCCCCGGCGCCGATCGCCGATCAATGCCGGTGTGCGGCCGGCTCCCTCGCCCGGCGGATCCGGAGGGCGAGTAGGAACAGCGGGGCAAAAAGCACGGCCTCGGTGGCGAAGGTGATGACTGTGTCGGGTGCGAGGAGCATCTCGATGTACCCGCCGGAGACATCGGCGTCGGCGAGGGCGAGGGCATCGGCGAGCCAGGCGGGCATGGGGATGCGGGCGGCGATGTCGGTATCGCTGAGCGGCCACAGGAGCGGGACCCCGACGTCGGGCTTGCCCCGTTCGGGCGCCACGGTGTCGAGGAGCACGTGGGAGGCGTAGATGGGGGCCACGTAGAGAAACCCGGTCCAGAATCGCCTGGATCTGGCGGTGCGCCCCGCCGGGTCGGTAGGTCCGAACCGGCGGGCCAGGAGACCCGCCACGATCCCGGCCAGGACGGCCGCGAAGAGGGAGTGGCTCGCGCCGTGGTGCCAGCCCTCCGGGTCGCCGACGAGGAGCCCGAGCGCGAAGTCCATGTCCGGGAGGTTGGCAACGACGGCCGCTGCCAGGGCGGCCTTCCACCAGCGGTCGAAGACCGGTGGGCCGAAGGCTTCGGCGGTGGCGTAGCCGGCTACACTGTGACCGACGACTACGGACATGGGGTGTCGGGAGTCCTGGCGGGAAGGATGTGGACCGGAAACGAGAGGAAAGCTACGGCCGATCGGGTTCCCGGGGAACCCTGTGCCTGGGCGGCCGTCTACCGCGGACCCCCTGCCGGACCTCGTTCACACGCCGAACGGGAAGGTCTCCGGCAGGGCTTCGAGCTCGGCACGATGTTCTTCGCCGATCGGGGTCACGGCCCGGCTCTCGTCGAACCAGATCCACTCGTCGAACTGGCGCGGCAGGGTGGCCGCGAAGTAGTGGCTCTGGAGCTCGGTGTCGGGGCGGTAGATGACCCCGATGGCCCGCTCGAGGCGCTCGTCCTCCAATCGCGCGCGGAGCGACGCGTCTTCGGGCTCGCGCAGGTGGAGGAGGAAGCGGTCGTCGCCGGACCGGTGGGCGAGGTACTCGTAGCTCCGGGGGTGCGACGGGTTGACCTCCTTCACCTCCATCGGCTCGCCCCAGTTCGACGCGGCGACCACGGTGCCGGTGTGGGTACCGAAGCCGATCAGGTAGGCGTCGGGGCCGAACGCCTCGCGGCAGAGCTGTCCCACGTTGTGCTCGCCCCGCTCGCCCATGGCCGTGGCGGAGGCATCGCCCAGGTGCGAGTTGTGGGCCCACACCACGCCCTTCGACTCCGGGCCGTACTCCCGGAGCAGCATGGTCAGGGTGTCAAACATGTGCTGGTCCCGGAGGTTCCACGACGAGACCGACCCCCGGTACATGATCCGGTAGTACTTCTCGGCGTTGGCCACGAGCCGGGCGTTCTGGATGGCGTCGACGAAGCGGCGGCCGTCCCGTCGGATGTACTCCATGCGTTTGTCCATGAGGTCGTTCAGCATGCGCACGACCTCGTCCTCGCACTCGTCGAACGAGCCGGTCAGCACGGCGCGGCCGTAGAGCACCGGGTCGTTCTGCCACGGCAGCAGGCAGCCGTACCGGTCCCGTGCCACCGCGGCGGCGTCGGGATCGACGTCATCGAGGTAGTCCAGAACCGCCTGGATGGAGGTGTGCATCGAGTAGAGGTCGAGGCCGTGGAAGCCGGCCCGATCCTCGGCGTCGCGCCCCCCGTTGAAGTCCCGGAGCCAGTGGACGAACTCCATCACGTCGGTATTGGCCCACATCCACCGGGGGAACCGCTGGAAGGGCTTGTGGCCGGGGCGATCGCCCGGATGGTGGCGGGCATAGGCGTCGATCTCGGCGGCGTCGGGCCAGTCGGCCTCGGCGGCCACGAAGTCGAACCCCTTGCGCTCGATCAGCTCGCGGGTGATCCGGGCCCGCATGCGGTAGAACTCCGCGGTCCCGTGACTGGCCTCCCCGATCAGGACGAGCCGGGCATCGCCGATCCGGTCGAGGAGCGGGTCGAGGTCGGCGGTATCGAGGTCGTCGAAGGGCTCGGCGGCGGCTCCGATGGCATCGGGGAGCGGGATCGGGGCCCGGCGGTCCAATGACGGGGCCGGGGGACTCGCCTCCTCCCCCTCCGGCGTCCAGCCGTCGGAGCCCACCAGAGGCACGAACCGGACGGCGCCGAGGTGCTCTTCGTCGAGCCGTTCCCCGTCCTCGGACTTGCGGATCCGGACCAATTCCTGCGCGGCCTGCGACGCGCCCCGGGGGATCACGAGCCGGCCGCCCGGGGCGAGCTGATCGGTGAGCGCCGGCGGGACCCGACCCGGCGACCCGGCGGCCACGATGATCGCGTCGTACGGCGCGTGCTCGGGCCAGCCGAGGGTGCCGTCCCGGACCGCGACCGCGACGTTATCGTATCCCAGCGCCTCCAGCCGCTCCTCCGCCTCCCGGGCGAGGCTGCCGTGGCGCTCGACGGTGAACACCCCATCGGCGACGCGGCTGAACACGGCGGCCGCGTAGCCGGAGCCGGTGCCCACCTCGAGGACCCGGTCGCGATCCTCGAGCTCGGCCAGCTCGGCCATCAGCGCCACGATGTACGGCTGCGATATGGTCTGCCCTTCGCCGATGGGGAGCGGCCGATCGAGATACGCGTTCCCGGCTTGCTCCTGCGGGAGGAACGCCTCCCGCGGCACCTCCCGCATCGCTTCCAGCACCGCCTCGTTCTCGATGCCCCGGGCGCGGATATGGCGCTCCACCATCCAGCTCCGTTCCCTGATCCTGTCATCCGGCGTCATGACCCTCCCTTCGCCAAGTCACGTCACGTCTCGACCATGCAAGCTGGACACCAACCCGTGGCGGACTCCCAGGGTCCCGCGGCCCGGCCATGGGAGTTCCGTGACCCGGGTTTCGAGGGACCGGATGTTGCGTCAATCGGTTGCTACGGAGCCGGCGCTCCACTGGTGATGGTGGAGAGCGGCTCCACGGTTCAGGAAAGGTCTCCCGTCGTCGCAGAGGTACTCGATGCGTCCTTTGAAGCGCAGCCGCTGGCTCCGACCCCACCGGGAAGCTGCCCGCCCCGATCTCCACATTCCCATATCCGACACCCCAGCCACGCCGGGCTCGACCCCCGGGAAGCCCGACGGGTCCTCGACTCCAGCGGGCGCCGAGACGTCCGCTCTCAAGATCCTCGTGCGTCATCTGCGGGAGCTGGAGAAGAGCGTGTCCGGAATGGAGCTGGAGGACTCACGGTGGCTCACGGAGGATGACCAGCCGGCCGATCGGGAGAAGGGGCTGCTGGTACGGTACCGGACCGGGGGCGAACTCGCGGAAGGGCAGGGAGAGGCGCGGCTGTGGATCTCGGGCCGGCGGGCGAAGCTCAAGGCGAGGTGGGAAGACGACCACGGCATGAGCGACCTGCAGGAGCGGTTCAACCTGACTCTCGGAGACCGACCTCGCTGGGGGGATCGCGTGTTCCCGTCACTGGCCGATCTCGCCACGGCTCTCGTCGGTCTGATGCGTGTCCGGCTACAGGACCTGTCCAGTGTGCCCTATCGGCCCGAGTCCCGGCTGACCCGATGGATCGAGTCGCTGGAAGCCGGGGATCGATTCTAACAAGAGGAGGAACGGCGCCGTGTTGATCGCCTTGTTGATCGCGGCCATCCCGGCGCCCGGTCCTCGACTCCGTGAGCCTGTCGAAACGGGGGCAGTGGAGGAGGCGGCCGCGGTGGGGATCGGGCTCTTCTTCTGGGGGACTGGGCGTGACGGACTGTCGCGGAGCAGAGCCGAAACGCCGACCGTCGCCTACTCGGCGGCCGGCGGGTCGAGGCCCTCGAGTTGGAACCGGGCTCGGCTGCCGGGTGAGACGGTTCGCCGGTCGCCGCGCACGTCGACGGTGACGGGTGCGGCGGAGCTCGGTCGGGCGTGCAGGGTGAGGGTGTCGTGGTCCAGCTCGACCTCGAGCCAGTTGTTCCGGTACTGCATGGTGAAACACAGCTCCGGCAGGTCCTCCGGGAGGTAGGGTTCGAACCGGAGCGAGCCCTGGCGGGCCTCGAGGCCGCTGTAGCAGCGCTGGAGCAGGTCCACGGTGCCGGTCATGGCGCCCAGATGGATGCCCTCCGCCGTGGTCCCGCCCTGGATGTCCGAGATGTCGCTCTCGAGGGCCCGGTGGAAGAACTCCCATGAGCGTTCCCGGTTCGCCCGTGCGAGGACCCAGGCGTGGACGACGCCGCTGAGGGTCGAGCCGTGGGACGTGCGCTGGAGGTAGTACTCGACGTTCCGGGGGATAACGTCGTCGTCGTAGGGGTAGCGGAGTCGTTCGAAGATACTGCCCACCTCGTCGCCGGAGAGGAGGAAGAAGAGCATGAGGACATCGGCCTGCTTCGA
>CAYMLW010000250.1:0-6579 GCA_964391035.1 uncultured Gemmatimonadaceae bacterium
CCACGCCGCCGAACGCGATGACGCCGAAGACGCCACTGGCGGCGATGGTGCAGAGCGCGCCGAAGAGGGCGAACATCCCGGCGATCCCGGCGAGTCCCAGGTCGCGCTCCCCCTCGATCAGCCAGCGGGACCGGATCACGGCCACGGCTGCGCCCGCACCGGCGAATCCCACCAGCGCGAACACGAGCAAGACCAGCTGCACTCCCTGAACCGTCACCATCCGTGCGCCTCCGCTCCCTTCCCTGGATACCCCCACGGCCAGGGCGTGCAAGGGACGTACCCGTCAGAAGATCTCCAGCGAGAGGAACCGCTTCGGGTCCGCCCTGACGTCGGCCGTGAGGGACCTGAACTCGCGCAGCGCGGCCTCCAGCTCGCCGTACAGTGTCGGATCGTTCACCAGGAGCCCCAGCGTCCCCTCGCCCCGGTCCACCTTGGCCAGCACCGACTCCAGCGACCGCAGCGAGCGGTCCATGGTGGTCAGCGTTTCCGTGGCCGCCCGGGCGCTCGAGCGCAGCTCCGCAAGCGTCTCCGCCGTGGCCTGCCCCATGGTCGACCGCTCCACCTCCTCGGCGGTGCGCCGGATCGCGGCGGCGGCGGCCGTGAACTCGGAGAACGCGGCCCGCAGCTGTCGGGCGGTCTCGGGGAGGACGGCGGCCGTGGCCTGGAGGTCGCCCACGGCATCGGACGACAGGATCGAGTCGGTCCTCACCATCAGGTGCTCGGCCTGGGAGCCCAGCTCCGTGGCGAGCTCGGGCAGCGGGCGCCGCACGACACCCTGGATCGTGTCGCCGCCCTCCAGCGCGACCAGCGCCTCACCGGGCTGAAGCGCGAGGGACCGGGTCCCGAACACGTCGGCGAGGGCGACGGCCCGCGTGTCCGCCGGCAGCCGCAGGTCGTCGTCGACCTTGATCCGGACGGCCACGCCCGGCGGGTCGAGCCGTACCGAGCGCACGGTCCCCACCTGCACCCCGTTGAGCTGGACGGGGTTGCCGCGACTCAACCCGGCGCCGTCCTCCATGCGGACGATGACCTCATCGCCACTCACACCGATGGGGTCGCCGACCAGGAAGAAATACCCCCAGATGAAGACGCCGGCGGCGATGACCACCAGCAGCCCCAGCGCGGTCAGATTCCGAACCTGGTATTCCATCGTTCGTTCTCCCGATCTATTCCGTCACGCCGCGGTCCCGGCCGCGTCAGGCCGCGGTCCCGAACCGCCGGTGCATGAACTGCCGGACCACGGGGTCCTCGCTCTCCAGGATCGCCTCGGGCGTGTCGCACGCCCGCAGCTCCCCGTCCACGAGCAGCGCCACCCGGTCGGCCACCTGGAAAGCCGACTCGAGGTCGTGGGTGACCACGATGCTGGTCACGCCCAGCTCATCGGCCAGCTCGACGATGAGCCGGTCGATCGTGTCCGCGTTCACCGGATCCAGCCCCGTGGTCGGCTCGTCGTAGAGCACGTACCGGGGCCGGCTCGCGATGGCGCGGGCCACGCCCACACGCTTCCGCATCCCGCCCGAAAGCTCGGCCGGGTACCGGTCGAGCACGCCCGCCTCCAGGTTCACGCGACGAAGCAGCTCCCCGGCTTCGCCCCGGGCCTGGGACGGCGGCCGCAGGTCCGCCTCGTCGTAGATGGCCAGTGCGAGATTCTGGAGCACCGTCAGCGAGTCGAACAGCGCCGCGTGCTGGAACACGTACCCGACGGTCTTGCGTACCCGCTTCAGCGTGTCCGGTTCGATATCGGGGATGGACACGCCGTCCACCACCACATCGCCCCGGTCCGGCCGGAGCAGCCCGATGGCGTGCTTCAGCAGCACGCTCTTCCCCGTACCGGACGGCCCCAGCAGCGCCAGGGTCTCACCCTCCCGCACCGAGAGATCCACGCCGCGCAGCACGTGCTCCCCCGAGAACGACTTCCACACGCCCTTGAACTCGATCATCACGCCACCTTCAGCAGCGGGATCATGAGCAGGTCCAGCACCATGACGGAGACGGTCGACGCCACCACCGCCGCCGTGGTGGTCTTCCCGACGCCCTCCGCGCCGCCCCGTCCCTCGATGCCGATGAAGCACGCCAGGAACGTGATGGTCACACCGAAGACCGCCGCCTTGATCACCGAGAAGAAGAGGACCCACGGCCGGAAGTAGAACCGCACGCCGAACATGAACTCCGCCGACGTCAGCCCATCGATGGTCAGCATGCCGGCGAACCAGCCGGCGAACAGACCCATGGCATTCGCGACGACCACGAGGGCCGGCACGACCAGGGCGCCGCCCACCACCCGGGGCACGATCAGCATGGTCACCGGGTCCCGACCGATGGCGTAGAGCGCATCGATCTGCTCGGTCACCTTCATGGTCGCGAGCTCCGCGGCGATGCTCGCGCCCAACCGCCCGATGAGCACGATGGCGGTCAGCACCGGCCCGAGCTCCGTGAGCACGCCCGCCGCCACCACGCTCCCCGTGACCCAGACAGGGAGCCCGCCGGCGAACTGGGAGCCCGTCTGCTGCGACGCGATGGCCCCGCCGATCATGGCCATGAACAGGACCAGCGGCAGCGACTGGATCCCCATGGCGTACGCCTGGCTGACCGAAGCCTGGACGTACTTCCGGGGCGACGCCAGTGTCCGCACGATCGCCGCCCCGAGCAGTGCGCTCCGCCCCACCATCTCCAGGCCGGACTGCGCTGCCCCTATGACATCGGGCGCCCGGAAGCCGCGGGAACGGGACACGAGTCGGTCAGTCCCCGTCGTCCGGGATCCGGGCCGCCCCGAGGGCCTCAGGCTCCGGCTCGGTCCAGAGGCTGATGGCCAGGAGGATCGCGCCGATCGTGATCCCGGCATCGGCGATGTTGAACGTCCAGAACCGCAGCCCGCCCAGGCCCACGTCGATGAAGTCCACCACGCCCGGGGCGCCGCGGATCCGGTCGTACAGGTTGCCGAGCGCTCCGCCGGTGATGAGCCCGAGGGCGGCGACCTGGACCCGCTGATCGGCCGTCGTGGTCCGGTACATGGCGGCGAGTGCGACCAGCGCGACCAGTGTCAGGACGGTGAACACGACCCGGGAGGAGGGCCCCACGTCGATCCCGAACGCCGCTCCGCGGTTGTACGCCAGGGTGAACCGGACCACGTCCCCCACGACGGAATGCGGCGAGTGGAGCGCGAGGGAATCCTCCGCGATCCGCTTGCTGCCGCAGTCGGCCACGAGCAGCCCGAGAAGCAGTGGCCAGAACACCCGAGCTTTCACTTTCATCTTCATCCGGTCCACGCTGTACCCGCGCTGGGGTCCACACCGTCGCCGGCGACGATGGCCCCGCCGGGCGATGGTACGTCAATCGGCCGCAAAGGATCCCTCCCGGAACGTCACGATCCGGTCGAGGGGCTTCTTCTCGATGTCCGGGACCCGGGCATCGGCGGCGGGATAGCCGGTGACGAGGAGCAGGAACGGACGCTCGTGGTCCGGGCGCTCCAGCACCTCGTTCAGGAAGCCCATCGGGCTCGGCGTGTGCGTCAGCGTCGCGAGACCGGCGTGGTGGAGGGCGGTTATGAGCATCCCGGTCGCGATGCCCACCGACTCGGTCACGTAGTAGTGCCGGCGGGACCGCTCGCCCTCGTCGTCGACCTCGAACCGCTCGGCGAAGATCGCGATGAGCCATGCGGCGGTCTCCAGGAACGGCTTGTTCTCGTCCGTCCCGAGGGGTTCCAACGCCTCCAGCCATTCATCCGACGCCCGGCCGCCGTAGAACTCCCGCTCCTCGGCCTCGGCGGCGATCCGGATGCGCCGCTTCACATCGGGATCGGACACCGCCACGAAGTGCCATGGCTGGTGGTTGGCCCCGCTGGGGGCCGACCCGGCGGCACGGATGCACTGCTCGACGATCGAGCGCGGCACCGGCTCCGGCGAGAACTGCCGCACGGACCGGCGTCGTCGCAGCTCGTCGGCGAACGCCGTCGCCCGCTCCCGCATCTCTTCCACCGGGTACCGGCGGTACTCCCGCAGCGGCCGAAAGCGCGCCCCGTCGCCCCCTTCGGCCACGACCCTCAGCCGGTGTTGCTGAGGATCCGGTCGATCAACTCCCGGTTCGACGCCGTCCGCTTCATGAAGGCCAGCAGCTTCTCCATGGCATCGGCCGGGTGGTCGTCGCTGAGCTGGCGGCGCAGGAGGTGGGAAACCCGCAGCGCGTCGTTGGTCAGGAGGAGCTCCTCCTTCCGGGTCGCGCTCGCAATCAGGTCGATGGCCGGCCAGATCCGCTTGTCCGCCAGCTCGCGATTGAGCACCAGCTCGCTGTTGCCCGTGCCCTTGAACTCCTCGAAGATCACATCGTCCATGCGCGAGCCCGTGTCCACCAGCGCCGTCCCGATGATGGTCAGCGACCCGCCGCCCTCGTCCCGGGAGATGTTCCGGGCGCTGCCCAGGAACCGCTTCGGCTTCTCCAGCGAGTTGGCGTCCAGCCCGCCGGACAGCGTCCGCCCGCTCCCCTCCTCGACGGTGTTGTACGCCCGGGCGAGGCGCGTGATCGAGTCCAGGATGATGACGACGTCGTCGCCCATCTCCGCCCGGCGTCGCGCCCGCTCCAGCGTGATCTCCGCCACCGTCGTGTGCCGATCGGCCGGATGGTCGAAGCTCGACGAGATCACCTCGCCGAACCCGGTGTTCTCCATCTCCGTCACCTCCTCCGGCCGCTCATCGACCAGCAGGATCAGGAGGAGCGCCTCCGGGTAGTTCGTGACGATGCCCTCGGCGATGCCCTGGAGCACCATGGTCTTCCCCGCCTTCGCCGGCGCCACGATCAGCGCCCGCTGGCCTTTCCCGAACGGACAGAGAATGTCGATGATCCGGTTCGTGTAGTCCGGCTGACCCCGACGCTCGAGCCCGCACTCCAGCACCAGCTGCTCGTCGGGATGCAGCGCGCTCAGCCGCTTGAACTCCGGCCGGTGCCCGATCTCCTCCGGCGGACGCGCATTCACACTCGCCAGCCGCGTCAACGGCGCGCTCTTCCCCCGCCCCGGCGAATTGCCCACGTCGCCGGCGAGCTCGTCGCCCGTTCGCAGGTTGAATTTCTGGACGAGCTTCTGCCCGACGTAGATGTCGTTGTCGCCGGGGACGTAGCCGTCCTCTTGCCGGCGAATGAACCCCGAGCCGCTCGAGAGCACCTCGAGCACGCCCAGAGAGGATTCCTTGATCACGTCTGCTTCCTCTGTCCCGTTCAAAGGTGACTGTTTGTCTTCTTCCGGCCCCGCCAGGAACCGGAAAAACGGATCGCCCCGCCAGGGGCCGGGGCTTCAACTCCACCCGGCCGTGCGGGTGGAGATCATCGGTTACGAGGATGTCCCGGACGCCTCGAACGGCGTCTCCTCGTGCTCGGCTGCGACCCGACGGCGTCTGCGGTCGGGCTTTGGCCCGCGCCGGGTCGTCGGGCATATGGCGTACCGTCCGGCCCGGGACCCGGGACCCGGGACCCGGCACCCTGTCGTCTGGGTCCGGAGGGCTCGACGCTCCCTCCGACGGGCCCATGCCGCCGACCCCGGACGACCGAGGAGTCGGTGCTTGGTTCACCCGCCTCTGTCCCATGGACGCGCGACGACCCCGAAACGTTGGGCCGCCGCGAACGGGCCCCCGACCATCCTGCTCGGGCTTCGGGTCGGGGAACGAGCGGGGACCGGCTGCCGACAGGCTCCTGCACGGCGCGGCCGCACCGTTGTCCCGACAAGGTGTGGCCTCCGACACGCCTCCGCCAGTCCCTTCATACCGGAACCCGGCCGATTCGTGTCGGAACCCGGCCGATTCGTGTCGGAACCCGGCCGATTCGTGCCGGGACCTGCCAGTGGAACTGACCGGGCTCGAACCGGTGACCCCCTACCTGAAAGGCGGAGGACTCAACACCGCCCCACGGAACCACCCAATCCCGCCAACCCATTGGAATACAGGGTTTCCGGCCGATTGTGGGGTTCTTCTCAGCTTCCGTCAGGTTCCGCGGGATAACCCCGAGCTCTGCCCAACTCACGTCAGTATGGCCTCCAGGATGGCCCCCACGGGACCTCAATGGAGCCGACCGGGTTCGAACCGGTGACCTCCGCCTTGCAAAGGCGATGCTCTCCCAACTGAGCTACGGCCCCAAGGGAGGCGCGAATAGTATTCCAGCGCGCTCGGCCTGACAAGCCTTTTACCCGGATTGGACCGGGTTGGTCCCCAACGGTTTATGGCAGGGCCAACCGTCACAGAGGGGTCCAGATGACCCGTCGCTCGCAGGATGGGGGAGCTGCGCCGGATCGTCTAGATCGGGACGTCGCGGCCGCAGGTCCGGATCAGCTCTGGGTGGCCGACATCATCTACCACGTGGGCGGAGTTCCTGTACCTGGCGGTAGTCGTGGACGCGTGGAGGCGGCGCGTCGTGGGCTGGGCCATGGCGACGCATCTACGTGCGCAGGGCGCGTCGCTGGCGTTCGGACGGCGCCCCGTTGGGGATGGCCCTCGAGATACGCCAGCGGATCGACGAGCTCGAAGCCGCGGGCGAAGATCACCAGATTGCGCTTCCACCAGTCGGCGATCTGGAGTGCGCCGAGCGGATTCTCGATCGTGC
>CAYMLW010000251.1:0-6546 GCA_964391035.1 uncultured Gemmatimonadaceae bacterium
ACGGGGCGCCCAGCGAATGGTCCAGGAGCTGACGGACGGTCGTGAGGAACTGCTGCATCTGGAGCGGTTTCGACTGGAACGCCTTCGGCTCGCCCGGCACGCCCTGCCACTGGATCTCGTCCTGATCGTACCCCGAGATGTACAGCACGGGGACGGGCCTGTCAGATTCCTGCCGGAGCTGTTCCACGAAGCCGAACCCGCTCGAACCGGGCAGCACCACATCCACGACGACCAGGTCGACGCCCCCGAGGTTCTCCCTGGCGATGCGCTGTCCGGCCTCGGATGACGACGCCGACAGGGGGCGGTACCCGGCCCGCCGCAGCAGCTTGATCAGGACCCGCAGGACGCCAGGATCGTCATCGACGACCAGGATCGTCTCGCCGGACCCCGTACGCGGGCTCGGCCCGGACTCCGGCGCCCGCTCCAGCGGGGCGATCTCGTCCGCCCGGGCCAGCGCCAGCCCCCGGCCGCCCGCACCGGACCGTGCCCGGTACAGCGCCTGTTCTGCGGCGGCCAGGAGCGCGTCGGGGCCGTCCATCCCGGGGCGGTAGGTGGCCAGCCCGGCGCTCGCCGAGAGTGTGCCCCACGGCACCTCGGTGGCGCTCCACGCGGTGAGCACGGATTGGGCGAAGACCGTTGCGCCATCCAGGTCGGACCCGTCCAGCACGGTCATGAACTCGTCGCCATCCAGCCGGGCGGACAGGTGCATCTCCCGGGTGTCCGAGGCCAGGACCCGGGCGAACAGCCGGAGCACGTTGTCGCTGACGCCGTGGCCCCAGTGGTCGGTCATGCCCCGGAGCTGGTCCAGGTCGAAGAGCACGATGGACAGATCCGCATCCCGCTGCGCCGCGGCGAATGCTCGCCGGAGGTGGAGCATCGCGTATCGCCGGTTCGGGAGCCCGGTCGTGGGATCCGTGAGCGCCATGTCCTGGGCGGCCTCCACCTTCCCCTGGAGCATCTGCGCCAGCGCGCCGGCGCCCAGGGAGATCGCGATCAACGCGGCCGTCATGGCGAGCATGACGGAGACGGACGGCAGCGTGGCCTCTCGCCAGATGATGGCCACCTGCGCGCACGCGTAAGCGGCCATGGCGGCCGCCAGCGCCGTAGCCGCGCCACGCCAGCCCCGGTAGTAGGCGAAGAGGAAGGGCGGCACGAGGGCGAGGAGCCAGGCGAGGAGCCCCACATCCCGGCTGGTCCAGTTCGGCAGGAAGTACGTCCCGACCACCGGGACCAGCAGTGCCAGAAACGACAGCACCAGGGCCTTCGGCGGCGGCCCTTCGGGTTCCACGGGTCGTACGGTTCGTCGCTCGGTCATGCTCACCGCAAAGTTGAGATGTCGGGTGATGGTGAAAGCGCTGTCGCGGCGCTCGGTACCACGCGACGCGTGTGACGGGCGCTGCTTGTGAGGGATTGGCGTCCCCCCTATTGTGCGGCACCGCGGGGACGGACGCCAGCATGGAGTCCGCGCAACACGGATACCATAGGCCACGATATGCGCCTGCACGAACGCACCGCCGCTGTCTCACGCGCGCCCGCGCTCCTGTGGGACATCCTGGGCCGCGGTCGGTACCGGTTCAGCTATGACCAGATGCCCATCACCGTGGATCGCATGAGCCTGCGGAAACGGCTGAACCTGCTGGCTTCCGGGGCGAACATCGCCTATCGACGCGCCCGGCCCTGGAGCATGCCGCTCCACATGCAGTTCGAGCTCACCAACTACTGCAACCTCCGCTGTCCGGTCTGTCCCACCGGGATCAGGGCGCTGGACCGGAAGCCGCAGGCCATGTCGCCCGAGCTCTTCGAGCGGGTATACCACCAGGTCGGGCCCTACCTGCTGACGGCCTCGCTCTGGGGCTGGGGCGAGCCCAACCTGCACCCCCGGTTGGGCGAGATCCTGCGGATCGCGCGGCGCCATCGGGTCGCGACCATGCTCTCGACCAATGGCCAGAACCTGAACGACGATCGGGTCCTCCAGGCCATTGCCGACCACCCGCCGGCTTTCCTCATTGTCGCCATCGACGGGCTCACCGACGAGACGAACAGCCGGTTCCGGGTACGGGCCCGTCTCGCGCCGGCCCTCGAGGGCGTCCGGCGCCTGGCCGAGCTGAAGGCGCGGCGGGGACGGACCTGGCCGGTCCTGCACATGCGCTTCATCGCGATGAAGCACAACGAGCACGAGGTGCCCGCGCTCCCGGACTTCGCCCGGCAGCATCGTTTCGATCTCCTGACGGTCCGAACCCTGGCGACCGTGGACGTCGATGGTGCGCAGCAGGCTCATGCGGAGATGATCCCCGAAAGCACCGGCCTCCGTGCCTTCCAGTACCGGGATCGGGAGCGTGTCCGGCGCGACGACTTCTACTGCCTCAACCCGTTCTGGTTTCCGTCGATCTACGCCGATGGCACCGTGGTGGGGTGCGAGCAGGACTGCCGCGCCCAGGCTCCCTTCGGCGTGGTCTCGGGGACCACCTCTTTCCGGGACGTGTGGTACGGACCGGCCGCACGGCAGGCTCGCCGTCGGATTCGGGACGGGGCCCGGGACCTCAGCTTCTGCCGGAGCTGCCCCTTCCGGGACCGGCCCATCACCGATGTCAGCATCGCGCGCCACGGGATCCGACCCGTTGACTACGACCACCTGCTCGACGCGCCGGCGGGCGAGGGCGCGGCTGGAGCGGAATAGGATGGGAAGCCCGGGACGGCGGCTTCGGATCGGCCTGGTCGGCTGCGGCCGGGTCGCCGAAGAACGCCACCTGCCGGCGCTGGCCCGTCTCCCCGAGGCCCACGTGGTGGCCCTGGCCGATCCGGACACCGGACGGATGGATCGCCTCGGGGATCGGTTCGACATCCGTCGTCGCTATGGGAGCCACCGGGAGCTGATCGCCGACGACCGGGTGGACGCCGTGGGCGTGCTCACGCCCACAGCATCCCACGCCGAGATCGGCCTGGCCGCCCTCGACGCCGACAGGCACCTCTTCATGGAGAAGCCGCTGGCGCTTTCCCGGGAAGACTGCGACCGGCTGGTGGCGAAGAGCGATGCGGCCGACGCGGCCGTGGTCTTCTGCTTCAACCTCCGGTGGCACCGGCTGATTCGACAGGCCCGGACCGTGGTCCGGAGCGGGCGACTCGGCCGGCTCAAGGGTATCCGCAGCGTCTACACGCACAACCGCCCGGACGGTTACGCCCCCGACTGGCACCGGAATGCCGAGCTGGGCGGCGGCGTCACGTCGAACGAGGGTGTCCACCACTTCGACCTGTGGCGCTACCTGACGGGCGAGGAGGTCACCGAGGTCAAGGCGTTGAGCCGTTCGGCCGACGACTACGACGACGAGAGCGCGGCCCTCGCGGCCCGGCTAAGCGGCGGGGCCCCGTGCACCGCTTTCGCCAGCATGCGGACCGGTCCCACCAGCGAGATCGAGATCTACGGCGAGGACGCCCGGCTGGTCGTTTCGCTGTACCGCTTCGATGGCCTGCGGCTCCAGCCCGCGACGCGGTACCCGGGAGACCTGGCCTGGCGCGCCGGGGAGACGCTCCGCTCGCTGATTCGACTGCCCTTCGCACTCGGCAGCCGAACCGGGGACTTCCAGGCGACCTTCGTCGACGTCTGGCGCCACTTCCTGGACTGCGCGCTGCGGGGGGCGGCGCCGGAGTGTGTGCTGGCCGATGGCCGGGCGGCGTTTCTCATCGCCCGGGCCGCCCTCGATTCGGCCCGGCGCTAGACCCCGATCAGGACGGCCGTCCAGACGCTGGCGAGAGCGAGGAGCCAGCCGGCCACGATGTCGCCGGGGTAGTGGACGCCGAGGTAGGACCGGGAGAGGCCGACGAGGACCGCCAGCCCCAGGATCGCCCAGCCGACCGGAGCGCCGAGGGCGAGCGCCAGCGGCAGCGCCACCGACAGTGAGGCCGCCGAGTGGCCGGACGGGAAGCTGAACCGGTCCGGCGCCCGGACCAGGGACTCGAGGCCCATCGGGAAGCGGGGCCGGGCCCGATTCACCGATCGCTTCACGAGCTGGACGAGGCCATGGGAGAGGGCCAGGGCGAATGCCCCCACGGCGCCGGCCCGCTGGAGCGGGCCCTCGGAAACGGTGAGCAGGAAAACGGCCAGCGCGATCGAGAAGACCGCTCCGCCCAGGTGCGTGATGATCCGCATGAGGTGATCCGCCCACCCACGACGACGGAGCACGAGCGCCATCAGCGCTCGCTCGTCGTGGTGACTCAGTCTCAGGATCAGCTCGGTCATCGGTCTTTCTCCGCCTCGCACGAATACTGGGAGGCGCTCGCTTCACTCCGGTTTCGACCGTGTAACCGTCGGGAAACTCGATTCGGACCGGGGCGAGCCCGGCAGGGGAACCCCAGCAGGCCGCCCAAGTATAGCCGGACCTCCCGATCGTGCCAACCGGGCCCCGGCGGACCCGCCAGCGGCCTCCGGAACGCGTGCGTGCCGCTACGCCGTCGAGGGCCGCAGGGTCTCAGGGTGATGGGGCCGGTCGACCGCCGCCCCCTGTCAGGATCTCTAAGCCGGCGCCATCTCGCGGGGCGCGTAGCGCCGAGCCCCCCCACCCCTTACCTTCGCCGCCATGCCCGAACCCGGATGGCTCTCGCTCCTTCCGCCGATCCTGGCCATCGTCCTGGCCATCTGGACCCGACAGGTCTACCTGTCGCTGGCGGCCGGCGTCTGGATCGGCTGGTCCATGGTCGAGGGCTGGAACCCCCTGTCGGGAGCGGCCCGTGCCCTGGACGAGACCATCGTCGTCTTCGGCGACCCGGGGAACACGCGGGTCATCCTGTTCGCGCTCTTCATCGGTGCTCTGATCGCCACCGTGGAGGCCTCCGGCGGGGTGAAAGGCTTCGTCCGGTGGCTCGAGGAGCGGAGCTGGGTGACGGGGCCGCGGGGCGCCCAGCTGCTCGCCTACGTCGTCGGCTGGGTCATCTTCATCGAGTCGAACATCACGGTGCTCGTCGCCGGGTCCGTGGCCCGGCCGCTGGCGGACCGGTACCGGGTCTCGCGGGAGAAGCTGGCGTACGTCATCGACAGCACGTCCGCGGCCGTCTGCATCCTGATCCCGCTGAACGCGTGGGGCGCGTACATCCTGGGGATCCTGAACGAGCTCGGTGTGGAGGATCCGCTGTCGACGTTCGTGTCCGCCATGCCCCTGAACTTCTACGCCCTGTCTGCCGTGACGCTGGCCGGCATCACGGTCCTCATCGGGCTGGACCTCGGCCCCATGAAGAAGGCGGAGGCGCGGACGCGGGACGGGAAGCTGATGTGGGACGACGCGTCGCCGATGCTCGACCCGGCCGTGCTCAAGCCCGAAACGGAGGGCGGGCCCAGCCACCCGCTGTTCATGATCCTGCCGATCGGGGCCATGGTCCTGATGATGCCCGTGGCCATGTACATCACCGGCGACGGCGACATCCGCGCCGGCACCGGTTCCACCAGCGTGCTCTGGGCGGTCCTCACCGGCCTGGTCGCGGCCTGGGTCATGGTTCTCGGCGCCCGCCGCTCCTCGGTCGACGAGCTCACCGAGATCGGGCTCCGGGGCGCCGGGGGGCTCATCAACATGGCCACGGTACTCTGGCTCTCCCTCGCCCTCGCGGATGTCACCGCCCACCTCGAGGCCGGCCCCTACGTCGCCCAGATCGTGGCCGGCACCATGCCGCCCGTCCTCTTCCTTCCGCTCCTCTTCCTGGTCGCCGCCTTCGTCGCCTTCTCGACCGGGACGAGCTGGGGCACCTTCGCCATCGTGCTGCCCATCGCCGTGCCCGCCGCCATGGCGCTGGACTGGCCCATCGCGCCCTTCGTCGCCGCGTCCCTTTCCGGCGGCATCTTCGGTGACCACTCCAGCCCCATCAGCGATACGACCATCATCGCGTCGATGGCCGCGGCCACCGACCACATCGACCATGTACGGACGCAGCTGCCGTACGCGATGATCGGCGGCGCTGTGGCGGTCATCGGATTCGCCGTGGTGGGAGCTTCGATCGGGTAGACGGAGCAATGCTTCGGCGGGGTGCCGCCGATCGGCTCGGCCGCGCCGCGGCCGAGCAAATCGCCGTCTTCGCGGCAACTCGGGCGGGGCGTTGCCCCGCCCAAATCGCCGTCTTCGCGGCAACTCGCGCCTGCGGCGCATCGGCGGGCCCGGCCTGCGGCCGGTCCCGCAAACTGGCTCACTCCGTTCGCAACCCGCTCGCTGCGCTCGCAACCCGCGCTCGCGCCGCCTGCGGCGGCTCTCGCGCAACCCGCTCGGCTATGCCTCGCAACCCGGCGTCGGCCTGCGGCCTCGCCAGCCACTGCAACCCCCTGTCGGCCTCACCGTTGCGGCCGGCGCAGCCGCCGCGGGTTTCGCGAGCGTCAGCGAGCGAGGGTTGACGAGGGGCGAAGCCCCGAGTCGGGTTGCGAGCCCGCAGGGCGCGCCAGTTTGCGGCGCGCCCGCGCCGCGGTTGCCGCGATAGCGGCGAGATGCCCCCGCAGGGGGCGAGTTGAACGGGCGCCGACCCAAGGCGCCCGTTCGAGTTGCCGCGAAGACGGCGATTTGCGCGGCTCCGCCGCGC
>CAYMLW010000252.1:0-6539 GCA_964391035.1 uncultured Gemmatimonadaceae bacterium
GAGACGGGTGTGCCGCCGGTAGGGACGTGCGTGATCGGGACGGTCCAGGGGGATCGCCACGACATCGGCAAGAACCTCGTCTCCATGATGCTGCGGGGCGCCGGCTTCACCGTGATCGACCTGGGGGTGAATGTCCGACCGCAGGCCTTCGCCGATGCCGCGGTGGAGCACGCCGCCCAGCTCGTGGGCCTGTCGGCGCTGCTCACCACCACCATGGTCCAGATGGGGCCGACGGTGGAGGCGGTGCGGACGGCCGCCCCGGAGGTCCGGGTCCTGGTCGGCGGCGCCCCGGTGACCCGGGAGTTCGCCGATGAGGTCGGCGCCGACGGGTACGGCGAGAACGCCACCGCGGCGGTCGAGGAAGCGCGGCGGCTCGTGGGGCGGGAGCCGCCAGGCGGCTGAGGCGACGTCGCATGGGCTACGAGGTCCGATTCCTCCCAGACGACCGGCGCTGGCACGGCCATGACCCGGTCCCCCTGCGCCTCGCGGCCGCCGCCTGCGACATCCTGATCGAGCAGCCCTGCGGCTCGAGGGCCAGCTGCGGCCGCTGCCGGGTCCGGGTGGCAGGCGTGGAGAGCCAACTGCGCCCTGGTGGTTCGCCGTCCGGCGGCCTTCCCGGCCACGACAACGTGTCCGACGGCCCTGATCCGGTCCACGTCCGGGTCCTCGGTGAGGAGGCCGTGGCGGCCGGCTGGCGGCTGGGGTGCCGGCTGGTGCTGGACCGGGACCTGACGCTGGTGGTGCCGCCCCCGTCGCGGGTGGTGGCCCACAAGCGCTTCGGCCCCGACCGGATCGAGGTGGAGCGGCCGGTGGCGGGTGGCGGCTGGGGCATCGCCCTCGATGTCGGCTCCACTACGCTGGCCGCGGCGGTGGTGGACCGAGCGACGGGCGCGGTGCGGGGCGTCGCGTCGGCGCTTAACCCGCAGGTCGGGATCGGCGCGGACGTCATGAGCCGGATCGCGTTCGGGGCCCGGGAGCCGGGCGGCGAGGCCCAGCTCCGGCGGGTCCTGCGGGGCGGGGTGTCCGGGGTGGTCGACGCGGCCGTGTCGGCGGCGGGGGTGTCGGGGGAGGAGATGGTCGAGGTCGCGGCCGTGGGCAATCCGACGATGCTCCACAGCCTCCAGGGGCTACCCATCGCCCCACTCGGCGTCGCGCCGTACCAGGGAGAGCGGTACGCGGCCTGGTCGGGGGACGCGAGCGGGCTCGGGCTGGGCCTGCAGACGGGGGCGTACGTCTTTCCCGGGGTCCGGTCGCACGTCGGCGCCGATGCCGTGGCCGGGGTCCTGGCCACGGGGCTGGACCGGGCGCGGACGCCCCGGCTGTTCATGGATCTCGGCACCAACACGGAGCTGGTGCTGGCCGCGGAAGGTGGGCTCTGGTGCACCTCGGCGGCCTCCGGCCCCGCCTTCGAGGGCGCGGCGATCCGCCACGGGATGCGCGCCATCCCCGGCGCCATCGACCAGGTCTGGATCGCCCCCGACGGACGGCTCCTGACCCACACCATTGGCGGCGAGACCGACCGCGCCGGCCAGGTCGATGGCCAGACCGGCGAAACCGCCGGCGAGCCGGTCGGCATCTGCGGCTCCGGCGTGGTGGACGCCGCGGCGGCGCTGCTGGACGCCGGCGTCCTCGAGCCGTCCGGTCGCATGCGGACGGCTGCGGAGGTGGCGGAGCGGACGCCGGCGCTGGCCGGGCGGGTCGTCGTGGTGGACGGGGAGCGGGCGGTCCGGCTGACCGATGGTCCACGCCCGGTCCTGCTGACCGCGGGTGATGTCCGGGAGCTCCAGCTCGTGAAGGGGAGCATCGGCGCCGCGATCCGGCTCCTCCTCCGGACGGCCGGGATCGATGCCTCGGAGCTGGAGGAGGTGGTGTTGGCGGGCGCCTTCGGCAGCTACGTTCGCGGAGCCAGCGCCGGTGCCCTCGGACTGATCCCCTCGGTCGACCCGGCCAGGATCCGGTTCGCGGGGAACGCCGCCGGCGCGGGAGCCAGACTCGGGCTCGTGGACCGTCGGGCCCGGGAGCGCGCGGAGCGAATCGCCGCCGAGACCCGCTTCGTGGAGCTGGCCGGTCGGCCCGACTACGAGGAGGCGTTCGTCGAGATGCTGGGCTTTCCGGAGCCGTCGGAGGTGGGATGAGCGAAGGAGCGTTGTCGGGAAGCGCCGCGGTCCGGGCCCGGATCCGGGACGCCCGGACTCGGCTGGTGCGGGAGCTAAGCGCCATCGCCGCCGCGGTGGACGCGGCGCCCGCTGCCCGCTGCCCGTACCGCGATGCCCGGGACCGGTGCACGTTCACCGGCGGCTGCCGCAACCAGCGGGTGAGGTGCTCCGGCGCCCGGCTGACCCCATGACCGGGCGCGAGCGGATGGCCGCGGCCATGCGGCACGAGGAGCCGGACCGGGTCCCGGTCATGTGCCAGCTCGCCCTCGGTCACTACTTCCTGCATTCGGACCTCGACCCGGTGGAGATCTGGCACGACTCGGCCGCCTTCGCCGACGCGCTGGTCCGGCTCCAGCGGCGCTACGGGTTCGATGGCATCCTCGTCAACCTGCCGGGGCGGGACCCGGAGTGGCGCCGGCACGTCGAGCGGGTCGAGGACGCGGACGGCGAGCGGCGAGTGCACTGGAAGGACGGTCTCGTGACCGTGGTTCCGCCAGACGACAATCCCCACGTCTACCAGCCGGACGGGACCCGCTTCTTCCCCTCCTTCGACGACATCGACCCGGAGCGGCTCCACTACGTCGACGCCCACGACCTCTCCGGCATCACCTGGCCGTGGCGCTGGGGCATCGACGGCCCGCCGGACCCCGGCGCGTTCCCATCGTGGCAGGACGCCACGCTGCGGGCCGTGCGGGCGCAGGCCCCGGCCACCAGCGTCCATGCCGAGGTGTTCTCCCCATTCACCCAGCTCCTGGAGCTCCTCGACTTCCAGCAGGCGTTGATGGCGCTGATGGACGACCCGGGCAAGGTCGAGGCGTGCCTCGACGCCCTCACCGACGGAACGGTGGAGCTGATGCGACTGTTGGCGGGGGCCGGTGCCGACGCGGTCCTCGTCTCCAGCGCCTTCGCCGGCGCCGGCTTCATCTCGCCCGCCCACTACCGGCGGTTCGTCCTGCCTTGCGAGCGCCGGGCCATTGCCGGGTTCCGGGGGGCGTTCCCCGATGTCCCGGTCTACACCCACACCTGCGGCGCCATCGGCGATCGCCTCGAGTTGCTCGAGGCCACCGGCACCGACGGCATCGACACCCTCGACCCGCCGCCCCTGGGCGACGTCGAGTTCGCCGACGCCAAGCGCCGGATCGGGGATCGGCTCTTCATCAAGGGGAACATGGACCCGGTGGACACGCTGCTGCGCGGCACGCCCGACCACGTCCGGAAAGACGCCGAGCGCCGGCTGGCCATCGGCATGCCCGGCGGCGGGTACATCCTGTCCACCGCCTGCTCCGTGCCCCCATCGACGCCGCCGGAGAACATCCTCCAGCTCCGGGCCGCAGCCGACGCCGCCGGCCGGTACGGGAAGGCCTGACATGAGGGATTCCGAGGGCCACAGCGCGTCGGGGGGCGGGAAACCCAAAGGGCCGGAAGGGAGCGGCCCCGTGTCGTTGATCGACGCAGCCCGGGGGCGGGTGGTGTTGGCCGACGGCGCCCTCGGGACCGAGCTCCAGCGCGCGGGCCTGGAGCCCGGCGGCTGCGGCGAGTGCTGGAACGTCGATCGCCCCGACGCCGTCCGGGCCATCCATCGGGCCTACGCGGACGCCGGCGCCGAGGCGCTGCTGACCAACACCTTCGGCGGCACCCGGATCGCGCTGGACCGACACGGGGCAGGGGAGCGGACCACCAGGCTGAACCGGGCGGCGGCGGCGCTGGCCCGGGAGGTTGCAGGGCCGGACCGCTGGGTGGTGGGCGATATCGGCCCGTTCGGCGGCTTCCTCCAGCCCCTCGGCGAGTACTCCCCCGACGCCGTGGAGGCGGCGTTCCGGGAGCAGGCGGAGGCGCTTCTGGAGGGCGGTGCGGATGGGCTGCTCGTCGAGACCATGACCGCCCTCGATGAGCTCGTCCTCGCCGTCCGGGCGGGTCGCGCCGCCGGCGCGCCCTTCGTCATCGCCTCCATGGCGTTCGACGCGACGAAGGTCGGCCCCCGGACCATGATGGGCGTGTCGCCCGAGGAGGCGGCCGCGGCGGCGCTCGACGCCGGCGCCGACGCCCTCGGCGCCAACTGCGGCTCGAACCTCGACCTCGCCGGCTACGCCGACATCCTGCGCCGATACCGGGCGGCTGCGCTCGACGCCGTGCTGCTCTGCCGGCCGAACGCGGGTACGCCGCGGAGGGAGGGCAGCGCGGTGGTCCACGACCTGGGACCGGAGGCGCTGGCGGCGGACGCGCCCGGGCTGGTCGAGGTCGGCGCCGGGATCGTGGGCGGGTGCTGCGGCACCACGCCGGCCCACATCGCCGCCCTGAAGCGCGCTCTCGCCGGGTAGCCCCATGCCCCTCGCGCCGGTCGATCGGGTCGTCCTCGTCGGCTACGCCTTCGCCCTGGGCGGCGCGGCGGCATGCGGCTCTGGTGTGGCCGTGCTGCTCCACCCCGTCGGCTGGGCCGAGTTCGTCCGCTGAGCCGTGGCCGGAGCCGGGCCGTGGCCGGAGCCGGGCCCGCCCGGTGGGAATTGCGGGCGGGAGACCCCCGGCCGTACGTTGCCCGCCGAAGCCCCCGCCCGAGGACGACTACGCCCTGACTACGCCCCGACTACGCCCCGACTACGACTGCGAATTGCCATGCGCGCCACCTCCGTCGTTCTCGCCCTCTTCCTGGCCACCGCCTGTGAGCCTGCACCGGATGCCGATGCCCCACCGCCGGAGGGTGCCGACCTCGTCCTGCTGGGTGACGTCTGGACGGGGGTGGACGACGCGCCCCGGGCCGGCGGCGTGGCCGTCGTCGATGACCGGATCGTGGCGGTGGGCTCCCGGGAGGACATGGACGCCTGGGTCGGGCCGGCCACCCGCCGGATCGAGGCCGACGGCCTGATCACACCCGGCTTCATCGACGCCCACGTCCACTTCCTGACCGGCGGGCTGGGCCTCGCCTCGGTCCAGCTCCGGGACGCCGATACGCCCGAGGAGTTCGTGGCGCGGATCCGTGACTTCTCCGCGACCGTCCCGCCCGGGACCTGGATCACGAACGGGAACTGGGACCACGAGCGCTGGGGCGGCGAGCTGCCGACCCGGGCGTGGATCGATTCCGTCACGCCGGAGCACCCGGTCTGGGTGAACCGGCTGGACGGGCACATGGCGCTGGCCAACACCGCCGCGCTGGAGACGGCGGGGGTCACCGCCGACGTGGCGCCGGTGGAGGGCGGCGCCATCGAGCGCCACGCCGGCGGCGAGCTGACCGGCCTCTTCCGCGACAACGCCATGGAGCTCGTCGGCGGGGCCATCCCCGAGCCGGGCCCCGCCATGCTCGACCGGGCACTCGACACCGCCATGACCCACGTCGCGGCCCGGGGCGTCACCGCCGTCCACGACATGGCCGGCTGGGGCGACCTCTCCGTCTACCGCCGGGCCCGGGCCGATGACCGGCTCCGGACCCGGATCAGCCTGGCCGTGCCGCTGTCGAGCTGGGAGCTGCTCCACGACACCGTAGACGCCCGCGGCCGCGGCGACGACTGGCTCCGCATCGGCGGGCTCAAGGGCTTCGTCGATGGATCCCTCGGCTCCCACACCGCCGCGTTCCACGAGCCGTTCACCGATGCCCCCGATGACCGGGGCCTGCTGGTCAACGAACCGGACGACCTCCATCGCTGGATCGCGGGCGCCGACGCCGCGGGACTCCAGGTCATGATCCACGCCATCGGGGACCGGGCCAACGAGCTGCTCCTCGACATCTACGAGCGCGTGGTCGACGAGAACGGCCCCCGGGACCGGCGGTTCCGGATCGAGCACGCACAGCACCTCGATCCCGACGACATCCCCCGCTTTGCGGCCCTCGGCGTCATCCCGAGCATGCAGCCCTATCACGCCATCGACGACGGCCGCTGGGCCGAGAAGGTGATCGGCCCCGAGCGGGCGCGGACGACGTACGCCTTCCGTTCGCTCCTCGATGCCGATGCCCGGCTCGCATTCGGCAGCGACTGGTTCGTCGCGCCGCCCACGCCCCTCGAGGGGATCTACGCCGCCGTTACGCGTCGGACCCTCGATGGCGCCCACCCCGATGGCTGGGTCCCGGACCAGAAGATCACCCTCGAGGAGGCGCTCCGGGCCTACACCAGTGGGGCGGCGTTCGCCGGCTTCCGGGAGGCCGATACCGGGACCCTGGAGGTCGGGAAGCTGGCGGACATCGCGGTCCTCTCGGAGAACCTGTTCGAGATCGAGCCCACGGGGATCCGGGATGTCGGCGTAGCCGCTACGGTGGTGGGCGGCGAGGTCGTCTACGAGCGGCCGGACCGACGATCTGGGACCTGAAGTCCAGGTCCCCGCCTCAGGGGGGAACCCACGGGGCCCGAACCGTGGTCCGGGACCCATCGCGCCGGTCCAGCCGTCAGCCGCCAGCCG
>CAYMLW010000253.1:0-1023 GCA_964391035.1 uncultured Gemmatimonadaceae bacterium
CCTGGCGGCTCTGGCCATGGCCTTCAGCTCGGTGAGCGTGGTGGGCAACAGCCTGCGGCTCCGGGGAATGGAGATCGAGGTAAAAGATCATGAGGGCAGCGCGCTCGTTGGGGAGCGGTGAGCGATGCCTCCGGTTTCAGCATGGACAACGAATGGCGTTCTCCGACCTGCTGAGCGCACCGCCACCCGGGCGTGGAACCAATCCATCCACCCGGGGTCCAAAGAGGCCATGATTCGTTCTGCCCGCACCCTGGCACGAGCCAGGCGGCCGCTGCTGGCCGCTCTCACCTTGCTCGGCTTTTTGTCCGCCTCAGTGGAAGCGGTGGCGGGAGTCGTGCGCGATGGTTCGGTGCACCACGAAACCGTGAGCGAAGCCCTGACCCACGCTTCCCACAGTGGGGGCCACCATGGCCACGAGGACCTCACGGATGCTCCGGGCCAGGAGCACGGGCCGGATCACCAGCACGGGACGGGGGCGGACCACTGCACGCATCACCACGGCCTGGCGTTCCTCGCGCCGCCGGCGAACCCACCGTTGATCGAGGAGGTTGCCGTCCCGGCTCTTTCGCTTGTGGCCACTCCCTCTGACCACAGCCCATCTCCCCTCTTCCATCCTCCCCGGGCCTGACGCTCCGTCCGCGACCCTGATCGCACACGGATCCCCGTGAGCGTCGCGGACCTCCAATCGCGTTTCCAGACAACGAACACGCTCGGACGATAGACCTCCGTGCGGGTCGCGCCCGACAGGCATGGTCGGGCCGCCCCATGAGAGCTGCATCGTCCGGCCCAAGGAGCATCCTTTCATGCACCGAGCGTACATCCTCGGGGCTGTGCTTGGCGGACTTCTCGTGGTTTCTCCTCTTCGGGGGCAGGTACCGGAGCGTCCACCACCAAGGGCCCCCGAAACTCTCCTGGCCCTATCCCTGACCCTGGCCGAGGCCCGCGCCCTCGCCCTGCGGCAGAACCCTGATTACCTCGCCGTCACCGAACGAATCGAGGCGGCGGAAGGCGACCGGGTCACCG
>CAYMLW010000253.1:1033-6521 GCA_964391035.1 uncultured Gemmatimonadaceae bacterium
GAACCCGGAGCTGGAGATCGAGAGTCCCGGGAGCCTATCCTCCGGATCTTCCCGGCGATACGATGCCCGGCTCTCCCAGGAAATCGAGTGGGCCGGACAGACCGGTCTGCGTACCCGAGCGGCTGGCTTCGGGTCGGCCTCGGCCAGAGGGGACGTACGGGACGCCAGGCGGAGGCTCTTCCTCGACGTCGAGGCGGCGTACGCCGAGTTCGGGGCAGCACGCAGCAGACGGGCAGTGGCGGAGGACATTCGAGACCTGAACCAGCGTCTTCTGGAGGCCGTCCGGATTCAGCTTGCCGAGGGAGAGGTCAGCTCCCTGCAGGCCAACCTCGTGGCGATCGAGTCGGGCCGCGGCCGGGCCCGGGTGCTGGAAGAAGAGCGGGCTGTCCGAACTGCGGAGATCGAGCTTGCGAGGCTGCTGGGCCTCTCTCCCGGCACCTCCCTGGTGCCCACGGATGTCGAAGAAGCCCATCCGTCCGCCCCCGATACGCTCTCCGAAGAAGCCCTGGTGGTCCGGGCTCTTCAAAGGCGCCCCGACATCGAGGCCGGCGCCGCCGAGGTCCAGCGGTCCCGTGCTCTCGGGCAACTCGCCACCCGCGAGGCGCTACCGAACCTCCGCCTCCAGGGGATCGCCGAGCGGGATGAGGCGGGAGCGGACCCGCTCTGGGGGATCGGATTCTCTATCTCGCTGCCTCTCTTTGACCGGAACCAGGGACTCAGGCTCCGCAGGGACGCGGAGCTCCGTGCTGCCAACCTCCGCCTTGAGGGAACGTTGCTCCAGGTCCGGGCCGAGGTGCGGGACGCTCTCCAGGCCTACAGAGCGGCCAGTAGCGAGTTCGACATCTATGCGACGTCGGTTCTGGAACCGACCACCCGGAACCAGGCTCTCCTGGAGACCGCCTACACCGAGGGGAAGCTCAATCTGGAAGCCCTTCTTCTCCTGAGGAACCAGCTTCTCGACGCTGAACTCGGCTACTGGGATGCCTGGGCCCGGCACCGCCGGGCGTGGGCCGCGCTCCGGGCGGCCACCGGTGACAATCTCGACAACCTGACCCCCGCTTCCGACGAGGGGGGGCTCCGATGACCAAGGAGACGACGAAGGATATGAAGACGCAACGCTCCACTTTTTTCGCGGGATGGATGCTACTCGCACTCCTGGCCGCCGGCTGCGGCAGCGGCTCGGCCAGCCCGTCGGCTGAAGACGGGCACGACGACGAAGCCGCCGAGGGCACCCTGACCGTGCATCTGGATTCCGCCGCGCTGGCTCTGAGCGATGTGGTGGTGGGCGCTGCGGAGGGTGTGTCTGCCCACGCGCTCGAGGTGACGGGCCGAATCACCTACGACCAGAACCGCGTAAGCCATATCGGTCCGAAGACGGAAGGACGTGTGATCGAACTCGAAGCCGAGGAAGGCTCCCGCGTCCAGGCGGGCCAGGTGTTGGCCCACCTGGAGAGCCCGGAGGTGGGCTCGATCCGGGCGGAGATGGACGAAGCCGAAGCGCTCTTGGCCATCGCCGGGGAGAACTTTCAGCGGGAACAGCGCCTGGAAGCCCAGGGGATATCGAGCCGGCGGGAGCTCCTGGACGCCGAGGCCGAGTTCCGCCGCATGCAGGCGCGGCTCCGAAGCGCCCAGGAACGCTTGCGTGTATTGGGGGCCGACCTCCATGGAGACGGTGGGCATTTCGACCTGACCGCTCCCTACCAGGGTGTGGCTGTAGTTCGGCGAGTGGGGCGGGGCGAAGTGGTGAGCCCCGATGACCAACTCTTCACCGTCGCGGACCTGTCCAGGGTCTGGATCGAGTTGGACATCTACGAACGGGATCTCTCCCGGGTACGCCGGGGACAGGCGGTGCAGGTGACGACGGCGGCCTGGCCGGGCCGGGTGTTCCCCGGGGAGATCGTCTACGTGGGGGACATCCTGGATGAAGCCCGGAGGACGGTTCGGGCGCGGGTCGAGATCGAGAACCCCGATGAAGCTCTGAAGCCGGGCATGTTCGCTACGGCCCATGTTCGCATGGAGGAGGATGGGCCCGGCGTCGTGGCCGTTCCCCGGGACGCGGTGCAGACGGTGGAAGGCTCGACCATGGTCTGGGTTCCAGGGGAGGAGCCCGGTGAGTTCACGGCCCGGCTCGTGGAAATGGGCCGGGAGCTTCCCGGTGGCCTGGTGGAGATCTCGCGGGGCCTGGATTCCGGAGAGGCGGTGGTGGTGGCGGGTGGGTTCACGCTGAAGTCCGAACTGGCCAAGGGCGAGTTCGGCGGTCACGGACACTGAGGCGCCCATCATGATCGACAAGCTCATCAACTTCGCGCTTCGGCAGCGGCTCTTCGTCCTGGTGGCGACGATGGTGGTGTTGGGGGCCGGGGCCTGGGCCTACACCCGGCTCCCCGTGGACGCCTATCCCGACATCTCCCCCGCCCTGGTGCAGGTATTCACCGAAACCGAAGGGCTGGCGCCGGAGGAAGTGGAACAGCTCGTGACCTACCCCGTGGAGGTCACCATGAACGGCCTCCCGGGCCTGGAGCAGGTCCGCTCGGTGTCCAACTTCGGGCTGTCCGTGGTGAACGTCTACTTCGAGGAGGGCACCGACATCTATTTCGCCCGCCAGCTTGTGAACGAGCGGCTCCAGGAGGCCCGGGAGCAGATTCCCCCAGGGCTCGGCGAGCCACAGATGGGCCCCATCTCCAGCGGGCTCGGGCAGATCCTCTTCTACTATCTGGACGATGAGGGCGGACGCTACACCCTTGAGGAGCTCCGTACCATCCAGGACTGGATCGTCAAGCGGAACCTCCAGACCCTTCGGGGTGTGACCGAGGTGCTCTCCATCGGGGGCCACGTACGGCAGTACCAGGTTAAGGTCGATCCCGAGCTCCTGCGCCAGTACAGGCTGTCCCTGGGACAGGTCCTGGAAGCCGTGGAGTCGAACAACCTGAACGTGGGTGCAAGCTACCTGGAGGTCGCCCGGGAGGAGTACCTCGTCCGCTCCATCGGCCTCGCCGAGTCGCTGGAGGACATCCGGGCCATCACCATCGACACCCGCGAGGACACACCGATTCGGGTGGCAGACGTGGCGACGGTGGAGATCGGGCCGGAGATCCGGCGCGGGCTTGTGACCCGCAACGGAGAGGGTGAGGTGGTGGTGGGCTTCGTGTTGAAGCTGCTGGGGACCAACACCTCCACGGTCATCGGGCGCGTGGAGGACCGGCTGGACCGGATCCGAACAGCCCTCCCCGAGGGTGTGGAGCTGGTGCCGTACTACGAGCAGTCCGGGCTGGTGCAGCGGGCAACGAATACCGTGACTACAGCCCTTTGGCAGGGCCTGGTGCTGGTGGTGCTGGTGCTGGCGGTGTTCCTGGGGAACCTCAGGTCGTCGGTGATCGTCGCCCTCTCTTTGCCGTTTTCGATCCTCCTCACCTTCTTCCTCATGCTTCAGCTCGGTATCAGCGCGAACCTCATGTCACTGGGCGGGCTGGCCATCGGCATCGGGATGATGGTGGACGCCGCCATCGTCGTGGTGGAGAACGTTTTCCGGTGGCTCCGGGAGGACCCGGACCCGGAGGAGGCCACGGTCCACCTGGTGGCCCGGGCTGCTCGCGAGGTGGGACGGCCCGTGTTCTTCGCCATCGCCATCGTCATCATCGTCTTTCTCCCCCTTTTCACGCTGCAGGGCGTGGAGGGGACGATGTTCCGGCCCCTGGCCTACACCATCGCTCTGGCCATGGTGGGCTCCCTTCTCTTTTCCGTTACGGTGGCGCCGGTCCTCTCCTACACGCTCCTCAAACGGCGAAAGACAAAGGACTCGGTGGAGGGGAAGCCCAGGGGCGATGAGCCGGGTGGGGAGATGTCAGGGACCGAGGGCGATTCCGGGGCCCGGGAGATCGCCCTCGTACGCTGGCTGCAGCGGGGGTACCGGCCCCTTCTCCGGTGGGCCCTGGGTCACCGGGGTCCTGTTCTGGCCGGGACGGCCGTAGTGATAGGCATTGGCGCCCTGGTGTTCCCCTTCCTCGGCACGGAGTTCATTCCCACCCTGAACGAAGGCACCCTCCTCGTCCGGGCCACCATGGCCCCGTCCATTGCCCTCACGGAGTCCACGGAGGTGGTTGGACGCCTGGAGCGTCAGTTCCTCACCTTTCCCGAGGTGACTCAGGTGGTGAGTCGCATCGGGCGCGGAGAGGTCGGCGCCCACGCCGATCCGGTGAACAGTGCCGAGATCTTCGTGGACCTGAAGCCGGACGATGAGTGGGAAACCACCGACGACCGGGAGGCACTGGTACTGGCCATGCAGGATCGTGTCGGCCGGGTGCCGGGCGTTCAGCTCAACTTCACGCAGCCCATCGCGGCGTCGGTGGACGAATTGCTCACCGGTATCAAGGCGCAGATCGCCGTGAAGGTCTTCGGGGACGACCTGGAGGTGCTCCTGGAGAAGGGGAACGAGATCGCGGCGGTGCTGGCGGAGATCCGGGGCGCTTCGGAGGTCCAGGTGGACCAGGTGAGCGGCCAGCCCCAACTCCGGATCCGTCTGGACCGGGCCGCCCTGTCCCGCTACGGGATCCCTGTGGTCCACGCCCAGGAGACCATCCGCGCCGCCATCGGGGGAGCGGCAGTCGGCCAGCTCTTCGAGGGGGAGCGCCGTTGGACCATCTTCGCTCGGTACACGGCCGAGGATCGGGCCCGTCCCGCCGACGTCCGCACTCTCCTCCTGGACGCCGCCGACGGCACGCTGGTCCCGTTGGACCAGGTGGCCGAGGTCGAGGCCATCGTCGGGCCGCGGCAGATCTCCCGGGAGGACAACCAGCGGTACATCACCATCCAGCTCAACGTCCGGGGCAGGGACATCGGCTCGTTCGTGGAGGAGGCCGGCGAGGCCATCGCCCGGGAAGTGGATCTCCCGGCCGGATACCTCACCAGCTTCGGAGGCCAGTTCGAGCTGGCGCAGGCGGCAAACCGGCGCCTCTCTGTTGTCGTGCCCATTACCATACTCCTCATCTTCGCCATGCTCTTCGCCTCCTTCAACAGCGTGAAGGAAGCGCTTCTCATCCTCCTCAACATTCCGCTGGCATTGGTCGGGGGCCTGGTGGCCCTGTTCGTGACCGGCCAGGCCCTCTCGGTCCCGGCCAGCGTGGGCTTCATTGCCCTTTTCGGCATCGCCGTGGAGAACGGGCTCGTGCTCATCACCTACTTCAACCAACTCCACGGACAGGAAGGGCTCACCATCCGGGAGGCTGTGGAGCGGGGATCCATGCTCCGACTGCGTCCTGTGCTCATGACGGCCGCCACCACCAGCCTGGGGCTGATTCCCCTCCTCCTATCCACCGGCCCCGGGTCCGAGGTCCAACGCCCCCTGGCCATTGCCGTCGTGGGCGGTCTCGTGACCTCCACCGCCCTCACCCTGCTGGTGCTCCCGGTGCTCTACGGCTGGCTCCATCGAGAGCCTACCCGTTTCTGAACAGGAGATCGAGGATGCAGGCGTGGAGGCAGGCGTAGCGGCGGA
>CAYMLW010000254.1:0-6511 GCA_964391035.1 uncultured Gemmatimonadaceae bacterium
TACGGCGCCCCGTCCATGGGCACCCGGGAGGCGCCGCCCACGAAGGCGTGGGCGCCGATCCGGACGAACTGATGGATGGCCGTCAGGCCGCCCACGATCGCCCAGTCGCCGATGGTCACGTGTCCGCCCATGTTCACGGAATTGGCCAGGATCACGTGGTCGCCGATATGACAGTCGTGGGCCAGGTGGACATACGCCATGATCAGACAGTCGGAGCCCAGCGACGTGCGCCCCGATGTGCGGGTGCCGCGGTTGAGCGTCGCGTATTCCCGGATGACCGTCCGGTCCCCTACCACCAGCTCGGTGCGTTCGCCCTCGTACTTGAGGTCCTGTGGGTCGGTGCCCAGCACCGCCCCGTGATGGATGACGCACTCCTCGCCGACGATCGTGTCCCGCTCGATCAATGCGTTCGAGCCGATCCTGGTCGCCCGGCCGATCACGACACCGGGCCCGATCACGGCGCCGGGCCCCACCTCCACGTCGGGGGCCAGCTCCGCGCCATCATGGATCACTGCCGAGGAATGGATCCCCGACCAGGGCGTCGTTCCCGTCTGCAGCGTGTCCTCCCCCATCAGCGATCTATGATCCGGGCCATGAACTCGCCTTCCGCCACCAGCTGTCCCTCGACGTAGGCTCGCCCCTTCATCTTGCACGTGTGTCGACGGTACTGGAGCATCTCCAGCTCGAACACCAGCTGGTCGCCCGGGACCACCGGCCGGCGCCACTTCACCTTGTCCATGGTCATGAAGTAGACGACCTTGTCCTCCGGGTTCTCGATCACGTCCAGCAGCAGGAGCCCCCCCACCTGGGCCATCGCCTCGATGATGAGCACCCCCGGCATGATCGGGTGGCCCGGGTAGTGGCCCTGGAAGAACGGCTCGTTGATGGTGACGTTCTTGATCCCCACGATCCGCTTTCCGGTCTCGAACTCGACCACACGGTCGACCAGCAGCATCGGGAAGCGGTGCGGCAGGTACTCCATGATCTTCGTCACGTCGACCACGCCCCGCTCGCCCCGGCGCGCGGAGCCCCGAATCGCCCGGGCCAGCAGCAGGTTCCCGGCGTGGGACGGCCGCTCCGCCACGATATGGCCCCGGACGCGCCCCCCGAGGACAGCCAGGTCCCCGACCAGGTCCCCGATCTTGTGCCGCACGAACTCGTCGGGAAACCGCAGCTCGATGCCGGCGACGACGCCGTCATCGTCCAGCACCACCGTGTTCTCGAGCGACGCCCCCTGGCCCAGACCTCGCTTCTCGAGCGCCTCCCGGTCCCGCAGGAACCCGAACGTGCGGGCCGGGGCCAGCTCGTCGCCGAAGGTGTCATCGATGTTGAAGGACGCGAACTGGCGGCCGACGGCGGGGTGGTCGAACTCGATGGTGGCCGAGATCCGCAGGTCGTTGGCCGGGGCGCAGACGTAGTGGCCGCCGTTGGGGCCGTCCACGCTCACCGGCTTGGACAGTTCCCAGAGCCGGGCCTCCGCGTCCTGCCTCTCGATCCCGACCCCCTGGAGAGCGTCCAGGAAGGGCTGGAAGCTGCCGTCCATGATCGGGACTTCGGGCCCGTCGAGGTCGATCCGGACGTTGTCGATCGCGAGGGCGGCCACGGCGGCCAGGACGTGCTCCACGGTCCGCACCCCGGTGCCGTCCTCGGCCAGCGTCGTACCTAGCTCCGTGCCCTGGACGTTGTCGAGCGCCGCCTGGACCTCGGGATCCCCGTCGAGATCCACCCGGCGGAACCGGATGCCGGTGTCCGGATCGGCCGGATGAAAACGGATCGTCGCCGGCTGGCCGGTGTGGATCCCGTGGCCCTCCAGCGCCGTGGTGCCGCCGATGGTCTGCTGCTGCGGATCGCTCATCCGTTCTTCAGTCCCTCGAGCTGTTCTTCCAGTCGTCGCATCCGGTCCCGGAGTGAGGCGAGTCGGGACAGGTTCGCCTGCATGCGGAGCGCCTTCTGGTGCGGCCGGGCAGGGTAGCCGCTCCACGTCTCGCCCGCCGGGATATCGCCGAACACGCCAGCCTGGCCGGCAATGGTCGCCCCGTCGCCGATGGTGAGGTGGCCCGCGATCCCCGCCTGGCCGCCGAACTGGACGCCTCGCCCGACGGTGGTGCTGCCGGCGAAGCCCACCTGCGCCGTGATCATGGACCCGGCCCCGATCCGGATATTGTGGGCGATATGCACCAGGTTGTCGATCTTGACGTAGTCGCCGATCTCCGTCGTGCCGATGGAGCCCCGGTCGATGGCTACATTGGCCCCGATCTCCACGTGCCCGCCGATCACGCAGCGTCCGACCTGCGGGATCTTCCGGGGCACGCCACCGACCTCCGCGTAGCCGTAACCGTCCACGCCGATCCGGGAGCCGCTGTGGATCTCGCAATGGGGACCGACCTCGGTGCCCGGGTAGAGGGTGACGTGGGGATGCAGGATCGTACCTTCGGCCACCGTACAGCCCGCTCCGACCACGCAATGGGCCCCGATGTGAACACCGTCGCCGATCTCGGTCCCGGCCTCGATCACGGCACCCGGCCCGATGCCCACATCCCGGCCGAGGGCGGCGCTGTCGGCCACCACCGCGGACGCGTGGATGCCGGGGTCCGGCCGTCGGTCGTGGTCGGGATAGAGACGCGGCAGGATCTCGACCAGCGCCGCCTGCACGTCCCCCAGGATCACGTGGGGCCGGTCGAACGAGGCCCGGTCCGTGAGCTCTGCATGGACGAGCAGTAGGCCGGCCTCCGACGCGGCCACGTCTTTCAGGTATCGCCCGCGTGCCACCAGCGAGAAGTCGGCAGGGCCCGCACGGTCGAGGGGAGCCGCGCCCGTGATCTCCGGGTCGGCTCCCCCTTCCAGTTCGACATCCAGCAGTCGCGCGATCTCGGAAGCCTTCACGGCTTCCCCTCCGCGCTCCCGGCTAGTCCGGGCGTCACGAACCCTGGTTGTCCCGCGTCTGCAGTCGCTGCAGGACCTCGCCGGTGATGTCGCGCGCCGGATCGGCCGCCACGACTCCACCCGCCGCCGCGTCCAGGATGAACGCGTAGCCACGCTCCTCGCGGAGCTGATCGATCACGGTGTTGATCTCGGACAGCGCGGGGCCGAGGATCTCGTTCTGCAGCTGGGCCGCCCGCTGCTCCCACTGGGACCCCTCCTGCTGGAGCTCCGCCTGCTTGGACTGGAGCGCCCGCTGCTGCGTCTGCCGCGTCTCCGCTGTCATCATGCCCTGCTGCTGCTGGTACTCCCGTTGCATCTGCTGGAGTTCCTGCTGGAGCGGGGCCAGCGCGCTGTCGGCCTGGGCCTCGAGGATGGCCATCCGCTGGCGCATCTGCTGGCTCGCCTGCTGGAGGCCGGGGGCCTCGCGCCGGAGCCGCTCCGAGTCCAGGTAGACGATCGAGACCTGCTGGGCCTCGATCGCCCCGGTCCCCGCGATCCATAGGCCCAGGAGGGCCAGGGTCGTACGCACGAACATCTTCATCCTGCAACCACCTTTCGAACGCTCAATATCCTTGCTGGCCGAACGTGAAGTGGAGCTGCCACCCCGGTTCGGCCTTGTCGAAGCCATACCCGTAGTCCAGCCCCATGGGTCCGAACGGCGTCACGAGCTGGATCCCGATCCCCGCGCCCCGGAAGAGGCGGGTGGGATTCACCGCCAGCGGATCGCTCCACAGGCTCCCCGCGTCCGCGAACGCCGACGCCGAGATGTTGCTGTTGAAACGGATCGCGTATTCGGCGCTCAGCCGAACGTACGCCTTCCCGAGCCGATCCGACAGACGCACCCCGCCGGCGGTGTTCCGCGGGATGTAGCCGAGCGGGGTGATGGTCGTCTCTTCGTAGCCGCGCAGCCGCTGGCCGAACTGCACGCCGCCCATCCAGAACTGCTCGAAGGGGAAGTTCGATGCATCGCCGAAGATCCCGCCGGCCTCGGCCTGCAGTCCGAGGGACATCCGGACGGGCCGGACGCCCACCTGGTTGCCGCCGAACTGGCCCACGGGAGCCCACCACTGACCCGAGGCGGTGTACTTCTGGAAGTCGCCATCGCCGCCCAGCGGTCCGCCGCTCAGTTCCGCCGTGAACTCGTGGCGCGTACCGGATGTCGGGAAGAGCGGGCTGTCCAGGGTGTTGCGCATGAGGGTCAGCGACACCGTGCTCAGCAGCCCCGGCGGCAGCGTGAAGATGTCGCCGGCCTCGTCGCCGAAGTTCTCGTACGCCGTGTACGACAGCTGGTAGCCCAGGAACACCCGGCTGTAGCGCCGGTCCATGGGCATCGGGAAGCCGAAACGGACCGAAGAGCCGGTGTTGCGTCGCTCACCCTCGGGGAAGTTGAAGAAGCGGTTCTGCTTGGTGCTGAACACCGAGAACGATCCGCTCACCTGCGTGCCCCGGACGGCCGGGTCGGTATAGCTCGCCGAGAAATTGTTGTAGCGCCGGCCGAACTCCCAGCGGAGGTGCCCGGTCTTGGCCTGGCCGAAGAGGTTCGGCTCATCGAAGCCCACGAATCCGGCGAGTCCGCCCCAGCCGCCGATCGTCGTGCCGAAGTTGAACGAGCCGGTCTGTTTCTCCTCGACCTCGAAGATGACGTCGATGTCGTCGTCGTCACGCTGCTCCATTCGCGGCGTGGGGAGCGGCTCCTCGAAGAAGCCGAGGCCCATCACGCTCCGGTAGCTCTGGATCAGGGCATCTTCGTTGTACACGTCGCCGGGGACCACGAAGATCCGGTCCCGGATGACGTCCTCGTGGGTCCGGGTGTTCCCGACAATGGCCACCCGGTTCACGTACGCCGGCTCCCGCTCCACCACATCCCACCCCACCCGAACGGCCGGCTTCCCATCCCCCGTCGCGATCCGCTCCACGTACGGAGCGACCTGGGCGTACAGGTACCCGTTGTTGCGGTAGAGCTGTCGTACGTCTTCGGTGGCCTGGTCGAAGCGCGCCCGGTTGAAGACGGGCTGCTCCGTGGCGACCTGGCCTTCCTCCGCACCGATTCCGCCGATCCCGAAGCCCGAGAGCAGCCCGCCGCGTGCGCTCTCGTAGTACTGTCGCAGCTCGTCCGTCGGGAACTGGCGGTTGCCCCGGATATCGAAGTCGACCAGGCGATAGAGCGGTCCCTCGTCGACCTCGATCTCGAGGCGCGCCTTCCCCGTGGTGGGATCCACGATCAGGGTGTCGCCCAGCACCTCGAAGTCGATGTAGCCGTGCCGGCCATAGAAGGTCGGCAGGTTCTCCCGCAGGTCGATCCGGAGCTCCTGCTCGTCGAAGAGGCCCGACCGGTTCCAGAGGAAGCCCTCCTCTCGGGTCAGCATCGCGCCCTCGAGACGGTCGTCGTCGAAGACTTCGTTACCGTGGAACACGACCTCCGCGATGGCGACCCGGGAGCCCTCATCGACGTCGAAGATCAGCCGGTACTCGCCCTCGACCCCTTCCACCGGCTCCAGGCGGTGCTCGATCTCGCGCAGCCGGATCCCCTTCTCTGCGAGCAGCTCCCGCACGAGCCACTCCGTCTCGGTGATCCGGGCCGGGTCGTACGCTTGGCCGGCCCGCAGCCCCACGCTGTCCCGGACCGTGCTCGAGCGGACGTGCTCGAGGCCGCGGAACGTGACATAGGCCACGTGCGGCTGTTCCTCGACCTCGATGATGAGGCGGACCGGCGAATCCACGTCGGTGGGGTCGATCTCCTCCGCGTACACCGCCACGTCCGCGTACTGATCCGTGTTCCAGAGGCTGCGGATCGCCTCCTGGATTTCCCGGAACGTGATTTCGTCGCCGAGCTGGATCCCGGCCGTCGACAGGACCACGTCCTCCTCGATCCGCTCGGCTCCGCGGACCTCGATGGCCTCGACCCGGACGGGCTCCATGGCCACCGGCTCCTGCGGGGAGGCCGGCGTCGTGCCCATCAACATCAGGAAGGCGGCCATCCCTGCGGCCGCCCCCTGGATCTTCTGTCGTACGCGTTCAGTCATGTCGTGCTGGAAGACGGGACGCGGAACTCCAGGGCGTCCCCGGATTCCGCCAAATCCACCTCGACCTGATCACCCGGTGAGAACTCCTGCACCAGGATCTTCTCCGACAGCGGATCCTCCAGATACCGCTGGATCGCGCGGCGGAGTGGGCGTGCACCGTACTTCTCGTCATAGCCCTTCTCCACCAGGAAGTCCACCGCCTCTTCCGTGAGCTGGATCGTGAGCTCTTCCTCCTCGAGCCGCTCCCGGACCTCCTTCAGCATGATATGCACGATGTCCCCGATCTGTTCCTTGCTCAGCGGATGGAAGACGATCGTCTCGTCCACCCGGTTCAGGAACTCGGGGTTGAACGCCCGCTCGATCTCCTCGGTGACCTTGCTCTGCATCCGCTCGTAGGTCGTCTCCGAGTCTCGCTGATGGAAGCCGAGCGTCGCCTTCCCCGTGCTGATGTCCCGGGCGCCCAGGTTCGACGTCATGATCAGGACCGTGTTCTTGAAGTCGATGACCCGGCCGTAATTGTCCGTGAGCTGACCGTCATCGAGCACCTGGAGCAGGATGTTGAACAC
>CAYMLW010000255.1:0-6507 GCA_964391035.1 uncultured Gemmatimonadaceae bacterium
TCGGACGTTCGGGCCGTTCGGCCCTCACTGTTCGGCCGCTCGCCCTGCGGGCTCGACTGTTCGGACGTTCGGGCCGTTCGGCCCTCACTGTTCGGCCGCTCGCCCTGCGGGCTCGCTGTTCGGACGCGCCTCGCTGCGCTCGGCGCTGTTCGGGGTCGCGGCGCTGTGCGCCTCGACTCGCGCCTTCGGCGGCCTCCGCTTCGCTCCGGCCCGGCCGGCCGCCTGAGCGCCTGCCGCAGCGCCCGGTGGGGGTGGTGCGGTGCGTCCGAACAGGGCGCGTAGCGCCCGTCCGAAAGCAAGGCGCGAAGCGCCGATGCGGTCCAACAGGGAGCGAAGGGACTGTCCGAAGAGCGAGCGCGGCGGGCGCGAGCGGCCCGGCTACCCCTCCGCCGTCAGCCGTTCCAGCGCCCGTCGCGCCGCCTCGACCCGGGGCTGGAGCTCGGGATCGGCGTCTTGCCAGAGGTCGATGAACCGGGCGTAGAGCCGTGCGGCCTTGTCACGGTCGCCGCGGGCTTCGTACAGGACCGGAAGCCGCTGCAGGGTCGTGGTGAGATACAATGGACTGTGGCCCTGGCCCTTCTCCTCCAGGTTGCGCAGGTAGCGCTCGTAGATCGCGATCGCGGAGTCGGGTCGACCGGCCAGCTCGTGGGCCCGGGCCATGAGGGGGAGCGCGCAGTCGTCCTGGCAGCCGATGAGCCCCTCGTTCATCCGTCGGAAATGCAACAGCGCCTCGTCGGGACGGGACTGCCGGAGCGCTACGATACCCCGGGCGACCAGGGCGGGGCTGAACTGGCCGTCGCCGTGGGACCAGTGGCCCGGCGAGACGCTGTCATAGGCCGCCGCGTACCGGAGCGCCCGCTCGAGGTCGCCGGCGTAGGCGAATCCGTACGCCAGGTCGCCATAGGGTCGGTCCAGGGGCGGGAGCGAGTCGATCGGGATCTCGGCGAGGGCCTGTTCGAGGACCAGCGCGGCACGGGCGGTGTCACCCAGGAGGCCTGCCAGCCAGCTCGCGCGGGTCGACGCCCCCTCGATCCACTCGGCTTTCAGCAGCTCCGCGTACGGCGACGCCCGGACCAGCGCGCCCAGCTCGTCCAGGTGGTTCAACGCCTCCCTCAGGCGTCCCCGGACCGCGTCATTCGATGACCTGCGCAGCAGCGATCTCATGTTGGCCGGTATCAGCTCGCCGCCGTACTGCCGCACCCGTGCGGCCACCGAATCCGACTCCTCGTAGCGGCCCAGTGCCGCGAGCAAGCTCGCACGCTGCAGGGCCGGACTGGTGGAGTCCGGGAACGTGGCTTCCACGGAGTCGAGTAGCGCCAGCGCCCGCTCGGGATGGCCCATGCGGCGCTCGAGGAGGACGATGGCTCTCAAGTATAGTGCGGTCGGGCCGGTCTCGAGCGCCTTCCGCCCCTCCTCCATCGCCCGTTCATAGTCCCCACGAACCAGATAGATGAACCGAAGGTTGTTGTGGGCGGTCGGGTCGTCGGGAAAGGCGGCCGCCACGGTCCGGAGGACCTGTTCCGCCCTGTCCCAGTCGCCCGTGACGTCCGTGTGGTACTCGAACTCGGCCAGCCCTCGCTCCCGGGGACCCAGGCGGTCACGCAGCTCGTACGCCCGGGTCGCGGCCTCGAGCTGCCGGGTCCTGGACAGGGCGTTGTTCGACAGCCTCACGGCCAGCTTCCGCCATGCCATGGCGAATGTCGAATCCACCGCGATCGCTTCCTCGTACATGCCCTGGGAATACAGCCGGAGCGCAGTGAGGGACGGGGTGGTCACGCGTTCCAGCGGCTCGGCAGAGCGCACCGACGCCAGTGGCTCGCCCACCTCCTCCCGGATCTCCTCCGACAGGGCATCGATGGCAGGGATGAGTGCGGCCGAATCCGCTGCCGTTTGCCGGAACGCCGCCAGATCCCGGCCCGAGTCCGGCGTGACCAGTCTCGCCGTGAGGATGTAGGATCCCGCGGCCTCCCGGACCTCGCCGGTGAGCACCGCCTTCAGACCTTCGCGCAGCGCGACCTCCCGGGCCGTGGATTCATCGAGCCGGGCCGTCGGGTCCCGTCGCATTCGTTCGAGCGCGTCCCGGATCTGCCGGGCCGGGACCAGGCGGACGATCGGAGACTCGGCCAGGTCGATCCGGAGCGCTTCCGTGACTATTTCGCCGAGGGTCGAATCGCCAGCGGTGCCGGCGAAATCGGCGAGCACGATGGGGTCTCGGGCCTCGAGCTCGCCGCTGGAGATCAGGGTGGCCGCCGGGCCGATCCCGAGCGCCCGCATCCCCATGAAGCCGGACGCGGCCACACCGAGGCCGGCGAAGGCAAGGACGGCGACCACCACCACACGGTTCCAGGTCAGGAACGGGCGACCGGTCGGCCGTTCGCCCCGACCGGAGGCAGCCTCCGCCCCGCTCGTCTCAGCGGGCTCGGACTCGCCCACCCCGGCTTCCCGTTCGCTTCCAGGGGCGAGCCCGGGCAGGCCCTCCTGCACGAATGCAGTGGCAAGCACGACTGGCAATCCGACGAGCAGCATGATCAGCGCCGTAGGCGGGACCCAGTCCGGCAGGCCCATCCACTCGTACATAGAGCCGATCACCTGCCAGATGACCCACGCGCTGACGATGTAGATGCCGAGGACCTGCCAGAGGGACCGGCGGTGGATCTCGAGGATGATCTGCTTGAGCTGATCCATGACCCGCGGGGCGAAGGGGAACCCGTGGGCTTCGCTCTATTACGATGCGATTCCCACTAACGGCGGGCAATGGTCATGTTTCGGCCGTTCGGGCCGTTCGGCCCTCACTGTTCGGCCGCGCCGTCGCTCCGCTCGGCGCTGTTGGGCCGCGTCGGCGCTTCGCGCCTCGCTGTTCGGACGCTCGCGCGTACCGCGCTCGCTGTTCGGGGGGAGGGTGAGGGGCAACCGAACAGGGTGCGACAGCGCCCGACCGAACAGGGAGCGCCGCAGGTGCGACCGGCCGAACAGGGAGCGAAGCGACCGACCGAACAGCGGAGCGGGCGTCAGCCCGCGAAGCGGCCGCGGTTCTAAACGTCGCCGGTTCGGTCTTCGATGATGTCCTGGATCTCCGGGAATTTCCGGGCGCCGCGTTCGAGCAGCGCCCGGGCCCGCTCCTCGGTCTCCGCCTTGAAGGTCTCGTCGTCGATGTCGCCGAGGTTGATGACCACGTTCCGGTAGGCGCCGTAGAGGCAGGCCTCGAGGGCCTTGGCACCCACCTCGACGTCGGACCGGGACGAGAACTGTCCCACCCGGGCGATCTCGAGGATGGGGTCCCAGGCCCGGTCGGCCAGCTCCATGGTGCGGAGCGGGACCCGGGTGGCGGTCTTGAGCCCCTCCTGCATGGCCGCCTTCCGGGCGGTCTTCTGCTCGTCGGTGTCCTTCGGCATCCGCATCGCCTTCATGTAGTCGGCGAAGGCGTCGGTGTCGGCGTCGACGGCCTGGAGCAGCTCCTCCTGGAGCTCGACGAGCGGGGGCAGGTGCTCCCGCATGCCGGCGTCGAGATGCTCGTACTTCCGGCGGCCGTACGTGAGCCAGCCGACCATGGCGCCGAGGGCGGCGCCGAGGGAGCCCATGAGCGCTGCCACGGAGCCGCCGCCGGGCGCGGAGCTCCGGGCGCCGACGGCCTCGACGAAGCCCCGCACGCTCTTCCGGATGAGGGGCCCGTCCTCCTCGCCCTCGATCATGTACTCGATGATCTTCTCATCGGGGTCGAACGGGTGGATGGATGAGAGGCCGAGCCGGTCGATGACGAGTCGCACTTTCTGGCGCTCGCCGATGATGAAGAGGTTCTCCTTCTCCATGTAGTAGTCGGCGGCCATGAGGATGGCCTCGAGGGGGACGAGGCCCACGATCTCGCTGCCGGCGATGCCCAGGTCGAGCTCGGCGGCGTCGCGCCTGATGGCCTCGAACACCTCGTGGATGGGGCTGACCCGGTAGTTGTCCAGGTTCATGGAGACCTGGGCCAGGCCGAACTCCTCGAGCTCCCAGCCGATCCCCTTTACGTCTTCGAAGTACCCGGGCTGCTGGACCGGCTCGCCGTCGAGCCCCTCCACCGTGCGGCCCTGCTCCCGGACGTTCAGCGCCAGCCGGTGTGCCTGGTTCCGGGTCCCCAGCACGTTCACGTTGTAGGCGATCAGGAAGAACCGTGCGCCCGTGACGGTGGCCCCGGAGCGGGGGACGAACTCGGCGGGCCCGACGTCGGGCTTCCACTCGGGCTGGGTGATCCGCTCCGCGAGGCCCTCGTACTCGCCCGTCCGGATCTGGGCCATGGCCTTCCGGTGCTCCTGGGCCTGCGCCTCCTCGTAGAGGTAGACCGGCACGCCGAGCTCCTCGCCCACTCGCCGGCCGAACCGACGGGAGAGCTCGACGCACTCCTCCATGGTCACTTCGGAGATGGGCACGAACGGCACCACGTCCACGGCGCCGAGGCGTGGGTGCTCGCCCGCGTGCTCCCGCATGTCGATGAGCTCGTAGGCCGTCTTCGCGCCCTGGAAGGCCGCCTCCAGTACGGCCTCCGGCTCGCCGGCGATGGTCATCACCGTCCGGTTCGTGGACTCGCCAGGATCGACGTCGAGGAGCTTCGCGCCCTCGACGGCGCGGATGCTCTCCGCGATGGCGTCGATGATCTCCGGGTCACGCCCTTCCGAGAAGTTCGGTACGCACTCTATCAGCCGCATCGGGATCCTGTCTGTATTCGAAGTGAGGTCGGCACGCGAGCCGGTCGGGGCCGGCCATAGCGGCCGCTCGCCATGGGCTCGACGGCAGGTACGGATTCGCTGCACAGGCCGCGCCAACCGGAGCCCATGCTGGCCGTGATGGTGAGGGCGGGCCGGGCCCGGCGTCAAGCGGAGCAGTCTTTCGCTTCAGGATACGGGCGCATATGGTAGGTGACCCGCCCCCGGGTACGCAGGGGCAGCGTCGCCTCTAGATGGACCAACCCCCATTCGTTTCACCACTTTCCTGTACAGGAGGTCTGAATGACCGCGTCACCCTCCCGGGCGCACCGGCATCTATCCGTGCTGGCTGCGCTCACTCTCGTCGCCGGCATCGGGCTGGCGGCATGCGCCGACCAGCCGGTCGGTCCCACTGAATCCGGCCTGACGGCCGCCGTCCCCGCCCTGTCCCAGGGCCCGGGCCAGGCCGACGCCTTCGTCGAGGGCCGCGTCCTCGCCCGCTTCGCGCCGGGCGCCAATGCGGCGGCCGTGGCCCGCGGAGCCGGCGCCGAGCTCGAGCGGGATCTCGTTCTCGGCATCAAGGTGCTGGGCGTCCCGGCGGGCAAGGAAGTCCGAATCGCCCGCGCGCTGTCCAATAACCCGAACGTCGAGTTCGCCGAGCCGGACTACATCCGGACGTTCGGCGACCCGGCGGTGATGCCGGTGAACGATCCGTACATCGGCTACAAGTGGGACCTGGACAACGACGGCAGCATCTACGACAGCCAGGGCAACGTTCTGGCGTCCACCGGCGCTGCGGACGCCGACATGGACTGGCGCGAGGCGGTGGAAGCGCTGGCGAGCTCGAACGGCTCGGCCCGGATCGGGATCATGGACACCGGGATCCGGAACGACCACGAGGAGCTGACGGGCCGGATTGCGGCCCAGTACGACTTCTTCGCCGGCGACTCGAACGCGGAGGACGACAACGGGCACGGCACGCACGTGGCCGGGATCGCCGCGGCGAGCACGGACAACGGCATCGGCGTGGGCGGCGTGGCCTACACCGGCAGCGTGACGTTCGCCATTGCCAAGGTGTGCGGCCAGTCAAACCCGGGCCCGTTCGGGTACGGGTGTCCCAGCTCGGCCATCGCGGATGGCATCGTGTGGGCGGTGGACAACGGCGCCCACGTGCTGAATCTGAGCCTGGGCGGCGGCAGCGGCTCGACCGCCACCCAGTCGGCGCTCCAGTACGCCCGGAGCAACAACGTGCTGCCCTTCTGTGCCGCGGGGAACGACGGCGGCGCCGTCTCGTATCCGGCCGCATGGCCCGAGTGCGTGGCCGTGAGCTCCACCGACTGGGGCGACAACCTGGCCAGCTACTCGAACTTCGGGCCCGAGGTCGAGATCGCGGCCCCGGGCGGCGACAACGAGAACGGCGACGGCTACAGCTATATCCTGTCGTCGTACAACGAGAGCTCCAGCAGCTATGCGTTCCTGGCCGGCACGTCGATGGCTTCGCCGCAGGCCGCCGGGCTCGGCGCGCTGCTCCACGTCCTCGGCGTGGCCGATGACGACGGCAAGCTGTCGAATATGAAGAGCACCGCCGACGACCTGGGCGCCTCGGGAACCGACGACCAGTTCGGCGCCGGGCGGATCAACGTCTACGCGGCGGTCAGCGCGGCCACCGGCGGGGATACGAACAGCCCGCCCACGGCGTCGTTCACGTACTCGTGCACGGACCTGTCGTGCAGCTTCGACGGCACCGGCTCGAGCGACAGCGATGGCTCGATCTCGGGCTACGACTGGGACTTCGGCGATGGGAACACCGCCACGGGCAGCACCGTGA
>CAYMLW010000256.1:0-6470 GCA_964391035.1 uncultured Gemmatimonadaceae bacterium
CTGTGCCGAATCCGCACGGTCCGCGGCACCGGCCCATCTGAACGACGGCTCCGGAGGGGCTTCGATCCCCGATCCTCGATCCTCGAAGGCCGGCTCCGATCCTTGTCCCGCTCGGGCCGCCGCCCCCATCTTCCTCCCATGGCCGCGTTCCAGGAGGTTGTACCCGGGCTGTACCGGCTGGCGCTCTTCCCGCTGGACCTGGTCAATGTCTATCTGCTCGACGACGTGCTGGTCGATGCCGGCGGGCAGATGACGGTCGGTCGGATCCTGGACGCGCTGGGCGACCGACGGATCGGGGGCATCGCCCTGACGCACGGCCATTTCAACCACCAGGGCGGGGCCCACGGGATCTGCGAAGCGCTGGACATCCCCCTCTGGTGTGGCGCCGGGGACCGGAAGGCCGTCGAGACCGGCGACCTGAGCCTGCTCCATCCCGATCCTGCGCCTGCCTGGGTCCGCGTGGCGGGAAGACTCGGCGGACCCCCTCACCCCGTCGCTCGGGCCCTCCGGGACGGCGACACCCTCGGCAGCTTCACCGTGGTCGAGACCCCGGGCCACACGCCCGGCCACCTGGCCTTCTGGCGCGAGGATGACCGGGCTCTCGTCCTCGGCGATGTCCTCTTCCACCGGAACCCCCTCACCCTCCAGCACGGCCTCGCGGAGCCCTACCGGTTCCTCGTCCACGACCACGCCCGGAACCGGGAGTCGCTGCGTCGCCTGATGGACCTCGAGCCGGAGGTCATCTGCTTCGGCCACGGCGAGCCGATCCGCAAGCCCCACCGCGTCCGCACCTTCCTGCGAGCCCTCGACGACGGCGGCGCCGCCCGGGTCAAGGCGCTGAAGGAGCTGCCCGCCACCGCCAGGTCACCAGCCGCGAACGGCGCGACCGCCCGGTCCCCGGCGACGAACGGCGCCTGAGCTCCGCCGCTTCGGCCAACCCCGGTATTCGGGCCCCGCGACGAGGCACCCACCGGCGTCGGACTAGCCGCGGACGGTAGCCCGCGGACGGTAGCCAGCGGACGGTAGCCCGCGGCAGTAGCCCGCGGACGGTGCACCAACTTGCAGTTTTGGCTCATCCAGCCATGATCATCCGTGGCCCGCTCCCCGGGACAGAGCCCGGGACTCACTCCCAGACCGATACCTGAACGGGTCAAAATGAAATGTTGGTGCACCGTCCGCGAGTGATGATACCGAACCTCCCATCGCTGTCATTCGTCGCCGCCGTCCTCTCCATCTGCTTGGTGCCGGCCCACTTGCCCGCACCGCTCGCGGCCCAGGCCGCCCCCTTCGACCCCGCCGACCTCGACGCCTACGTCCGCCAGGCCATGGCCGATTGGGACGCCGTCGGCCTCTCCGTCGCGGTGGTGGCCGACGGCCGGGTGGTCTTCGAACGCGGCTACGGCACCCGGACCCTCGGTCGCGACGAGCCCGTCGACCCGCACACCCTTTTCGCCATCGGCTCGACGACCAAGGCGATGACCGCGGCGGCTATGGGAATGCTGGTGGACGAGGGCGTCGTCGCCTGGGACGACCGGGTGACGGACCACCTTCCCTGGTTCGAGCTCCACGACCCGTGGGCCACCCGGGAGCTGACCATCCGGGACCTCCTCACCCACCGGGCCGGGCTGCCCAACGCCGACTTCCTCTGGTACGAGCAGGACGTCGAAACGCGGGAAATCCTGGAGCGGCTCCGCCTGGTCGAGCCGGGCTACTCCATGCGCGCGGGCTTCGTCTACCAGAACCTGATGTACGCCGCTGCGGGGAAGCTGATCGAGGCCGGGAGCGGGGTCTCGTGGGAGGAGTTCATCCGACATCGCATCTTCCAGCCCCTCGGCATGGACCGCAGCGTGACCACGCTGGCCGACACGCGGGGCGTCGCCAATGTCGCGTCGCCCCACGACGAGGTCGACGGGGAGATCCGGGTGATCGGGAACGCCGCCGTCGACCCCGTCCCCGCCGCCGGCTCCATCTGGTCGAGCGCCCACGACATAGCCCGTTGGGTCGGCTTCCTGCTTCGGGGGTGCACGACCGAGAACGGCGATCCGCTCCTGGACCGGGCCGCCTGTGACGAGCTGTTCGAGCCCCAGACGCTGGTCGGGCCGGAGGGCTTCTACCCGACGCGTCGCCTGACCGAACCCCACTGGATGAGCTACGGCCTCGGCTGGTTCCAGCACGACTACGAGGGCCGCAAGGTCGACTTCCACACCGGCAGCATCGACGGGATGGTCGCCATCGTCGGGCTGATCCGCGACGAGGGCATCGGCGTCCACGTCCTCGGCAACCTCGACCACGTCGAGCTGCGCCACGCCCTCATGTACCGCGTCTTCGACCTCTTCGACTCCGACGCGCCCCGGGACTGGAGCGCCGACCTCCTCGCCCTCTACGACGACCTCGCCGCCCGCTCCGACTCGGCCCGCGCCGCCGCGGAGGCCGCTCGCGTCGAGGGCACCACGCCCAGCCTGCCCCTCGACCGCTACGCCGGGACCTACTCGGACCCGCTCTATGGGACGGTGGTGGTGAGGGAGAGCGACGGCACCCTGCGACTCCGCTACGGCCGCCTCTCCGGGCCCCTCGATCACTGGCACTACGACACCTTCCGGGTCCGCTGGGACACCGCGTGGCGGGGCGACGCGCTGATGACGTTCCGGCTCGGCCCACAGGGCGATGTCGAGAGCGTCGAGACGCGGGGGATGGAGTTCAGGCGCGAGCGAGAGTCGCGCCGGGACCGAGACCGATGACGACCTCTTCTCCCGGCGACCCCCGCCGCCCGCTCCCGCCGGGCCGACCTCGTCGACCGGGCCGACCGACGCCCCCGGCGCCACTCCGCCCGAAACGGGCCGTGCCGCCGACGGGTCCGCCGCGGAAGACCCGGCCGGCCTCCCCGGCGCCGCCCCGGCGGGGTCGGTAGATCACCGCCAACGCGCGCTCGATCGCGCCCGGCGTGGCCACCCCGGTCGGGGGAGGAAGGAACGCCGGCCCGCGCGGCTTGCCGCGCCGAGTCTCCGAAACCCGTTCGGGCCCGGGGAGCCACGAACGGTATCATCGACAACGCCAGCAGCCGTTCCCTGCCACAGGTACTCACCGTCAAGAGGTGCGCACGGGCCGGCACTCGGGTCCTTCAGGTCCTACGGGCCTACGGTACACGTCGCCTCTGACGCCCACCTTACCGCGCCCTTATCTGCGTCGGATCTCGTCAGAACACGTACGGCCGGGAGCTGAGGAGCTGCTTGTCGAGACGCCAGCGGACGCGGTGGGCCGTCCAGTCGATCGGGGCGGTGGTAACCTCATCGGCACTGCCCATGGCCTCCGCCATCAGGCGGCAGTCGCCACGGAACTCCAATGTGGATCCCGGGATGCGGTACAGGTACCGACCCTCCGGATAGACCTGCCCCAGGTAGATCCGCGTGTCGTCGTCCCAGAGGGCCCATACGCGCATGGGCAGCCAGTGGTCATTGCGCACCTCCACGAGCAGATCGGTCCCGTCCCGCTGCGTGGGGCGAGGACCCCCGCTCGTGGCGCAGCCCGCGATGAGGACGGCGACAGCGAAGAGCGTGTGCAGGGGTTTCATGGAACACCTCCGGTCCGGGGACGCAGTGGCTCGCCAGCGGCCTGGCTTTCCCGTCCACGCTACTCCTCGGGTCTGACCTGCTCGGTATCGCGGCTGTACGCCGTCCTTATCCGGGCCTGACACGGTGCGTCGACGCCGACGCCGCGATCCCACCGATCCGGATCACCGGACGGAGTCGGACCGACTTCGCCGGACGGCGGTGCAGACTTACGACACAACGCCCTTGATTTTTCCGACCGACCTGGCGGGTATTGGATCCATCCGGCGGCCCACGGACCCTGCGGGCGCTCCCCGCACGGGTCTCCAGACGTACCCCGAGCTCGAATCACGCTCGCAACCGTACACGTCATGGTGGAGCTGCAGGCCCTGGGGCCTCTGGAGCTGCGCGACGACGACGGCTCCCTCGCGTCGGTCCTCACCCAGCCGAAGCGCGCCGCGCTTCTGGTCTACCTCGCCCTGGCCCGACCCCGGGGCTTTCACCGCCGCGACAGCCTCCTCGCCCTGTTCTGGCCGGAGCTCGACGACGCCCACGCCCGCAACGCCCTCTCCCAGGCCCTGACCTTCCTGCGCCGCGAGCTGCCGGAGGGCGTGCTGGTCACCCGCGGAAGCGACGAGGTCGGATTGGACCCGGAACGGGTGAACTGCGATGTGGTCGAGTTCGAGGACGCGGTGGACGGCGATCGCTGGGACCAGGCTCTGATGCTCTACCGGGGCGAGCTGCTGGCCGGGCTGCACGTGGCGGACGCGCCGGGGTTCGAGCGATGGCTGGACGCGGAGCGGGACCGGCTCCGGGAGCGGGCGTCGGGAGCCGCGTGGTCGCTGGCGGAGGAGCGGCTCGAGGCCGGGGAGCCGGTGGAGGCGGAGCGGGCGGCGCAGCGGGCGCTGCTGCTGTCGCCCACGGACGAGAGCCCGGTCCGGCGGTTCATCGAGGCGCGGGCCCGGGCCGGTGACCGTGCGGCGGCGCTCCGGTTCTACGACAAGTTCCGGGCGCTGCTGGCGGCGGAGCTGGAGGTGGAGCCTGCGGCCGAGACGGCGGCGGTGGCAGAGGCAGTGCGTAGGGGGGAGGTGGCGGCGGAGGTGCCTCCGGTGCCGACCGCCGCGCCGACCACTGCGCCGACCACCCCGACCGGCGTCGCAGCGGGCAGGCGACCCACACCGGCGCACGGTCCCGGGGTCCATGCCCGGAGCCGGCGCGGGGCGTGGTTCCAGGTGGGCGTCCTGGCCGTGCTGGTCGCGATCGCGATCGTGGTGGCCCACTGGGCCGAGGGCGGCCGCCTCCACCCATCCGACACGTTGATCGGCCAGGGCCTCGCCGAGCGGTACGACGAGGTGGTGGTGGCGGACATGTCGTCCCCCTTCGATCCGGACCTCGGTCGGGCGGCCGCCGAGTGGCTTCGCACCGAGCTGGACCAGTCGGACATCGTCCGACCCGTGGGCCCGAACGCCATCGGCGCGGCGCTCCGTCGCATGAAGCGGGATCCGTCGCTGCCGCTGGACGCCCGGACGGCCCGGGAGATCGCGGTGCGGGACGGCTACCCGCTGGTGGTGGCAGGCGAGCTGAAGGAAGTGGGGGAGACGTGCATCCTCACCGTGCGCCTCGAATCGCCGGACGGCGCGGTGCTAGTACACCTGCTCGAAAGTTCGCACACGTATTCTCAGGCTGCCACGCGTTGAGGAGCGCCGGTGGTGTGGTCCAGGCGAGCGAGTAGCCGGGCCAGGTCATGGCGGTCGAAGGTCCAGTCGAAGGGACGCGCGATAGCTTGGTAGTGGTTTTGGAAGCCGAGGATGCGAGCCTCGGCTTCTTCGAAGCAGGAGCAGTCGTCGGGAGTCCAGGCCTTACGCTGGAAGATGGAGAAGTAGATCTCAATCTGATTGAGCCAACTCGAATGGACGGGCAAGTGGATGAGGCGGAGGTTGGCCCAGCGTCCCTCGAGGCGCTCGATCGAGCTCTTCCCTCGGTGGATGCCGGCGTTGTCGACGATCCAAAAGACGTGGTCGGCGGAGGCGTACGGCTCCTGGCCCATGACGAGGGCGACGAGCCGGTCGAAATGCTCGATGGTGGAACGGGGAACAACGTGACCAAACAGACGGGCGGAGTGGACATCCAGGGCGGCCTGGTAGGCGCAGGTGCCGTGGCGTCGGTACTCGTGTTCGATCCGCATCGCTTTGCCGGGCCCGGGTGGCGTGGTGGGATGACATCGCTCCCGGATCTGGAGTTGCGTCTTCTCGTCGGCGCTGATCACGAAGTTCCTCTCTCCCAGGGGATGGCCTTCCCACTCCCGGTGGTAGAGATCCACAACCCGCTCGGCCTTCTCCGCGAAGTCGGGGTCACGGGGAAAGATCCAGGAGCGACGACTCCAGGGACGGATGGCGTCCGCATCGAGCCAGCGCCAGATGGTCGAGCCGGAGATCTCGGCCACGATCCCCTGGCCAATGACTTCCCGTCGCAGCTCCTCGCGACTCCATCGCGACAGCGGGCGTCCCGTCTCCGCGGGGAGGCTGCAGGCCAACGCCTTGACCTCACACACCACCCGAGGGGGGAAAACCGGCGGGGCGCCCCCGCCGTGGCTCGTCGTCGAGGCCGGGCAAGCGCTGCTCGAAGAAGCGTTTTCGCCACTTGCTCACGATCTCCCGGCGAAGGTCCAGCCGTTCGCCGATCTCCTTGTTCTCCAGGCCCTCGGCGGCCAAGAGCACGAGCCGGGCCCGCACCACTTCCCGATACGCTAACGTATACTGGCGGCTCCGCTGCTCCAGGATCTCGCGCTCCTCACGAGACAAATCGATGTTGTACGGGCTTCTCCTCGGCATCTTTCCCTCCAGTTCGGGGTGTTGAGAAAGATACCCGCTCCGGTTTCGAGACGCCAGGATAATACGTGAGCGTATTTATGGCGGACTGTACTAG
>CAYMLW010000257.1:0-6465 GCA_964391035.1 uncultured Gemmatimonadaceae bacterium
CGGGCCCGGCCCACGCCGCCCGACCGCAGGTACCGCAGCCCGCCGTGGAGGAGCTTCAGCGAGCTGGCGGACGCGCCGCTACCGAAGTCGCGGGCCTCGACGAGCCCGACCCGCAGCCCCCGGAGCGCCGCGTCCCAGGCCACGCTGGCGCCCACGATCCCGCCGCCGATGACCAGCACATCGAAACGCGTATCGGCCAGCATGCCGAGATCCCGCTTCACGACGCGCCCCCCGGGGGGCTCCGGCCGCGGCAGCGCCGGCCGCGGAGCCGGGGCTGGCCGCGGAGCCGGGGCTGGCCGCGGAGCCGGGGCTGGTCGCGGAGCCGGGGCTGGCCGCGGAGCCTGGGCCGGCCGCGGAGCCGGGGCTTGCCACGGTGCCTGACCCGGCCGCGGTGCCGGGGTTGGCCACGGTGCCTGGCCCGGTCCGCGAGCCCGCCGGGGCCCCGCCGCCTTCTTGCCAAGCCGCGGCCGCGGCCGATACCGTTCGCCGCATGAAGATCGGCAAGCTCGTCCGACGGTTCCTGCTGCCCGGTCCCCTTCGGACCCTCTACTTCGGGATCCGCTACCGCGCCTTCGTCAGCCCCCGGGCCGAGGTCGACGTGACGTCGAACCTGGTCCTCGGCCGGGGCGCCACGATCAGCGCGTTCGCGAAGGTCAAGGCGACGGACGGGCCCGTGGTCATCGGACCCCGGGCCTCCATCGGGTCGGGCTGCTTCATCAGCTCCGGCACGGCGGGGATCCGGATCGGGGCCGACTCCATGATCGCCGCGAACGTGGCCATCGTGGCCAACAACCACGTCTACGATCGGCTGGACGTGCCGATCCGGACCCAGGGCCACCGCTCCGAGGGGATCGAGATCGGCCATGACGTCTGGATCGGCGCCAATGCGGCGATCCTCGACGGGACCCGGCTCGATGCCCAGGTGATCGTCACCGCCGGCGCCGTCGTGTCCGGCGCGATCCCGGCCCGGAAGATCGTGTCCGGCAACCCGGCCCGCATCTTCTTCGAGAGGACGTAGTCGGAGCCGCCCCGCTCTCCCGCCGGCAGGCCGCAGCGCCATCTACGACTCCGCCCGGCCGTCGGGAACCGACGCCGCCGGCTCGGCGTCCCGGCGGGGCGCCCCGACGGCGCGCCCGATGGCGTCGTACGCGGCGTTCAGCTTGCGGGCGAAGGCCTCCGGGCTGTACTCCCGCTCGAGCAGATCGCGGGATGCGGTGCCGATGGACGCCACCGCCGCGGGCTCCTCGATCACTCGCCGGATCCCCTCGGCCACCCCGGCCGGCGTGGTCCGGACCAGGATCGCGGTCTCCGGGCCGAGGACCTGCGTGTGGATCGGCAGGTCCGTCGCGATGATCGGCTTCCCGCTCGCCATGTACGTGTAGAGCTTGAGCGGCGTGTTCTCGCCCTCCCGGCGGGGCGACACCAGCCCGTCCGCCAGGGCCAGGTACTCGGGGATCGACTCCGGCTCCACGCGACCCGGCAGCCGCACGCTCTCGCCCACACCCCGGACCTCCGCCTCCGCCGCCAGCCGCTCGACATCGTCCGGGCTCCCACCGACGATGACGCACGCCACGTCCGGGTGCTCGCGCCGCACCCGGACCAGCGAGTCCAGCAGCAGATCCAGGCCCTGATACGGCTGGAAGTTGCCGGTGTAGACGATGACCGGCCGGCCCGCCAGCTCCAGCCCGGCCCGCAGCGCCGCGACCTCGTCGGGGTCCGGGACCCGGTCGGCGCCTTCGATCGGGGCGTCCTCGATCTGGTGGACCGGCGTATCGGCCCGGACGCCGATGGCGAAGTCCGTCAGCGCATCGCACACGCTGATCACCGCCACGGACCGCCGAATAGCGAACGCCTCCAGCCGCCGCGCCTGTCGCAGCAGCACGGGACGGCGGACCGTACCGCCGTAGTGCAGGTGGTCGCTCAGGATCGAGTCCATATCGTAGACCACCGGCAGACGCCGGAGCGCGGCCAGGGGGAGGGCCAGGAAGACCGCCTCCTCGACCGCGTGGACCAGGTCGAACCGATGGGTCAGGAGCAGCCGCAGCACCGTCCCGGCCAGGAGCCCGTCCAGGACCACCTTCCGCTTCGAGAAGCCGATGGGCACGTGGCGGATGCCCGGCACCGGAAGGCAGCGGTGGATCGTGAGGCCGGGCATCTCGACGTCGTCGCCCATGGGGAACGTCGCCAGATGGACCTCGTGCCCCGCGGCCGTGAGGACGCGGCACATCCTCAGGATATTGAGCGGCGAGCCCCGGATCGTGAGGAAGGGCTGGGGAGCGACGAGGAGGACCCTCATGAGGGTTCGGCTACTGTCGTTGATCTGGCGACATCGCCACCACCCGGTTCTGCGCGTGGAGCGGTGCAAGGGGTCGAGTATGGCACGGCGATCCGGCCGGCCGTACCATGGTGACCAAAGATACCCCGAACGGCCACACCCCGCGAACCCGGACCCGCGTGATCCCTTCCTCCAGCGCTCCCCGAGACCACGCCGATGGCGCCGCGACGGCCCGCCCGGGGCACGGCCCGGAGTCCGGGACCGTCCGGCTCCTCTGGCCCGGCACCCTGGTCCTGCTCCTCATCACCGCCGGCCTCGGCCTCTACGCCCGGTTCGTCGACCTCGGGATCCGACCGCTGGCCGTGGACGAGTACTACTTCATCACCAGCGTCCGGGCCGTCCACGAGACAGGGCTGCCCCGGCTCGAGGGCGGCGGGTTCTACACCCGGGGCCTGCTGCCCCAGTACATCACGGCCGCCTTCATGGCCCTCCTCGGTGATGGCGGCCTGGCCCACCGCCTCCCGGCGACGCTCTTCAACCTGGGCGCCATCGCCGCCGCCTACGTCTACGCCCGCCGCCACCTCTCCCAACCGCTGGCTCTGGTCCTGCCCGCCCTCCTCCTGGTGAGCTCCTGGGAAGTGGAGTTCGCCCGCTTCGCCCGCATGTACTCCGCCCTCCAGCTCGCGACGCTGCTCCTCCTCATTGCCGTCGATCGCGTCCTCGCCGGCCACCGCAGGGCCATTGCCTGGATCCCGCCGGCCGTCCTCCTCGGCCTGCTGAGCCACATCATGGGCATCTTCTTCCTGCCCGCCCTGGCCCTGCCCCTCCTGGCCGCGTGGGCGCGTGGGGAGTCCGTGCCCGGCGGGACCCGGAGCCGGGCCGCGTACCTGGTCGCCTCGGCCGGTGTGGCGGCGGTGGGCTACATCCTCGTGTTCTCGGACCTCCGGAACGCAGGCGTGGTCGATCCCTACCCGCCGGGCTTCGAAGCCCCCGGCCGCGCCATGCTCCAGATCCCGGCCCTCGGGCTGCCGGCGGCCGCAGGCGTGGCCGTGGCGGCGGTCCTCGGGCTGCTGGCGTACCGCTGGATCCGGGGCACCGAGCGGCCGACGGCGCCGGAGCTCTGGGGCTGGGCGACGCTCCTCTTCGCCGCCGTCCACGCCCTCGCGCCCTTCCTCTTCTGCACCCTGGTAGCATTGGGCCGCTACCGCGACGGAACGGGCGCCGGGATGGGCGCCGAAGCGGGCGTCGGAACCGGCGCCGGGACGGGCGGGGAAGCTGGAGTCGGAGCCGGCGCCAGGACAGGCGGGGCGACGCGTGACGGGAGCGGGTACCGGGTGGCGGTGCGCCTGGTCGGCCTGGCGGTGGTGGGGCTCGCGGCGTGGGCCGCGCTCCTGGCCGTCCGGCCCGGGCCCCCGTCCCTCGAGCGGGCGTTCCTCGGCTGGCCCAACCTCTACGACCCGGTGGTGAAGCCCTGGGGCCTCGAGCTCCCCTTCCTCGGGGCGCTCCTGGCCGCCGGACTCGCCGGCGCGATCCTGATCGAGCTGCGGCGTCCGGTCATTGCCCTGCTCCGGCATCCAGGGGCCACGGTCCTCTACGGCGTCCTCGTCCTCGCCGTGATCGACACCCTCTATCCGACGACCCGCTACCTCTTCTTCGTCTACCCGTTCGCCCTCCTGACGCTGCTCATGGTCGCGGTTCGGCTGTCCGGCCCGCGCCCCGCTATCGGCGTGGCCGCCGTGCTGCTGCTCTTCGGAATCAGCGGCGACTTCAACCCCACCCACCTGGTCGCCGTCTCGGGGCCGGAGGCGTCCTGGCGGACCGGCCGGTTCGAGCCCTACCAGGACACCTGGTATCCGCGGCGAGACGTCGTGGGGCCGGCGGACCTCGTGAACCGGGCCGTCGACGCCGGGAACGGACGGAGCGCCGTCGTCGTTGCAGGGCTGCCCGGCATGAGCGCGTACCTCGACATGCCCCACGCCATCTTCTACGCCCGCACGGACCAGCGCTTCGTGAACGTGAGCCGTCGACGTGGGACCGTGGACCTCTGGTCCGGCGAGCGGCTGCTCAGCACCGCCGAGGAGCTGCGCGAATGGCTCCGGGGCGCGGACGCCGCGTGGATCCTCGCCCCCGCGGACGAGCCGCTGCCCCCCGGGGTGGTCGAAGCGATCCCGGCGCTGGACGGGGCCGAACCGGCCTACCGCAGCCGCGATGGCCGGATCCGGGTCTTCCAGGTGCGCCGTCCGCGCTGACGACGACCACCCTGAGCAGAGAGAATGGTATTCCCACCGGAGGTCCGGCCGGCGCTGCACGGCTATGGTCCCCTCGCTGGACCCTCCGGCCGGTGCTCGGTAGCTTCCTTGACCAGCGACGCACCCGTCCCGGACCGCCATGGATTCGACCCACCAGATGCTCGAGCAGCTCGCCGCGCGGCTCGCGGACGGGATCGGCCAGCCGCTGGCTGGCCGGATCGTCGAGCACATCTGGCTGTCGGTCGTCGAGGGCGTGCTGGATACGGGCGAGCGGCTGCCCACGGCACGTCAACTCGCCGTCGCCCTGAACGTGAGCCCCCGGACCGTCGAGCGGGCGTACCGCCAGCTCGAGGAGCGAGGCGTGATCGCCACTCGCCACGGTGAGGGCACGTTCGTCAGCCTGGTGCTGCCATCGGAGGAGGAGCGGACCCGCCACAGGGCGTTCGCGGCCCTCTGCCGCGAGGCCGCGGACCGGGCGCTGACCCTCGGCTATTCCGTGGACGAGCTCATCGACGGCGTCGCCGACTACCGCGGCCTCGACCGCATTCCCCCTGACGAGGAATCGACCTGATGCCTCCACGATCCTCCGGGCTGCTGCGCTCCGGGACCGCACCCGTCAAGAGCTCGCCCGACGACACCCGCTACCCGCTCCCCGCCATTGCCGCCGGCATCGGGGGCGCCGCCGCGGCCTTCGGCGGCCTCTTCCTCGCCGGCGTGGCGGTGCCCGTGGCCGGGGCCGTGGCAGCGGCGGCCGCCGCCCTCCTCGGCTCCTCCATCAAGTACTCGGACCAGTGGGAGAAGGCCGTGGTCCTCCGGTTCGGGCGCTACCAGGGGCTCCGGGGCCCCGGGATCTTCGGCGTGATCCCCATCGTCGACCGGATCGGCTACCACATCGACCAGCGGATCCGGACCACGGCCTTCGCCGCCGAGTCGTGCCTGACCCGCGACACCGTGCCGGTGGACGTGGACGCCATCGCCTTCTGGGTGGTCTACGACGCCGAGCGGGCCGCCCTCGAGGTCCAGGACTACATGGAGGCCGTCATCCTCGCGGCCCAGACCGCGCTCCGGGACGCCATCGGGAAGCACGACCTGGCCGAGCTGATCCAGTCCCGGAAGGAGCTGGGCCACGGGCTCCAGGAGGCCCTCGATCGGAAGATGCACGACTGGGGCATCCAGGTGCAGAGCGTCGAGATCCGGGACGTGGTGATCCCGGAGGCGCTCGAGGACGCCATGAGCCGACAGGCCCAGGCCGAGCGGGAGCGCCAGGCCCGGATCATACTCGGCACCGCCGAGACGGAGATCGCGTCCAAGTTCGTAGAAGCCGCCGAGCGCTACGCCGAGAAGCCCGTCGCCCTCAATCTCCGGGCCATGAACATGCTGTACGAGAGCATCGTCAAGCGCGGCTCCCTCATGGTCGTGCCCTCCGGGCTGGCCGACTCGCTGAACATGCCGGGCATCATGGGCATGGCCGGCGCCGCCGGGCTGACCCCGGAGGACCTGGAGGAGGACGCCCCGGCCCCGCCTGCCCGGCCATCCGCCTCGCCCGGGCCGCAGGCCGACGCGTCGGAGCCCGAGGCGCCCCGGTAGCCCCGTCCACCGTGGTCAGGGCAGGCGCAGCACGACGTCCGCGTCGCTCAGGCGGAAGGGGCGGTCGACGCAGGTCGGGTCCGTGAGCCGGCCCAGGGCGCCCCGTGGCTCGGCGGGATCGCCGTCGGTCTCCGCCGTGTGGCCGTAGCAGAAGCGGGCCACGTACTCGCCCGCCGGGGCCGGCTCCCGGCGCTCACAGCTCGCGTCCTCGATCACGCTCCGGGTGCGGTCCCAGAGGTACGTGATCGAACCCGCTCCGCCGGCGGGCGCGACCTCCCGGACCGTCGGGATCGTCGCGCCGCACACCGCTTCGTCGGGGTCGCCGCAGTCCGGGATGTCGCAGCGCTCCTCGAC
>CAYMLW010000258.1:0-6456 GCA_964391035.1 uncultured Gemmatimonadaceae bacterium
ACCCCTCCAGGGATTCCAACATGAGGCCGGAAGACCACTAATGCAAGAGTATTGGGGCTAGGTGTGGGCTAGGTGATGGCCTGGACGAGGACGAGGGCGCTGCCGATGACGGCGCCCAGGACATAGCCGAGGTAGACAATGAGCTTGAGCTCCCGTTCCGTCACGCCGCGGACCAGCTCTTCGACCTTGACCATGGGGTAGTCCAGGATCTTCTGTTCGACCTTGCCGGCCACATCGACCTGACGGGCCACGGTGGGGACCTGGTCCTGGAGCCAGGTCCACAGCGGGTCACGCAGGGCGTTCCGGATCCGTGCCGTGCCGCCCTCTCCGAGCAGGGAGGCGGGCCGACCGATGGGGCGGTTGAGGACGAGGTCGACGCCGCGCTCGGCCGCGTCGCGGTAGACTCGCCGGGCCTCATCGCTGCGGGCGGCGGCGACCAGGGCATCGGCGAGGCGGTCCGGCGGAAGCTGGCCGAGGAGATCGCCCCAGGTCCGGTCCTCGGCGGCGCCGAGGGTCGAGCGGAGCCTGGCCACGAGGAACGCGCGGGTGCCGGGATCGCGGGCGACGCCCAAGACCCAGCCCGTGACGGTCTCCTTGACCTGTTCGACGCCGGGATCGCCGGGCCGGCCGAGGACGCCGGCCACGGGGCGACGCAGGAAGTCGACGATGGCGTCGTTGACGCTGTGGGCCATGGCGTCCCGGACGGCGTCGTCGTGGAGCAGCTCGGAGAGGTTGGCGGCCCCCTCGGTCTCCATGGCCTTGATGACCCGTTCGACGGTATCGGGCGGGATGATCAGGGCGGCGACCACGCGCTTGTAGAAGTTCAGGTCCTGGAGGAACCGTTCGAGGAGGCGGTGGAGTACGACCTGGAGCCTGGCCCGTGCCTCGGGGTCCTCGAGGAAGGTGGCGAGCCGCTCGATGGCCAGGGGCAGGTAGCCGGCGATGCCCTTCTCGACTGCCGTGACGAGCCCGACCGGGAGGAGCTCCTCGAAGGTGCGATCGGGCTTGAGGAGCCGGTCGCCGGTCCGCTCGAGGTAGTCCTGGACCGCGTTCTCGAAGCCCGGCCCGTTGACGGCGTCGCGGATGAGCCGACGGGCCAGCGAGGTCAGCGCCTCTTCCCGGTCCTCTGTGAGGAGATCGCCGACCGGACGATCGCGGAGGTCGTCGAGGACGTCACGGGTCCAGCGGCGGGCCGTCTCCTGGAAGGCGTCGGACTCCACGTACGACTCGAGTCGGGCGACAGCCGTATCGGCCAGCTCATCGAGGACGGGCCGCACCTCCCCCAGGACCGCGGGGGGCAGGAGCTCGGTGAGCGGGCCGCGCTCCCGCTCCAGGACGGCTTCGGTGAACTCGGCGAGCCGGTGGTCGAAGGCGTCCCGGAAGGCGGGTTCGGCCAGCGCCTGGGTGAGGTCCTCGCCCGTGAGCAGACGCTCGCCCACGGTCCGGCCCATTGCCCGGGCCAGGCGTTCCCGGTTCTTCGGGATCGCGCCCTGGAGCCATCGGATCCGCCGACCGCCGAGCCGCGGCGGCTCGTAGGGGTGAAAGAGCATCCAGATGGCGATCGTGTTGGTCAATCCCCCGGCCAGCGACCCGAAGGCCACCGTGAGGGCGGCCTGTGCGAGGAGGGGCAGCTCGATCACCGCGCGTGTCGCACGAGCCCGAACACGTCGCGGCGGACGCCGTCCTCTTCGATCCAGCCGCTCACCAGGGTGTAGCCGGTGGCGGCGGCGGAGTCGGCGATCTCGGCGCTGACCCGGCCGCTCAGCTCCGGCGGGTCCACGATGCGCCAGACCACTGGCCCGCCCTCCGGCTCCTCGGCTCCGGTCGCGGCCGCCCCGGCCGTATCGAGTCCGGCCGTGCCGCTCCCCCCGTCCCGGGGCTCCCCCTCCAGCCGGACGCCTCGGTGGATTCGGGACTCGCCGTCGTCGTTGACCCAGGCCACGAGTCCGCCGGTCACACGGAACACGACGGCGTGGTAGTTGGCGCCGTGGGCGAGGAGCGCTTCGATGCTGGTGGCCGTTGGCGTGGTCGCGTCCCGGGCCCGTCCCACCTGGGCGTCGAGGAGGACGCCGTCGTAGGCGCTGTCGGTCGTGGTCAGGGTCGCGTTCTGGAGCACGAGCTGGGTGCCGGCCACGGGGCTGCTCTCGGCCATGCGGGGGCCGATCTCGATCCGGAGTCCGGGCTCGCTGTCGAGGGCGAGGGCATCGATCTCGCCGGCATCGGATACGATCACCCGCAGCTCTCCGTGGGGCAGGATCCGCCAGGGCTCTCTGATGGCGTCGGTGAACCAGGCCCCATCGAGCAGTTCGGTCCAGCGTCCGTCGGCGGCGAGTCGGATCCCTGCCTCCCTGCGGAGACCGGCGCTATCGATGACGGCCGTGAAGTCGAAGGTGGCTGTGGCCGGCAGGTCCGGCCCGGTTGCGAGGAAGAGGAGCCGTCGCTCGTACGTCGTGGCCGGACCGAGGGCATGGGCGCCGCCCCCGAGCTGGCCGGCACCGTCCCGGCCCCAGGGCAGTTCGTCGCAGCCCGCGAGGGGGAGGAGCGACAGCAGCAGGAGTGTGGTGGTGAAGGCTCGCATGGCTCACAGCTGGTGGAGACCCCGGGATGGCCTCGAAACTAGCACGGCGCCGGGACGGCCGCTAACTTCGCCGCTCCGGTTCTCCGTTCACCAGCGTATCGGGTCATGCAGCTCTATACCAAGATCCTGATCGGTCTTGCCCTCGGCGTGGTCGTGGGCATCGTGGCCAACATCTTCGGCATCGAGTGGCTCCAGGCGGTTCTCGCGGGCATCGAGCCCATCGGCACGGCCTTCATCCGACTCATCACCATGGTCGTGGTGCCGTTGGTGGCGGCGAGCCTGCTGATCGGGACGGCCTCGCTGGGGGATCTCCGGAAGTTGGGCCGGATCGGCGGCAAGACGGTGGCCTACTACATGACCACGACCGCGATCGCCGTGACCATCGGGATCGTGCTCTCGAACGTGGTGCAGCCGGGGAGCGGGATCGACGAGCAGACCCGGGACACGCTGTCGCAGCAATTCGCCGAGCAGGCGGGGGAGAGCATGGCGCTGGCGGCGGAGAAGCCGCCGGTGGTCGAGACGCTGTTGAACATGATCCCGCGGAACCCGGTCCAGGCCGCGGCGGAGATGGACCTGCTCCCGCTCATCGTGTTCATGATCCTGTTCGGCGCCGCCATCACGCTGGTGGAGGAGCGGAAGAAGCAGGCGGTGCTCATGGTGGCCGAGGGGGTGAACGATGCCGTCATGGTCCTCATCGACTGGATCATGAAGCTGGCGCCGTACGCCGTGTTCGCGCTCATCGCCGCGGTGGTGGCCCAGTTCGGGCTCGACCTGCTGCGGTCGCTGCTGATCTACACGCTGACCGTGGCGGCCGGGCTCCTCCTGCACGCGTTCGTGACCTACGGCCTCATCATCCGGTTCCTGGTCCGGATGAACCCGGCCACGTTCTTCAAGCGGATCATCGAGGCGCCGGTGGTGGCGTTCTCGACGTCCAGCTCCAATGCCACCCTCCCGGTGACCATGGAGACCGCAGAGGAGGACGTCGGGATCTCGCCCGAGGTCTCTTCCTTCGTGCTGCCCCTCGGCGCCACCATCAACATGGACGGGACGGCGATGTACCAGGCCATCGCCACCATGTTCATCGCCCAGATCTACAGCGTCGGGCTCGGGATCGGCGAGCAGCTCACCATCGTGCTGACCGCGACACTGGCCAGCATCGGCGCCGCCGGCGTGCCCAGCGCCGGGATCATCATCCTGATCCTCGTGCTCAACTCGGTCGGGCTGGGCGGCCACGCCGCGGCCGGCATCGCCCTGATCCTGGGCGTCGACCGGATCCTGGACATGCTGCGCACCGCCGTGAACGTCACCGGCGACCTGACCGCCGCCAGCTTCGTCGCCCGCACCGAGGGCGAGGAGCTGATCCCGCACCCGGTGGATCACAAGATCGAGATGCGGTAGGTTCGGGGCGCTCGCCCTTCGGGGCTCGCTGTTGGGGCGGCTCGCTGACGCTCGCCTGTTTGGACGCTCGCCCTTCGGGCTCGCTGTTGGGGCGGCTCGCTGACGCTCGCCTGTTCGGGGGCTCGCGCTTCGCGCTCGCAAGAGGTGGCGCTCGCTTCGCTCGCGGGGCGGCGCTACGCGCCGGGGGGCACCGCACCACTCCACGCCTCGCCCCTCCGGGGCCCCGCCCCGACCGACCCATCCGGCCATGGCCCTGCCCCGCGCTCGGGGCCACCGTGGGGGTGCCCGCACCTGCAGAGGGGAAGACCATGGCCAGGAAATCGCGGTTCGGGTTCAAGAATCTCGAGGTGTATCAGGCGGCCGTCGACCACTATCGATGGGCCAGGGCCACCGTGGCGCGGATGAAGGGGGTGCCGCTCAAAGTCACGAGCCAGATCCTCGGCGCCCCGCTCTCCACCATATCCAACATCGCCGAGGCCAATGGCCGGGAGAAGATGCCGGGGGAGACGGTGCAGCACTATCGCTATGCCCTCGGCTCGACCTTCGAATCCGCCAGTCACCTCGATGTTCTCGCGGACATGGGCGTCATCGACGACGCGGAATACAATGACCGCGAGCGACACCTCGACCGCCTTGCCGCCCTGATCGGCGGGATGATCCGCCGGCACGAGAAGCGCCGCGCGTAGCGCGCAACGCGAGCGAAGCGAGCGCCTTGCGAGCGCGTCAGCGCGAGCCCCAAACAGCGAGCCCGAAGGGCGAGCGCCCCAACAGGCGAGCGTCAGCGAGCCGGCCCAACAGCGGCCGGCGAAGCCCGGCCGCGTCCGAACAGGCGAGCGTCAGCGAGCCGGCCGAATCAATGCCAGCTCGAGGACCTCGTCCATCTCACGGACGAAGTGGAACTCGATGCTGCTGCGGGCCTCATCCGGGACGTCGCGGAGGTCGCGCTCATTGGGGGCCGGCAGGATGATCTGGCGGATTCCGGCCCGGTAGGCGGCCAGCACCTTCTCCTTGATGCCTCCCACTCCCAGGACCTTGCCGCGCAGAGTGACCTCGCCGGACATGGCGATGTCGTGGCGTACGGGGAGTCCCGAGAGGGTGGAAGCCAGGGCGAGGGTGACGGCGATGCCGGCGGAAGGGCCGTCCTTCGGTACGGCGCCGACCGGGAAGTGGACATGGATGTCGATCTCGGGGAAGTCGCTGTCGGGGATCTCGAGATCGGAGGCCCGGCTGCGGACATAGGAGAAGGCGGCCCTGACGGACTCCTGCATGACGTCGCCGAGGAAGCCGGTGATGATGAGCTGGCCGGTCCCGGGCATGCGGAGTGCTTCGATGAAGAGGAGCTCGCCGCCGGCGGCGGTCCAGGCCAGGCCGGTCACGACGCCCACCTCGGGGGCGTCCTCCGCCGGGGTGGCGATGTACTGGGGTGGCCCGAGGATCTCGGTGATCCGGGCGCCTTCGAAGGTCCAGCGGCCCTCCTGACCCTTTGCCTTGGCGCGGGCCCGGGTCCGGAGCAGGGTCGACAGGACGCGGCGGGTCCGTTCGAGCCCGGAATCCCGGGTGTAGCCGCGGACGAGGTCGTAGAGCTCGCCGTCGGGGAAGGCGACGTCGTCGGGCTGGAGGCCGTGCTCGGCGACGAGGCGTGGCAGCATCCGCCGGCGCGCGATCTCCACCTTCTCCTCGGGCGTGTACCCGGCGATCCGGATCTCGACCAGCAGCTCTCGCAGTCCGAGAGGGATCCGGTGGAAATCGTACGCGGTGGCGATGATCACGGTCCGGGACAGGTCGAAGGGCAGGTCGATGTAGCGGTCCACGAAAGCGCTGCGGCCGTCCCAGCGGAGGGTGGTCTCGAGGGCTTCGAGGGGGTCGCCCTCGACCTTCCCCGCGCCCACGAAGTCGATCTCCTCGAGGAGCAGGACGGGGTCGCTCGCGTCCACGGCCCGGTACGCCTGGGCGATCTTGCCCGGGGCCGCATCCCGGTGGGTGCGCCGGGTGCCGATGAGCTCGCCCTCGCCGCGGCCGCCGAGCTCGATCCGGACGACGGGTCGGCCGAGCCCGTCGGCCACGGCCTCGGCGAGGGCGGTCTTGCCGACGTAGGGTGGGCCGACCAGGCAGGGGATCGGCCCCTGGAGATCGCCCCGGAGGCGGGCGACGGCCAGGTCGTCCAGGAGCCGCTCGGTGGGCTCCTCGAGGCCAAGGAGCCGGTCGGCGACGGCGGTGCGGATGCCGTCGAGGTCGATGGCGGTGGGGCCGTCCGTGGCCGTCCGTTCCCAGGGCATGGCGAGGAGCCAGTCGATGTACATGCGTATGGCCTCGGCCTCGGGTCCCCATGGCCCGACGCCCCGGAGCCGCTCGACCTCGATCCGGGCACGGCCGGCCACGTGGGGTGGGAGCTGTTCCGCCTCGATCCGGCGGAGGAGGTGGACGGCTTCGCGCTCGGCGGGGTCGACGCGTCCGAGCTCGACCTGTAGACGCTTGATCTG
>CAYMLW010000259.1:0-6443 GCA_964391035.1 uncultured Gemmatimonadaceae bacterium
GCGTCCTTGGCCCGCTCCGCCACGGCCCGGGCCATCGTGCGCACCGGCAGAGCGTTGAAGATCCCGGCCAGGAGTTCCGCATCCGCCGAGCCGGCCACGGGGATGAAATACACCGTGTTGAGGGGCACGAGCTCACGGTCGACGCCCTCGATCGGGATGGCCGCCGGCAGCGCGACGGCCCGGAACGTGTCGGACAGGTCGTGCCACGCCACCTTGGGCCGCAGCGTGTCCGGGCTCAGGCGGAACACGCACCCCAGCGGGAGTCCGGCCTTCCACCCCGTTCTTCCTTCCAGCTGACTCCGGTGCCGCTCGAGGTACCGGGCCAGTCTTGGCGGCGGCGGCACCGGGCCGCCCGTCCCATCATGGCACCAGACCGTGTAACTCGTGGTCCGATAGGTAAATGCGTCGATGTCCGCACCCCGGATCAGCGGCCGGAGGCCCACGAGCTCGACCACGCTCCGGTACCGTCCGGCCGTCGAGCGGCTGCGTCCCGCGCGACGGGCTCGCCGGTACCCCTCGGCCTCGACCCGGGCCAGCCCCGCGAGCTTCGGCTCGACCGTCGAGAACAGGAGGATGTCGTTGGCTCCGGTCATGATGCCACGGCGAACGCGCAGCCCGGCGTGTTGTCCCAGCGGCGGGCCCGCCGCCTGCATGGCCCGGAACGCCGAGACCGCGTCCGGCGGGGCGAGGATCCACGGCGAGGCCGGGTCGTCGGGGAAGAGGGGGAGGTCGGCGGTGTGGCATTCGACCTCGAGGGGCTCCAGGCCCCGCCGGACGAGGTGGATTCGGAGCGGCGGGGGCCCGGAGAGGTCGGGTCGAGGTGCGGCCCCGGGCTGATCGCTGCCGGGCCAACCGCTTCCGGCCGGCGTCGCCGGCACGCGCTCGGTCGCACGTTTCCGTCCGATGAGCACGGCGGCGAAGGCGTCGGCCCGGAAGATGGAGCGCTGGTCGAGTGCGTGGTCTTCGATGAGGAGCGGTTCGAGCTCCCGGAGCACCAGGCGCCGGGCCGCGCCCCCGTAGATGGCCCGCAGCGCCTTGGCCGGCAGGAGCACGGCCAGGATCCCCCCGGGTGCCAGGAGCCGGACGGCGCGTTCGAGGAAGAGGAGCGAGAGGTCCACCTGCGAGCCGGCGCCCGGCGACCCGGCCAGCGTGGCCACGCGGGGCGACCCCGCCTCGCGGCAGACCTCGAATCGGTCGGCCAACCGTCGGACCCGGTCGGGCCACCGGTGGCTGCGGATCCAGGGCGGGTTCGAGACGATCAGGTCGAAGCCGGCGGCGGCGTCGGCAAAATGGATCCCGAAGCTGAAGAAGGGCAGCGCGCCCCGGTCCGCCAGTGCTTCGCCGATCGCGTCCAGCTCCTCGATACGGGACTCGACGCCGACGAGCGCCGTCCCGGCCCGACGGGCGTCGTCGGTGGCGTCGCCGAACAGGTCCCGGTCGCCGGCCCGTGCCCGGAGGGAGCGCAGTCGCCGTTGGTGGGCGGTCCGTACGCCGTGGAGCCACCGCCGGGCGAGGCGTCGCTCCGCCCCCTCGAGCCCCGCCCGGAGCCGGTCCCGCTCCTCGGGCCCCGACTCGAGGTACCGCCGTGCGGCCGGCTCGATGGCCCGGAGCGCGGGGCGCACTTCCGGGTCCCGGAGCGGGTGCCAGCCCGGGCCGTCGGAATCGGCCAGCTCGAGGGATCGGAGGTCGAGGGGGTCGATGAGGGCGTCGCCCTGCCGGATCCTCCGGTCGAGATTCGGCAGCGGTCGGATCTCGTCGTCGGCAGCGGTCAGGGCGAGCCAGAGGCGGAGCGCGCATAGCAGCGCCGCGTCATCGAGGAGGTCCACTCCGTGGAGGGACTCCGCCACGAGGCCGCGCCGGAGCTCCGCCGGTGCCCGGTCCGAGACCTGACCGAGGGCGGCGGCGAGGCGCTGGAGGGCGCCGAGAAGGAATGCGCCGGAACCGCACGCCGGGTCCAGGACCTGGATGCGCTCGAGGGCGCCGCGCACCCGATACCGGCTTTCCGGGGTGAGCGCGTCCCCATCGCCGTCGACGAGCGCCCGGGCCTCCGCCGGTGAACAGGGCCCCGTCACGTAGGCGGCTACGGCCTCCCGGACCACACGGTCGACCACCCTCGCCGGCGTGTAAAAGCTCCCGGTGTCGCCGCGCTCGGCCGGCGCCATGAGCCCCTCGAAGACCCGGCCGAGGATCTCGGGGTCCACGCCGTGGCCGGCCCCGTCCGCCGCTTCCCGGGTCGTGAACCTGTACCGCTCGAACAGGTCGTCCAGGCACGCCCGGATCTCACCGTCGGGCAGGTCCAGCTCCGGGTGCCTGCGCTCCAGGGCATGGGGCTCGAACAGCCCGCCGTTCAGGTACGGCAGCGGGCCCAGCTCCCGCGCCTCACCGACCCGGTCCTCCGGGCGCCGGTTCAGCACGCCGAAGAAGAGCGGGACCAGGCGGCTCCGGTAGAAGCTCCCCGCTTTCTCCTCCCCCTCCCCCTCGCCGTCCACCTCGCGCGCGCCCTCGTCGTGTCCCCGGCGCCCGTTCCACGAGCCCAGCAGGTGAGGCAGGTAGGCGTCGTCGCCGGCGAGCGTCCCGCGCCGCTGGAGGAAGTAGAGGAACGTCAGGCGACTCAGCAGCAGCAGCGCCAGCCTCGCCCGCTCCTCCCCGGCCTCCGCCGGGACCCCGGTCCATGCGGCGGCCACGGCGCCGCGGCGGGCCCGGAAGTCCCTGAAGAAGCGGCGGGTGATGCGGGACCGGTCCAGCGCGGCGGCGTGTCGCACCGCCAGCTCCAGGCCGATCTCCTCGCCGGCCGGCATCATCTCCCCCAGCGCTTCCCGATCCGACGGCCGGACCCGGTCCCGCTCCAGGGTGAGGTGGTGGAAGGCGCCGTCGAGTCCGAAGAGCCCGATGGTGAGTCGTCGGGCCGCGGTGGCCTCGATCAGGAAGAGGAAGAGTCGGGCCGGGTTGCGGGCGCGGACCCGTCCGGCGAGGCGGACGAGGCGCTCGGGCCCCGTTTCGGCGCGGACCTCGAGGTGGAGCGCCTGGAGCGATCCCGCGCGCCCGACCACGGCCAGCTCCCGCACGCCGGAGGCGTCGCCGAGGCCGTAGCCGGACCATGCGTCGCGGGGCACCGGCTCGTCCCCGGGGGCCAGGCCCAGCGCGGTCACCAGCGGGCCGATGCCGTCCCGGCCTGCCGTGCCCAGAATCGCGTCCAGATCGGTCGATGTGCTCACGACCGCCAATACCGCCGCCTCCGTGGGGCAGCGGAATGGCGGAACGAGACGAAATCGGATCCGGCGCCGGACGCGGCGGAGGTCGCGTGGTCGCTTGACACCCGGGGTCATGGCGGAGTAATACCAGAGGACAACCACCACAATCCGGGCTGGGGGGACGCCATGACCGCGGTACAGCATGTGGCGCGGCTGTTCGGCTGGATTTTCGTACTGATCGCCATCTGGGGCGCCGTGCTGGCGGGCACGTCCATGGAGGCCGACCCGTCTCTCGCGCCCCGCCTCTGGGGTCTTTTCCCCGTCAACTTCCTCCACAACCTGGTCCACCTCCTGATCGGGCTCTGGGGCATCGGGGCTTCCCGGTCCGCCGAATCGGCCCGCGGCTTCGCCGCCCTGGCCGGCGCGGTCTACCTGGTCCTCGCCGTGGTCGGGCTCCTGGCTCCCGCCGGGTTCGGACTGGTCCCCCTCGGAGGCCACGACGTCTGGCTCCACGCCCTGCTCGGCGTGGTCCTGGTCGTTGCCGGCGTGACCCTGGCCCCCGCCGCCACCCCCGAAGTCGAGCCCGCCGGGACCCGGACCGTGCAGCCGCCCACGGCGGCCTCACCGGAGCCGCCGGAGCACGGCGTGGACGAGCCCCCGCAGCAGCCGGAACCTCCGGACAGTACGCCGTGACCGTACGGCCCCCAAGACCCGAACGAGCGCGCTGATGGCCGTCACCAACCCCCTGACCGCACGGCGTTCCCCATGATCCGGTCCCTGCTGCTTCGGATGTCCCGCTCCCGACGGCTCCAGTCGTGGGTCCAGAGCCGCCGGTTCGCCCGCCGCGCCGTGCGCCGGTTCATGCCCGGCGAGGAGCTCGACGACGCGCTGGAGGCGGCCGAGCGCCTGGGTCGCCGCGGCCTCGGAGTCGTTCTTACAGAGCTGGGCGAGAACGTGGCATCGGAGGAAGACGCCGCCGCGGTGGCCAGCCGCTATGTCCGGACCCTCGACCGGATCGCGGTGCTCGGCCTGGACGGCGAGGTCTCGGTGAAGCCAACCCACCTGGGGCTGGACCTGGGCACGGACGTCGCCCGGCGGAACCTCGAGAGGATCGTGGCCGAGGCCGACGAGCTCGACCTCATGGCCTGGGTCGACATGGAGGACAGCTCGTACGTGGACCGGACGCTCGACCTGGTTCGGGCCGTCCGCGCCGACTCACCCCGGGTCGGCGTATGCCTCCAGGCCTACCTCCATCGCACGCCCGAGGACCTCGAGTCGCTGAAGGACCCGCCCACCCGGATACGGCTGGTCAAGGGCGCCTACCGCGAGCCGCCCGAAGTGGCCATCGAGGAGAAGAAGGCGGTGGACGAGCGGTTTTACGAGCTCGCGGTCAACATGCTCCGCGACGCCGATTACGTCCGCGCCGCTCCCCCCGTCTTCGGCACCCACGACGACCGGCTCATCGAGCGGATCCGGCTCTCCGTCGGCCAGTACGGCCTAGACCCTTCCCGCGTCGAGTTCCACCTCCTGTACGGCATCCGCGTCGACCTCCAGGAATGGCTCACCGCCGTCGGCGCCGGGGTCCGGACGCTCATCTCCTACGGCGACCACTGGTACCCCTGGTACCTCCGGCGCCTCGCCGAACGGCCCGCCAACCTCTGGTTCGTCGCGAAACAGCTCTTCAAGCGGTAGGCGAGACGGGCGGATCCGCGACCGCGACCGGCCGCCCGGACTACGCGTCCGTGGCCAGCTCCTGGTAGAGCAGGAGCGCCGCCGCCGCGCCGGCCAACACCCGCCGCTCGTCTGCCGCCGCGGCCGGATGGAGCCGGACCGAGCCCCGGTCGACCGTCTCGTCGGCGTCCACCCGCAGCGTCCACCCCCACGCCCCGTCGCTCGCCAGGGCCTCGCGTCGACAGTCCAGGCGGGTGCCCGCCCGGAGGTCCACGTCCACGACCTCCGTGATCACCGTCCCCCGATCCGCCGCCACTTCGCACGTCACCCGACCGAGCGCCTCACCCGCTTCGGTCAGATCGAAGGAGTAGCTCTGACGCCGCCGCTGCCGGTCCACGCCCGCGTCCCCCGATGTCACACGCCAGCCACTCCCCTTCGTCCAGCTCCGCTCGATCTCCCGCGCCTCGTACGCGCCGAATCCGATCCGCCCCGGCTGCTAGCCCTGCCGACCGTCCACTTCCCCTCCACGCAACCGGGTGCCAGCCACCACAATACCGCACCGGTCAATGCACCGCGCTTCTCTCCATCTCTCCTCGACACCTTCGCACCTCTCGCCTCGCCCTCGTCCGAAGGACCCTCGCCCTCGCCTTCGCCTTCCGCTTCCACCCTGTCCCTCGAACACCTTCTCACCTCGCAACCCTCTCCCCTCACCTCTCCAATCCCCGCTCCCGTAGACCCGGCGCTTGCGTCGAATCGTGACCCCCGTCATTGTTCGCCAGATTCAACCCCCGCCACGGCGTTCCCCCGCGCCACACCTCTGGTGCGCCTATGCATCGCCGCCACGCGGGAAGTCTGCTGATCTGGGTCCTCGCCGCCACGGCCGCAGCGTGCGACCCTACCGGTCCCCAAAGGAGCGGCCCGCCGCCCATCGACTCCATCGAACCTCCCGTCGACTCCACCTTCGCGACGTCCTGCGCCGAGGCTGGCCCGACCCACAGCGGCAACGTCTCCGGTCACTGGAGCGCCATCGAGGGACCGCACCACGTCACCGAGATCATCTCGATCAACGATTCGCTGGACATCGCCTACGGCGCCCTGGTCTGCGTGGCGGAAGGGGCGTCGATCCACGTCTCCTCGGCGGGGCACCTGACGGCGAGGGGACGGGCAGACGCGCCGATCGTTTTCACCGCCGAGGACTCGACGCGCCCGTGGGGCGGCCTGTACTACGGGGACGCGGGACACGACCGGGTCGTCCTGTCGCTGGGGCACACCCGGATCGAGCACGCCCGGATCGGGCTGGAAGGGCGTGGGACCATCGAAGTGGATTCGTCGGTGATCCGTGTCATCGAGGGCCCGGCCGTGCGGGTCCGGTACGAAGGGTCGTCGGAGGCCAGGGTCCGTGGCACACTGATCGAGGACGCCTGCCGGACCGAGGGTGAGGGCGCCGTCGAGCAGGAGGTGTTCGGGCGCGTGGAGCTGGAGGACGTGGTCATCCGCGACTCCGGATGCCGTGGGATCTGGGCCGATTACAAGTCGGGGATGTCGCTCACGCGGGTCCGGATCGAGGGCAGCGCCGGGATC
>CAYMLW010000260.1:0-6430 GCA_964391035.1 uncultured Gemmatimonadaceae bacterium
TCGCGCTGATGGGGAAGCGGTTCGAGCACTACCCGGAGCTGGCCCGGTTCGCGACGGGGCTCGCCATCGCCGCGTCGGGCGGGTTTGCCCTCGTCGCCTTCACACCCCTCGCCGACTTCTGGTTCATCACCGTCTCGGGGCTGACCCCGGAGCTCGCGGCGTTCGCGTTCACGCCGACCCGGATCCTGGCGCCGCTCCCGGCGCTCAGCGTGCTCCTTTCCTTCCAGCGGGCGATCCTCGTGCAGGGCCGGCGGACGCGACCGATCACGGTGGCCACCGTGATCGAGCTGGTGACCATCGCGCTCCTCTTCCCGCTCTTCGGCTTCGGGATCGGGATGGTAGGAGTGACGGCGGCGGCCATCGCGTTCGTGGCCGGGCGGGTCGGCGGCGTCACGTTCCTGCTGGGCAAGGCCCGGTCGACGCTGCCGTAGCGTTCGGCGTCCGGTATCCGGCGTCCGGCGTCCAGTGGCCGGGGTCGGGCGTCGGGGGTGGAGGTGATCAGGAGGTCTCCCGGGCAGCCCGGCGGCAGGGGAAGGTGCCCTCGATCTCGGTTTCGAGGGAGAAGCTGAGGAAGATTCGGATCAGGACGACGAGGCCGAGGGCGGCCACGCTGTGCAGCGTCGACCGGGGTAGGGGGCGGCATGCTCGGTTCCGGTGGGTGCGGAGGCCGGGGCGGCCGTGCCGGCATACGTCCCGCGTCGTAGCTTGGAGGCGAGTCGGAACGAACACGACCGGCGGGAGGCGAAGGATGGAATACACGCGACTGGGCGAGACGGAGCTGGAGGTGTCGCGGGTCTGTTTCGGGACCTGGCAGTTCGGCGGCGACTGGGGCGAGATCGACGACGACGAGGCGGACGCGGCCATGCGTCGCGCGTTGGGTCTCGGTATCAACTTCTTCGACACGGCCCAGGCGTACGGCTTCGGGCGATCGGAGCGGCGGGTGGCGCGGGCGCTGCGCGACGAGATCCGGAACGACCGGGAGTCGCTGGTGTTGGCCACGAAGGGTGGGTTGCGGCCGTCGGATGGCGGGATCGAGCGGGACGCGGGCCGGGAGTGGCTGCGTCGCGGACTCGAGGAGAGCCTCGAGCACCTGGGCATCGAGTACGTCGACCTCTATCAGGTCCACTGGCCGGCGCCGACGCCGGCGGAGGAGACGGCGGCGGTGCTGAGCGAGCTCGTCGAGGAGGGCAAGGTCCGGTACGTGGGCGTGTCGAACTACAGTGTCCGGCAGATGCACGAGCTGGAGCGGCACCTGAAGATCGACACGCTCCAGCCGCCGTACCACATCTTCCGGCGGGAGGTCGAGCGGCACGTGCTGCCGTACTGCGAGGCACACGGCATCGGCACGCTGGTCTACGGCCCGCTGGCCCACGGGCTGCTGGGCGGGAAGTACGACGAGGACACGACGTTCGAGGCGGACGACTGGCGGAGCGGCAGCTCGGCGTTCACCGGCGACGTTTTCGCCCACAACCTGGAGGTGGTGGAGGGGCTGAAGAAGCTGGCGTTCGACCGGGGCATGACCGTGGCGGCGCTCGCCATCGCGTGGGTCCTGGCCCATCCCGGTGTGGATGTGGCGATCGTGGGGGCGCGGGGGCCGGACCAGATCGAGGGGACGGCCCCGGCCGCGGACGTGTACCTCGATGACGAGGACCTGGAGGCGATCGGGGAGGTCATCGTGGACGCCATCGAGATCGGTGGGGCGACGCCGGAGGGGGTGGATTGAGGGAACGCTATCCGGTCCCGGCGAAGGCGCATCGTGTGGAGGAGCGGATCAAGCGGAGCCGGTTCATCACGACGGTGGCGCGGGCGGAGACGGCCGAGGCGGCCGAGGGGTTCATCGAGGCGGTCCGGGCGGAGCTCCCGGACGCGACGCACCACTGCTGGGCGTTCGTGGCGGGGCCGCCGGGATCGACGGCGGCCGTGGGGCTGAGCGATGACGGGGAGCCCCACGGGACGGCGGGTCGGCCGATTCTGGAGGCGCTGCTCCATTCCGGGGTGGGGGAGATCGCGGCGGTGGTGACCCGATACTACGGCGGGGTGAAGCTGGGGAAGGGCGGGCTCCAGCGGGCGTATTCGGGCGGAGTCCAGGCGGCGCTCGAGTCCATGCCGACCATGGAGCGGGTCCACCGGTCCACGGTGTGGGTGGCGGTGGAGTACGGGGAGCGGGACCCGATGGTGCGGGCGGCCGAGCGGCTGGACGCGGTGCTCCTGGACGAGGAGTACGGCGCGGAGGTGCGGCTGAGGCTGGCCGTGCCGTCGCAGCAGCTCGGCGAGTTCCGGCACGCGGTGGCGGAGGTGACGGGCGGGCGGGGCCGGATCGAGCCCGACGGTTAGCGGGCCTGGATCCGGTAGCGGCCGCCGAGGTAGCCGGTGACCTGGAGGTAGTAGGTGCCGGCGGTGAGCGCGGTCGTGATGCGGGAGCAGTAGTCCAGCGTGGCCAGGTCGGTGTCGTCGCGTTCGGCGATCAGCGTGCCGCCGGGGCTGTACAGCTGCAGGAACGTGTCCTCCTCGAGGGCGAACCCGCACGCCCCCTCCACGGGGAAGGTCTCGAAGGTGTACTGACCGTCGGTGGGGATCCGGACCCGGAAGAGGTCGGCGGTGTCGAAGCGGTTGTGGAGGTCGCCGCGGAGCCAGCCGCCGACCGGGAGGAACGACGCGTCGGCCCGGTCCTGGTTCGGCTCGATCTCCCGCGGCCTCGCGATGGTGAAGTCGATTCCGCCGTACGTCCCGGCCCCGTCGACGGGGACGGGCGTGGGCGAGGCCGGCTCGGCGAACGCGCCCCAGCGGCGGCCCGGGAGGCCGATCCTGCCGTCGCCGTCCCGGTCGGCGCCGGCGAAGACGTAGTACTCCCCGTCCGGGAGCTCGACGAAGGCGTACGCCCCGTCGTCGTCCACGGGCACTTCCTCCCGGACCCGCCACGACCCGTCGTACAGGCGGGCGAAGAGGCGGGTGGGTGGAGCGAGGGTCCGGGTCAGGCTGTTGCGGGCATTGAGGAGGCCGTGGCCGTAGAGGTCGTCGCGGCCGGGGTCGCCGAGGTCGACGGCGTAGTCGAGGAGCCGGGCCCGGAGCTGGGTGGCCGTGAGGGACGGGTCGTGGGCCAGGAGGAGCGCGGCCACCCCGGCGACATGGGGGGCGGCCATGGAGGTGCCGTCGGAGGCGACGTACGCGGGCCCGTCCAGCTCGAAGTTCCACATGGTGGACCAGACGGTGTGATCCCAGCCGCCGTCGTCGTGGTCGCCGCCGGGGGCCGCGATGTCGATGGTGGGCCCCCGGTTCGAGTAGCTGGCCAGCTCCCGGTCCGGGCCCACGGCGGAGACGGACAGGGTCTGGGGCAGGGCGGCGGGGTAGTGGGGGTCGGAGGCGCCCGTGCTGCCGGCGGCCGCTACGAGCAGGGCGCCGGCAGCGCTCGCGGCGGCCACGGCGTTCCGCTCCACGGTGCTGGTGCCGGAGCCGCCGAAACTGAGGTTGATGATGTCGGCGCGCGACGGGGCATGGACCGTTCCGCCGGCGCCGTCATCCGCCGGGATGCCGGCGGCGTACAGGATGCCCTGGGCGACGTCGTAGTCGGATCCGCCGGCGGCGCCCAGGACCCGGACGGGCCGGATCCCGACGTTCCAGCTGATGCCGGTCACCCCGAGGCCGTCGTTCCCGACCGCGCCCACCGTGCCCGCCACATGGAGCCCGTGTCCCCCGAGGGTCAGGGTCTGGTAGCACCCGGCATCCGGGTCGTAACGGAACGCGGCCGGCACGGTGGGGTCCGGGTCGTAGCCGTCGCCGTCCAGGGCATTGCCGAGGGTCGCGCCGCCGCAGGTCTCGATGGTCAGCTCGTTGCCCGTGAAGTCGTAGCCGTCGCCGGTGAGGTTGGGCGCGACGGCCGGGTGGTCGAAGCGGATGCCGTCGTCCACCACGGCCACGATCACGGACCGGGCGCCGGTGGTCAGGGTCCAGGCCGCCGGCAGGTCGATCATCCCGTAGTGCCAGGCCTGATACGCGTAGTACGGGTCGTCGGACGGGAACGGCGCCGGCGCGGGTGCGGCCGAGGGCGCGGCTCCCGGCGGAGCGGGGTCGGCTGCGAGGGCGGGTCCGGTCGGCCCATCCGGGTACCTCCAGCCATTGCGCACCACAGCCGCCACGCCGGGCGCGGCCCGGAGTCGGGCCGCGGTCTCGTCCAGCCGGCCCGGGTCCGCGACCCGCACCCGGGCGGTGCCGAGGGCGGGCGAGACGCCCGTGGTGGTGGCGAGCCCGGGGTCGATGGCGAGCGCGACGCGGGTCCGGATCCGGTCGCTCACCTGGCGGGCCGCGGGGAGCGACAGCGCCGTCGCGGCGCTCGCCCGGGGGGCGCCCACCGTCGATGGCTCGAAGACCACCAGCAGCTCGTCGGGCGTGTAGCGGGGTCGGTGATCGAGCGTCGAGGGCGGGGTCGAGGCCGGGCCCCGGGTCGAAGCGTCGTCGTTGCGCCAGACCAGGTCGGCCGGGGCCATCGAGGCGGCCCGGGGCCTACGGGCGCCGGCGCCGCTGCGCGACGCCGTTCCCGGCCCCGGCGAGCTTCCGGCCGCCGCGGGCGAGACGTCGATGGTCCCGGCAATGGTCGCGTTCGGCGTGGCCGTGAGTGTGAAGCGGACGGGCGAGCCAAGCCCCTCGATCGCGGCCAGCACGGTGTCGACGCCCGCGTGGTCGCCGAGGGTGTAGCTGTTGCGGGCGATCCCGGTGGAGTCCGATACGGACGCAGCGAACGCGAGGCTGCCTTCCCCCATGGCGCTCCACGCGATCTCGACCCCGGGCGCGGGGTTCCCGAAGGCGTCGAGGATCTCGACGGCCAGGGAGTCGCCGATCTCGGTGGCGGCGAGGCCCGTCTGGCCGTCTCCGGCGGCGATGGCCAGCTCGGCGGGCGGGCCCGGATCGATGGAGAACGCCGCGGAGGTCGCGGCGGGGAGCCCGTCGGCCTCGAAGCGGAGCGTGTAGGAGCCGGCGGCCCCGCCGATGGCGAGGTCGCTGAAGGCCGCGACGCCGGCGGTTGCGGTGGCGGTGGCGCCGGCGACGACGGACGCGTCTTCCGGGGCCACCGCGGTCACGGTCGTCGAGCTGTCGCGGGTGACGACGCTGCCATTGGCGTCCAGGATCTCGAGGACCGGCTGGGACGGGAGGGGCTCCCCGGCCGGACCGCCAGCGGGCTGCGTGGTGAGGACGAGGGTGACGCCGGCCTGGACCACGTGGAGGGTCGCCGAGCCGTTGACGCCGTCGGCCGTGGCGGTGATCCTGGCCGTGCCATTGGCGAGGGCCGTCGCTTCGCCGGTCGAGTCGTGAACGCTGGCCACGGCGGGGTGGTCGGTGCTCCAGGTGAAGACCGGGTCGGCCACGGCGGCTCCGGTGCGGGTGCGGGCCACGGCCGTGAACCGGGTGGTGGATCCCAGGGCCGCCAGCGAGTCGACGGCGGGGGAGACGACGACCGACGCGATGCCGGTCTCGTCGGGCCCCGTGCCGTCTCCGTCACCGCAGGCCCACACGAGAGCCCAGACCGCGACCCACAGGAGGGGGCGCACCCGGTCCCGGCGCGGGGCGTCTGTTCTGCCGACTCTGTCGTCCGGGTGAGGGCCGTACACGTAAGGGGCTTCGCTCCGGGGTGTCGGATTCTGCCAGGCCGATGGGCCGATCCTGAAGAGTGGCGGGTGGGACCGAACCCGTCCAGTGGGGGGTGGAGGCCGCACAGCCGATGCCGGCGCCGTGCGGCCTCCCCGTGCTCCGTGGTGAGAGCGCTACTCCCTCCGCACCGTCACCGCCCCGACTCGAAGACCTCCTCGATCGGGATGATGGTGATGTCGTCCTCGGTGACGGGGATCGGGAACCGGGCGATCTCCTCGTCCTCGGCCAGCACCTCGTCCGGCTGGGGGCCGGCGTAGGTGATGCCGGTGGGCGTGCCCTCGAGCAGCTTCCGCTTCATGCCTTCGGCGTCGGCGGTGATGAGCACGAGGTAGAGGTTCCCGGCCTGGAGGTGCTCGCGGATGGCCGCGTTCACCGTCCCGGCGTCGAGGGCCTCGAGCCCCGGCCGGATGCTGGCCAGGTAGCCGGGCGCGTCGATGCCGTAGAAGGCGTCGTCCATCCTGTACGCCAGCCGCCGGGAGATGGTGTTGCCCCAGTTCACCGAGTAGTTCCGGAGGAAGGCGACGGTCTCCTCGACCTGCTCCCCGGTCATCCCGTTCGTCACCAGCCTGTCCAGCTCCCGGAGCGCGGCGCGGGTGGCGAAGAGCGCCCGGTCATGGAGCGTGCCGGGGTCGGTGCGGGCGATGGGCCGGATCCAGATCTCGAAGAGCTGGCTCTGGCGCGCCACGTTCACCCGGGGCTGCTGGGTGGCGAAGCCGGCGGGGAACGCCTCGATGTAGGAGTAGTCGCCGTAGTTCATGCCCCGGGTCTCCCGGATCACCTGGTAGAGGTG
>CAYMLW010000261.1:0-6427 GCA_964391035.1 uncultured Gemmatimonadaceae bacterium
CTGAACTCGTGGGGGTAGCGACGGGCCGCGTTGGACGACAGCCCCACCCGGTCCAGCAGCTCCCGGACGCGATGGTCCGCCGCTTCGCCCCGGGCCAGCTCGTGCACCCGGAGCGGCTCCCGGATCGCGTTCCCCACCGTCATTCGCGGGTTCAGTGACCCGAACGGGTCCTGAAAGATGATCTGGGCCCGACGACGCAGCCGCCGAAGCGCCGCGTCATCCATGGCCATGACGTCTTCCCCGTCGAACCGGATCGCGCCGGCGGTCGGCTCGATCAGCCGCAGCAGCGCCCGCCCCGTCGTGGACTTGCCGGACCCGGACTCGCCCACCAGACCCAGCGTCTGCCCGTGCTCCACCCGGAAGCTCACCCCGTCCACCGCCTTCACGTGCCCCGCGACCCGGGCGAGGAAGCCGCGGCGGACGGGGTAGTGCTTCGCCAGCCCCCGGACATCGACCAGCGGCTCCGGCTTCGCGACAGCGCTCGGGGCCCGCCCCCCGGCCCCCGCACTCACGCTCCACCCCCGTCCGCGCGTCCTGACGCGTCGGGCCCGCCGGGGCCGGCATCGGTGCGGCGGTCCGGCTCATCCACGAGCCAGCAGCCGGCGCGCTGGTGGGCGCCGGTGCGGAGCAGGTCCGGCTCCTCGTGGCACCGATCCCATCCGTACGGGCACCGGGGCCGGAACCGGCAGCCGGCGGGCCAGGCGGTTGCCGATGGCACCGTCCCCGGGATCACGGCGAGCTCACCGCCCCGGCCGCCGGGTCGGGGCACGGCGGCCAGCAGCCCCTCGGTGTAGGGGTGCGCCGGCCGGCGGAACACGTCGGCGACCGGGCCCTCCTCGACCACCCGTCCGGCGTACATGACCACCACCCGGTCGCACACCTCCGCCACCACCCCGAGGTCGTGGGTGATGAGCATGATGGCCATGCCCGTGTCCCGGCGGAGCCCGGCGAGGAGCTCGAGGATCTGGGCCTGAATGGTGACGTCGAGCGCGGTGGTCGGCTCATCGGCGATGAGGAGGTCGGGCTCATTGGCCAGTGCCATGGCGATCATGACCCGCTGCCGCATGCCCCCGCTGAGCTGGTGAGGATACTCGCCCGCGCGCCGTGACGGGTCCGCGATGCCCACCCGCTCCAGCAGCTCGATCGCCCGACCCCGGGCCTCCGACCGCCCCGACCCTCGATGCGCGCGCAGCGATTCGGCGACCTGGCCGCCCACCGGATGGACCGGATTCAGCGAGGTCGTCGGCTCCTGGAAGATCATGGCCATGTCACACCCCCGGACGGCGCGCAGCTCCCGTTCCCCGAGCGTCGTCAGCTCCCGGCCGCCGAGCCGGATGCTGCTGCCGGCCTCGATCCGTCCGGGCTCCGCCACGAGCCCCATGATCGACAGCGACAGCACCGACTTCCCGCACCCGCTCTCGCCCACCACTCCGACCACCTCGCCCGGGTCGACTTCGAGAGACACGCCGTCCACCGCCCGGGCCACGCCCTCCCCGGTGTGGAAGTACGTCCGCAGCTCCGCCACCTCGAGCAGGGCCACCGGTCAGCTCCGGAGTCGCGGGTCGAGGGCATCCCGCAGCCCATCGCCCACCAGATTGAAGGTGAGGACCGTGACCACGATGGCCAGCCCCGGGAACGTCGCCACCCACCAGGCGCCGAGCAGGTTCTGCCGGCCGTCCGCCACGAGCGTGCCCCAGCTCGGCATCGGCGCCTGGACCCCCATACCCAGGAAGCTCAGCCCCGCTTCCAGGACGATCGTGTTCCCGATGCCGAGCGTCGCGGCCACGATCACGGGCGCGAGCACGTTCGGCAGCAGGTGACGGCCGATGATCCGGGCCCGGCCGAACCCGAGCGCGCGGGCCGCCTGCACGTACTCCCGCTCCCGCAGGCTCAACACCTCGCCCCGGACCAGGCGCGCCGTGCTCGGCCACTGCGTCAGACCCAGTACCAGGATGATCAGCGTCAGGCTCGACTCGAACAGCGCGACGATCATGATGAGCAGCACCAGTCGGGGGAACGCCATGACCATGTCGGTGAACCGCATGATCGCCGCGTCCACCATCCCGCCCAGGTACCCGGCCACGGCACCCAGGAACGATCCTACCACCACCGCGATGGCCACGGCGATCAGCGCGATGGCCAGGCTGATCCGCGCACCATAGATGATCCGGCTGAGCACGTCCCGGCCGAACTGGTCGGTCCCGAGCCAGTGGGCGGGCCCCGGCGGGAGGAAGGCCGTGGTGGCCAGGTCGCCATGGGCGAACGGGTCGTAGGGCGCCACCACCGGGGCCAACGCCGCGATCAGGTAGAGCCCCACGACCGTGACCAGCCCAACCATGGCCAGCCGGTCGCCGCGCAGACGCCGCAGCGCGATGGCCCACTGCGAGTCGCCGGTCCGCTCAGTCATAACGGACCCGGGGGTCGGCCACCGCGTAGAGCACGTCGGCCACCAGCGAGCCGATCACCACGACGAGGGCGAAGATGAAGCTCGTCGCCATGACCACCGGGTAGTCCCGCTGGAAGATGGCATCGACAATGACCCGACCCATGCCCGGCCAGGAGAAGATCACCTCGACCAACACCGCCCCGCTGAACAGGAGCGGGAGATAGAGGCCCAGGAGCGTGATGACCGGGAGCAGGGAGTTCCGCAGCGCGTGCTTGAAGAGGATCGTTCGCTCCGGGAGGCCCTTTGCCCGCGCGGTGCGGATGTAGTCCTGCCGGATCACCTCGAGCATCTGGCCCCGGGTGTAGCGCGCGATCCCCGCCGACATGACCAGGGTCAGCGTGAGCACGGGCAGGACCAGGTGGGCGAGCCGGTCGCCGAGCTTCCCCCAGAACCCCATGAACTCGTAGTCCACACTCGTCATACCCGTGGGCGGCAGAGCGAACGGCAGCCCCCACTCGTGGGCCTTGAGGGAGAGCAGCAGCATCAGCATCAGCCCGAGCCAGAAGCTGGGCATGGAGTAGAAGAACAGCGACACGACGCTCAGCGCCCGGTCGGCCGGCCGGTGCTGCCGGACCGCCTGGTAGACCCCCATCGCCACCCCGATCACGAACGTCAGGACGAGCGTGGACCCGGCCAGGACCAGGGTCGGGGGCAGCGTCTCCAGGATCAGGTCCCGTACGGGTCGGCTATGGGCGAACGAGTAGCCGAAGTCGCCGGCCAGGAACGCGGTCAGCCACTTCCAGTAGCGGACCAGGAGCGGATCGTCGAGCCCGAAGTTGGACCGCATCCGGGCCAGCACGTCCGGCGGAACGCTCTGGTGGACGTACAGCGTCGTCGGGTCGCCGGGCGCCAGGTGGACCACGAAGAAGATGAGCGTGGCGATCCCCAGGACCAGCGGGATCGCGCCTAGCAGCCGCCGCCCGATATGCGACGTCACCGGCTCAACACCGCCACGTCCAGGAGTCGGACGCGAACCGCTGCCGCAGGGCCCGCGCCGCCGCTGCCTCGTGCGGCGTCAGTCCCGAGGGAGCCTGGGCAATGTCCAGGACGGCCTCGAAGCCGGCCGTGATCGCGGCCACCACGTCCCCGAGTCCGGGCCGGACGCCCAGCTCCCGCTCCACCGTGGTCCAACCGGCCGGCTCCCCGGCATCGAGCCGCCCGCCCGGCTTCGGCTCCGCACCCGACCCGATCAGGAGCTCCTCGGCGGCGGTCTGGGTGCCGCCCAGCAGGATCGACCCATGCTGCAGGATCGTCCGGCTCTCCATCCGCTGGGCGCTCCCAACCAGCTTCCGGCCGCGAACGACCACCTCGCCGCGCTCCGGGCGCCGGAAACAGGCCGACATCCAGTCGCGCGATTGCGGCCCGGCACCGGCTCGGGGGCCGGCCGCCTCCTCCGCGCCCGCCCCGCCCCCGGCGAGATCCGCGTTCACCCCGAGGCGCCGGAGCCCTTCCACCAGCGCCCCGTTGATCGAGGCGTACGCGGTCCGCGGCTTCCCCACCACAGGGATCGGGGCCACCACGGCGTAGGTCAGCTCGTCGTCGTGGAGGACCGCCTGACCGCCCGTGGGCCGGCGCACCAGCCCGATCCCCCGTCGGGCGGCATCGTCGGTGTCGTACAGCCCCCGCGCCGGCTGGTTCCGGCCGAACGAGAGCGTCGGCGATGACCATCGGTAGAGACGGACGGACGGCGGACCGCCGCGTGCCGCTGCCTTCAGCAGCGCCTGGTCCACGGCCATGTTGGTGGGGCCGTCCGCCGGTTCGGGATCGACGAGGAGTCGCCACGCCACGCCGTCCCGGGCCTCCGTTCCGCCGGGCCCGGCGCTCACGAGCCCGCCGCGGCTGCGTCCGCGCTTCGCTGCCACAACACCAGGACCAGGACGCGCGAGTACCGGCGCCTCGGCCGGAGCTCCAGCACGGCCTACGCCCCTTCAGCGGCGGGCCCGACCGGGGTCTCGGGCGACCCCGGCCTCACGATGCGGATGCTCACTCGCTCCTCCCTCCACTCTCGAGGATCATGCGACGCCGGCAGACGCAGCGTCGGCACCGGCCATCAGCCGCGAGTCCGGCTCCACCCCCGGTCCCCCATGTCAACGGCCCGGCACCGGACAGGGCGAGTCGAGCCGGGCTTCCCCGGCGGCGCCCTCCCCCATGTCCACCTCTCGGCACGGGGGCGGGTGCGCCGGTCGAGGCCTAGCCGGCGGCGACTTCCTCGTACTCCTCCATCGGCGGGCACGCGCACACCAGGTTCCGGTCCCCGATGGCCGAATGGATCCGGCCCACGTGCGGCCAGAACTTCTGCTCGCGGCGAGGCTCCGGGAAGGCGGCCAGCTCCCTGGAGTACGGCCGGTCCCAGTCGTCACGGACCACCATGTCGACGGTGTGCGGCGCGTGGCTCAGCGGGTTGTTCCCCTGCTCCCACTCGCCGGTCTCGATCTTCCGGATCTCGTCCCGGATCGCGATCATCGCGTCGCAGAACCGGTCGAGCTCCCGCAGCGACTCGCTCTCCGTCGGCTCGATCATGAGCGTGCCTCCCACCGGGAAGCTGACCGTGGGCGCGTGGAAGCCGTAGTCGATGAGTCGCTTGGCGATGTCGATGGCGTCCACGCCCGTCCCGGCCTTCAGCGGCCGCGGGTCCACGATGCACTCGTGGGCCACCGTCCCGGCCCGCCCCGTATAGAGGACGTCGAAGTGGCCTTCCAGCCGCTTGGCCACGAAATTCGCGGCCAGGATCGCGACCTTCGTGGCCCGGGTCACGCCCTCCGCGCCCAGCATCCGGATGTACATCCAGCTGATGGGCAGAATCGACGGGCTCCCGAACGGCGCCGCGCTCACCGCGCCGATGCCCTGCTCGCCGCCCGTCTCCACCACCGGGTGCGTCGGCAGGAACGGCGCCAGGTGCTCCGCCACGCCGATGGGGCCCATCCCCGGGCCGCCGCCGCCGTGGGGGATGGCGAACGTCTTGTGGAGGTTGAGGTGCGCGACGTCGCCGCCCCAGTCCCCCGGCCGGCTCACGCCCACCATCGCGTTCATGTTCGCGCCGTCGATGTAGACCTGCCCGCCGGCGTCGTGCACGATCTGGCAGATCTCCCGGATCTCCGTCTCGAAGATCCCGTGGGTGGACGGGTACGTCACCATGATCGCGCCGAGACGATCACGGTATTCGTCCGCCTTCGCCCGCAGGTCGTCGACGTCGATGTTGCCGTTCTCATCGCTCTTCACGACCACGACCTCCATCCCCGCCATCACCGCGCTCGCCGGGTTCGTCCCGTGGGCCGACTGCGGCACGAAGCACACGTCCCGATGCGTCTCGCCCCGGGCCTCGTGGTAGCCACGGATCACCAGCAGCCCCGTCAGCTCGCCCTGGCTGCCGGCGTTCGGCATCATGCTCACCGCGTGGAACCCGGTGATCTCCGCCAGCCAGCCGTCGAGCTGGTCGATCATCGCCCGGTACCCCTCGGTCTGGTCGGCCGGGGCGAACGGGTGCACGGCCCCGGTCTCCCGCCACGTGACCGGGTACATCTCGGCCGTGGCGTTCAGCTTGAGCGTGCACGACCCGAGCGGGATCATTGACCCCGTCAGCGACAGGTCCCGGTTCTCCAGACGCTTCAGGTACCGGAGCATCTCGTGTTCGGCGTGGAAGCTGTGGAAGACCGGATGGGTCAGGTAGCCGCTCTCCCGCCTGAACGGGGCGTCGTAGTCGGGACACGCCTCCTCGTCGGCCGCTTCGAGCCACGACTCCACCGTCTCCCGGACCGGGACATCCTCCGCGCCCGCCGAGAACACCGTCACCAGGTCGACCAGGTCGGCGAAGACCACCGTCTGGTCCAGCGCCACGCCCAGCGTGAACTCGTCCAGCACCCGCAGGTTGATCCCCGCCTCGTGGGCCGCCGTCAGGATCGCGTCCACGCGACCCTCGCCCACCTCGACCCGGAGCGTGTCGAAGTACGGCCTGTGCACGATCGTATGGCCCAGCTTCTCCAG
>CAYMLW010000262.1:0-6388 GCA_964391035.1 uncultured Gemmatimonadaceae bacterium
CGAACGAGGACCTGGAAGCGATCCTCGGCAGACTGCGCGACATCGAAACACTCGAAGCGGATCTCGCCGACATTCGCCATCAGATGGCCCAGCGTACGGTGCTGTTCGGTGCGCGGCTGCCGGCGGCCGCCCGGGACCGCGATCTCCTGCTCATCGCCGGATGGGATGACGAACAGGTCGAGATCGAGTACCAGGTGCTGCCATTCTATCGTTCCCTGAAGAGGGCCGACGCGAAGACAGTACGCATCGTGGCGTATCAGGATGACCATTCATTTCAATCGGTACGTTCCCAGTTGGCGGCGGCGATACATGACTGGCTGCTTCAGTCGCCTGCAAGATAGCGCCGATGCTCAGCACTCGGACGTGTCCGAGATTACAGCGGGAACGCCTTTGAAAGGAGCGCGGTGGTGATGCGAGCCCGGTGGGTTTCACTGGCGTATTTCGCTGTTGTCGTGATGGGCCTGAGCTGCGCCGAGCCGGCCTCCAACCCGGAGGAAACGGTCCAGAGGTTCTTCCGTGCGGTGTACGGCTGTACCGGTGAATCCCTGGACTCGCTGGCGCACGCTGATGTCCGGATGTCCTATCCGATCTTCGCCGAGCGACTCGGGACTCCTGTGTTGCGGGGCCGGACCGCGGTCCACGAGTTCTCCGCTGGATTCTGCCAGCGCTGGTCGGACCCGGAGGTCACGATTCACGAGGTGATCGCCGATCCCGGACGGGTCGTTCTGGTATGGAGTTACTCGGCAATCCATGAGGGAGACTCCGCGCGGTCCAGTTGGGGCGGGATCAGTGTCTTCGAGATGGACGACCTCGGCCGAGTCGTTGCCGAGTATGGAGAGGAGAGTACTCCAGGGCCTTTCTTGCGGATGGCTAATTGAGGCGGTGCGGATGCGCCGTCATGAGACGTTCTCCCACGGGCTATCGAGGAGCCACATGGAATGGAGTGAGCGATGAGCACTACCCGGAGAGGGTTCTTGATGACTGCCGGCGCGGCGGGTGTGGGTGCCTGGGCGCCTGGCCTTGCCAATGCACTTCGCGGCCATTCCAGCACGAGAGCACAGGAGCCCGACCTGCTATTGGGCGAGGGTGAGGGTGACGTCTATCTGATAGGTGAGCGCCAGGGGCGAGTGGTCATCAAGGTGGACGATTAGGCACGGATCAACACGCAGTTCCAGGTCGTGTATCGTCGATAGCTGTCGGGCCTCAGTCACGTCCGATCCGGCTCGAGAAGCCGGACCAGGGCACCGGGCGACGATCGAGCCATCGGCCCACCCGGCCTCACGGGGGTTGGCCCCTCCGCCGCTGCCGCCCTAGCTTCCCTCTCGTAGCGCCGCCGCGCGGCGAGGACCCTATCAGGGCTGGGACTTCATCCGGATGAAGATCACGCCATTGGCGCCGCGGGCGCCGTAGATGGCGGTCTCATCGGCGTTCTTCAGTACGGTGATCGAGTCGATGGCGTAGGGGTTGATGCTCCGGAGCGCGCCGGCGTACACCACGCCGTCCACCACGACCAGGGGCTCCTCGCCGGCATTGAGGGAGGAGCCGCCGCGGATCCGGACGCGCAGGTCGTCCCCGGTTACGGTGACCCGCACACCGGGGACCCGGGCCAGCATGTCGGCCAGGGTGCGGGTCCGGCCCTGCCGTTCGTCCTCGGACTGGATCGTGTTGGGCGAGTCCTCGGCTTGCTTGTCCGCCGCCTCGCTGTAGCCGACATCGCTCGGGCCGACATCGTGGTCGGGCGGTGTGGACGCGCACGCGGCGAGAAACAGCGCGATCAGGGCTCCGGGGAACCCGACACGAAGGAGATGCGATCCGGGGTACATGGCTGGCTCCTTTTGCACGGCTCCAGGCGCGAGCCGTTCCAGGTACGGTACTATGGAAACACCCGTGCGCGGAAGGCTGTTCCTGTGCAGGATGGCTGCCACGAGGTCCCGGCGTGTCCCGCTCCGGGCTGTCATCGCCCTCGCGGCTCTGCCGCTCCTCGCCGCCTGTGACCCCGACCCGGCCGAGCCCCTCGAGCCCGGTCAGCTCGCCTTCGGCGTGTTCGGCGACGGTCCCTACAGCCGCTTCGACCAGGGCCCATACCGCCGGCTCCTGGACGACGTGGCCGACGCCGACATCGCGTTCCTGGTCCACGTCGGCGACATCACCGGCTCCGACTGCTCCGACGCGGTCCTCACCGAGCGCTTCCGCCAGATCGACTCGCTCCCCTTCCCCGTGATCTACACGCCCGGCGACAACGAGTGGACCGACTGCCACGAGCCCGCCCGCTCCGGCGCGGGGCCCTGGGACACCCTCGACCGCCTCGACGCGCTTCGCCGCACCTTCTTCCCCCGACCCGGCCGCAGCCTCGGCCGCGACCCCCTCCCCCTCGTGTCCCAGGCCGGCTTCCCCGAGAACGCCCGGGGGTCCGTGGGCCCCGTCGTGGTCGCGACGCTCCACCTGGTGGGCTCCGAGAACGGCCGGGCCCCGTTCCCCGGCCGGACCGCCGCCCACGACGCCGAGGTCGAAGGCCGGACCCGGGCCGCCGCGGCGTGGATCGACGCCACCTTCGACGCCGCCCGCCACGACTCGGCCCGCCTCGTGGTCCTCGGCATGCACAGCTCCCTCTGGGACGACTGGCCCGACGGGACCCAGCGGCCCCGGGCCGCGTACGACAGCCTCGGCTATCAGCTCGCCCGGCGCGTCGTCGATTTCCCGGGCCAGGTCCTGGCGGTCCACGGCGACTGGCACGAGTACCGGGTCGATCGCCCCGGCCGTGACCCGTCCGTCCCCGATGCCACGGGCGACACGGTCCCGAACCTGACCCGGCTCCAGACCTTCGGCTCGCCGGACATCGGCTGGGTCCGGGTCGTGGTGGACACCGCCACCGGCGAGGTGGTCCGGTTCGAGCCCCGTCGGTTCCGGGGCTGGTGGTAGCGGTGCGCTTCGTCCGGACCGTCCTCCTCCTCGGCATCCTCGCCGGCGCTCCCGCCCTCGGCCAGCAGACAACGCTGCCGGCGACCCGTCCTGCCGCCGTCGTCTCCGGACCCGACGTCCGGGTGTCCGCACACCGCCCGGAGCTGGTTCACGTCGAGCCGACCATCGCGTTCTGGCACATCTCGAAGGACGGCAGGGACGTCTACCCGCTGAAGCTGCGCTTCGTGGTCGCAATCATGGGCCGCGTCGGGCGCTGGCTCCGGTTCGTGGACCTGAGCGACCAGGTCGAGGCCACCCGCCGGGTCTTCGACAGCGACACCCGCTGGACCGTGGTCCGGGGCAGCGACCTCGAGGAGGGCGACAGCCAGGGGCTGCCCGCCTGGAGCCGACACGTCGGCGACCCCGTCCTCGAGTCCAACCTGACCCGGCGCGTCGACTGCGCTCTCTTCATGGTCGACGCCCTCACTAACGACGAGCTGGTCCACGAGGCGCCGGCCATCGTCGGGCGGCTGTCGCCCTCGGGGCTCGCCCATGCGGGGGCTCCGGTCCGGTGAGCGACGCCCTGATCCGGGAGAGCACCGTAGACGCCATCGGGGGCACGCCGCTGGTCCGCCTCCGGCGCCGCGTCGACGCCTTCGTCCAGGCCGTCGGCACCGCCCAGTGCCTCCTCGGCGTGGCCGGCGAGCTGCGGCAGCGCAATGCCCGCACCCGGACCATCGCCGTCTTCACCGCCGAGGCCGAGGCCATGAGCCGGCGGCTCGCCCGGGAGGAGGCCCTCTTCGCCGGGACATCGTCCGGCGCCAACGTCGTCGCCGCGCTCCGGGTGGCCGGCGAGCTCGGCCCCGACGCCACCGTCGTCACGCTCCTCTGCGACTCCGGGCTGAAGTACCTGTCCACCGAGCTCTACCGGACGGACTAACCAGCGGCCAGGAACCGACAGCCGTTGCCCGCACGGGCACGAAGCGCGCGCACTCGCACGCGAGCTGTTGCCGTGCCACGGTCGCCCGAGCACCTTGCCACGGTCCGATCCGTTCGGACCGTCGGCGGCCGACGCGGTGATGCCCACGGCCGTCCCCCGGATCCAGGAGACCGCTGCGCTCATCCGGAGACACCCCATGGCGCCGCGCATTCTACGGCATCGGCGTGCTGTTGATCGTGATCCCCGTCCTGTTCCTCGGCGTATCCGTGGCCGATACAGGTGGGAACTGGCCGCCCCTCACCGATGCCCGGTACGCCCTCATGGTGGCCGGGCTGGCGGTGTCGATCGGGCTGCGGATCGGCGGGAGCCTGGACCGGGAGGATCCATGATGACCCTCCGTCTCGCCACCGCCGCCGCGGCCCTGACCCTCGCGGCCCTGGCCTTCGCCGCCTGCGACACCGGCGAGCCCGTCACCGGCGACATCGCCATCACCGACTCCGCCGGCGTCACCCTCGTCCGCTTCGCCGACCTCGCCTCCCTCGACCTCCCTGCCCGCGGGCCCGCCCTCGAGCGGGAGGTCGGCACCCGCCCGGGGACCGAGCTGTACCGGGTCACCGTCGCCCGCCTCCTGGAGAGCGGCCGCCTGGTCATCGGCAACAGCGGCACCGGCGAGCTGCTGTACGTGGATGAGTCCGGCGAGATCGCGATCCGGGCGGGCGGCGAGGGCGATGGGCCCGGCGAGTTCCGGGCGATCACGGTGATCCCGGCGGTCCGGGGCGACACCATCGTCGTCTACGACACGCGGCTCGGCCGCCTCACCACCCTCGACGCCGCTGGCGAGCTGGTCGATACGCGCCCGCTCCAGCCGCCCAGCCGGGTCACGGACCTCCTGCCGCTGGCCACGGGCGACAGCGTCGTTCTCGCCATCCACGGCGACTCCTGGATCTTCGGCGCCTCTCGACGCCGCCGGCGACCGCCTCGTCCTCCTCGGTCGCACGGAGCTGGCCGAGGAGATCGTGCGCGTGGTGAGGCTGGAGGAGGCACCGGGGGGCGGATGAGCAGGCGGTCACGAGCCGGCCCGTCGCCGCGGATCATCGCCCGGTCGTGGGCCGTCCTCACCAGCCGGCGGGTGCGGGTCGCGGCCTTCCTCCTCGCCCTGGCCGCGCCCGGTCCCTTGGTTACCGATTACCTGTACGCCTCCAGCCAGTGCAGCCCGAGGTCGTCCACGGCGACGGCGTAGACCCGATCCCCATCGAAGCCGATGATCCGCCGTCCCGCCGGCAGCCGGATCGCGCCGACGCGGCGGCCGGAGCGGTCGAAGAGGTCGTAGCGGGCCGGGTCGCCTGCCGCGGTGTAGCGCTCGACCCAGAGCTGGCCGTCCGGCCCGACGAGGGCGCCGTCGGGCCGGAACGCGGGCAGCGACTCGGGCCACTCCAGCTCCCGGAGCTCCCGGGCCCGGGCCTGCTCGTCGCCGCCCTGGCCGCCCCGGCTCAGTCCGAGGCTGCGGACGCCGTTCTCGACGGTCATCCGGGCCGACAGCCCCGTGTTCTGCCGCTCGTCGAGGTAGCGCTCCCTCTCGGCGTTCCGGACCCGCACGGGCCGGTAGGCCACGGCCGGGCCCCGCACCACCTGGCCGTCGGGGCGGATCCACTCGACGCGGTAGGGATCGGCCCGTACGACCGCCACCGCGCCGTCGTCGGCCACCGCCCACGCGTCCTGGGGCGCTAGGGGGATCTCCCGCATCATCATGCGCGTCTCGCCGCCGCTCCCGGACCGGGTCATCTCCACCGGCGGCGGGCTCAGCTTCGCCAGTACGACCGGCTCCCCGGCGTCCGGCGTCCACCGTTTCACCGTCGACGAGTCCATCTCCATGGACGGCGGCCGCATGCCGCCCCGAGCCTGGTAGTAGACCCGGCCGCGGGCGTCCGTCCCGCCGGGGTTGCTGATCTCCAGGCCCATGGGACCTCGCTCCCCCGTCTCCAGGACCATCCGGTGGCCCCGGACGATCTCGCCCGACGGGTCGAGCACGGCCAGGCGCGTATTGCCCAGGTCGACCAGGAGCGTCGAGTCCCCCGGCAGCGGGTAGACCGCGTCCGGCTGCCGCCACTCCTCCGGGCCCGGCCCCTCCCGCCCCACCGCCTCCAGGGTCCCGGCGTCCAGGTCGACGAAGGCGAGGATCCTGCCCAGCGGGTCGGCCACCAGCACCCGGCCGTCCGGCATGGGCCGCACCGTCTGCACGAACCCGAACCCGTCCGGGAACCGGGCCGTCCGCTCCAGCTCGACGGCGTCCTGGGCGGCGGCGGGCGTTCCCGGGCCGAGCGCGGCCAGCCCGCCGGCGACCACGACCGCCGCGACGTCGCCGGCCCGGGGTCCGCGTCGTTTCATCTTCCCGGTCCTCCGCATGCTCTCTCTCCCTCCACTGGTCCGCGCGTGATGGTCCGAGGGCTTGGATGCGGTCACCCGGTCCCATCGTTGCCCACCGCCGTGCCGCACCTCTAGTGTTCTGACACCGAAATGTCGTGACATTCGAACGCGGCTGCATCCCGCCTC
>CAYMLW010000263.1:0-6355 GCA_964391035.1 uncultured Gemmatimonadaceae bacterium
GCTTTTCACGTCGGCGGCGACCACCAGCCGGCCGGGGTACCGCGCTGCCGCGTCCCGGAGCCAGGCCCGGTCCTCGACGGCCCGGGTCCCGACGATGGCCCGGTCGGCGCCGAGGTCGAGGACGCGGCGTACGGCGTCGGTGGTCCGGAGCCCGCCGCCCACCTGGAGGACGATCGGCCCGCGGCCCGGGTCCGGCCCCGCGTCGGCCTCGCTCCGGGCTGATCCCGCGGGCGCCGCGTCGTCTCGATCCATCGGCGACGCGCCCCGGAGGGCCTCCGCGATGGCGGCGATGGCCGCGGCGTTGTCTCCGGTACCGAGGGCCGCGTCGAGGTCGACCACGTGGATGTGGCGGAACCCGGCATCGATCCAGCGGCGGGCCACGGCGGCGGGGTCCGGGATCCGGACCCGCTCGTCGCCGGGGTCGCCGCCCACGAGCTGGACGGCCTGGCCGTCCCGCAGGTCGATGGCCGCAAAGATGTTCATGGCGCCCCCCGGATCGATTCGATCCACTCGGCCAGCAGTCGGAGCCCCGCCCGGTCGCTCTTCTCGGGATGGAACTGGGTGCCGGTCACGGCGCCTCGCCGGACGGCGGCTGGGAAGCGGTCGTCGTCGTGGGTGGTCCAGGCGATGACGTCGCCGCCGTCCTCCGGCTCGGCCACGAAGCTGTTGGCGAAGTAGAAGCGCTCGCCGGTGACGGGGCCGAGGACCGGGTCGTCGGGGCCGGCCTCGACGCGGTTCCAGCCCATGTGGGGTATGCGACGACTCCGCAGCCGCCGCACCCGCCCGGGGACCAGTCCCAGCCCCCGGCCGCTGCCTTCGTCGCTCCCGTCGAGGAGGAGCTGCATGCCGAGACAGATGCCCAGGACGGGCAGCTCGGCGGCCGCGGCGGCCCGGATCGTCTCCCGGTGTGGGGCCAGCCGCTCGGCGGCGGCGCCGAAGGCACCCACGCCGGGCAGCACGAGGCCGTCGGCGGTGTCGATGTCCGCGCCCACCCGGACCACCCGGGCGCCCTGCCGCTCGAGGGCCTTACGGAGGCTGTGGAGGTTGCCGGTGCCGTAGTCGAAGAGGACGAGATCCATGGTCTACTCCTCCCGTCCTGGGGCTCTCCGGTCTCCGGCGCGGGCGCCCCGGGCCCCGCCCCCGACACCGCCCCTGATCCCATCCGCGATCTCGCCCGCGGCGGGGCCCGGCCCGGCTCCGTCCCTTGCGAACCGGATGGCGAGCACCTCGTCGAGGGCGGCCAGGAACCGGGCCATGTCCGGCCACGGGCCCACCGTGACCCGGATCGCGTCCTCGGCGTGGGCTCCAGCCCCGGCCGGCGCCGAGGTCCGAGCCTCGAAGAGCCGGACCCCGATGCCTCGCTCCGCCAGCCCGGTCTTGAGGGACTCGCCGGACCCGGCGGGAACGCCGGCGTAGACGAAGTTGGCCGCGCTGTCGGCCACCCGGAACCCACGGCGTCGGAGCTCGTCGGTCAGTCGAGCCCGGGCCTCCGCGGTCCGGTCCACGATGCCCCGGACCCACTCCTGGTCACGGATCGCCGCCGCCGCGGCCCCCTCGGCCGGGCCGTTCACCTTGTACGGCCCCCGTGACAGCTCGATGGCCCGGGCCACGGGCTCGGGGGCCAGGCCGTAGCCGACCCGGAGCGCCGCCAGCCCGTAGGCCTTCGAGAACGTCCGCAGGATGACGCCTCGTCCGGATTCCAACGCCGGCCCGAGGAGCGTCTCGCCGGCGAACTCGCCGTACGCCTCGTCGATCAGCACGATGCCCCGGGCCCGGTCCAGGAGCTCCTCGACCGTGGCCCGCGCGACCATCGCGCCGGTGGGGTTGTTGGGCCGACAGAGGTAGACCAGGTCGGCGGCGGCGAGGGCGGCCACGGCGTCGTCGTCGAGGGTGCCGTCGGGGTCGAAGGGCACCGGGCGTGGCCGAGCGTCGTTCATGCGGGCGAAGGCGTCGGCCATGGGGAACGTGGGCGCCGGGAAGGCGACGGTCGCGCCGGGCTCGCAGTACGCCCGGATCGCCGAGTCGATCACGTCATCGGAGCCGCACCCGGTCACCACCTGCGACGGCTCCACCTGCCAGACCCCGGCGATGGCCTCCTTGAGCGGCGTCCCGTAGACCGTGGGGTAGGCCGTGAGCCGGACTGGGCCGGCTGCTGGGCCTCCAGCAGCCTCCTCCCGCGTGGCATCCAGACGGCCCGTGTCGATGGCACTGTCGGCCGGCGCCTCGAACGCTTCGAGGGCCTCGAGCGCGGCCGGGCTCGGGCCCCACAGGTTGGTGTTCGCGCTCAGGTCCAGGTCGAGGGGCGGCCGTTTCGGGTCGTAGCGGGTCATCTCCCGGTACGGTCGCCGGGGCCGGACGATCCGGCCGATGCCGGAGGCCGGCGGATCCGAGTCCGAATCCGTCGGGTCCGAGTCCGTCGGGCTCGAGTCCGACCCCGTGTCCAAGTCCGAGCCCGACTTCGACGTCCCCCCGGCCCTGCGGGCGGCGGCGGCGTGGCCGGGGAGCCCTTCGGCATCGGCGAGGGGCGCGGCGACCGCGGCGAGGGCTGCGGCGGCCTCGTCGCCGACCTCCTGCCAGGTGGTCCAGCGGACGAAGTCCCCGGTGCTGAGGCCGCTGTAGGAGCGGGCGAGGCCGCCGGTGGGGAGGACGTGGTTGGCGCCGGTGGCGTAGTCGCCGTACGCGACGGAGCTCCGGGGTCCGAGGAAGACGGTCCCGGCGCAGCGGACCGCGGCCAGGGTGTCCCGGGGGCGCCCGGTGAGGATGAGGAGGTGCTCGGGGGCGTAATCGGTGGCGAAGGCTGTGGCGGCGTCCATGGAGTCGGCCACGAGGAGGGCGCCGGCGGCGTCGAGGGCGGCCTCGACGATCTCGCGGCGGGGCGTCTCCGGCACGAGCCGGTCCAGCGCCCGGGCGGTCTCGAGGGCCACGGCCTCGTCGGTGGAGACGAGCACGACGGCGGCGTCGGGGTCGTGCTCGGCCTGGGCGATGAGCTCGACGGCCACGGTCTCGGGGTCCGCGGACGCGTCGGCGATGACCAGCAGCTCCGAGGGCCCGGCCGGGGAGTCGATCCCCGTCACCGCGCTGACCTGGAGCTTGGCCTCCATGACGTACGCGTTGCCGGGCCCCACGATCCGGTCGACACGGGGCACGCTGGCCGTGCCGTACGCCAGCGCGCCAATGGCGGCCGTCCCGCCGAGGGCGAAGAGCCGGTCGGCGCCGGCCACGGCGCACGCGGCCATGACCAGGTCGGACGGTCGGCCGTCGGGCCCCGGGGGCGAGGCCACCACGACCTCATCGACGCCCGCGACCCGGGCGGGGACCACGCCCATGAGCACGCTGCTGGGGTACGCGGCCCGGCCGCCGGGCGCGTAGACCCCGACGCGCTGGAGCGGGTCGGGCCGCCGGCCGAGGACGAGCCCCGGCGCGACCTCCTTCTCGAGGGGTTCGGGTGCCTGGGTGGCGTGGAACCGGCGGATGGATCGGGCGGCCTCCTCGAGGGCGTGCTGGAGCGCCGGGTCCAGCGAGGCCATCGCCTCCCGCCAGGCGCTGCGGGGCACCTCGAGGGTGTCCAGCTCGACGCCATCGAAGCGGGCGGTCTGGGCCCGGAGCGCGGCGTCGCCGTCCCGGCGGATCCCGGCCAGGAGGTCGGCCACGGTACGGGCCACGTCGGGGTCACCGGCGCGGCCCCGGACCCGGAGGCGGTCGAGGGCCCGGTCGTCCAGCTCGGCGAGTCGTCGAATCTCCATCATGGCATCAGCCTCTCGATCTTCGTGACCAGGATCCCCTCCGCGCCCAGGGCCTTGAGCGCCGCGATGACGCGGTACACCTCCGCCTTCTCGACCACGGCGTGGGCGGCCACGTGCTCGCCCGCGTTCAGCACGTCGATGATCGTCGGGCCGTTGAGCCCCGGGATGATCCGCTTCACCTCCGGCAGCGCGTCCCGGGGCACGTTCGCCATCAGGTACCGCTTGCCCCGGGCCCGGAGTACCGACTCGAGCGCAGCCATCAGCTCGGCGACCCGGCCCGCCGCCTCGCCCCCGGCGAATCCCTCCCGGGCGACGAGGACGGCCTCCGCCTCCGCGATGGTCTCCACTTCCCGGAGCCCGTTCATCTTCAGCGTGGAGCCCGTGCTGACCAGGTCAACGATCACGTCGGCCACGCCGATGTGGGGCGCGATCTCGGCGGCGCCGGAGACCGGGACCAGCTCGACCCGTCGGCCACGTTCCGCGAACCAGCGCTCCGTGGTGCGGGGGAATGACGTGGCTACCCGGACGCCATCCGGCAGGTCGTCGGCCCGGCCCAGATCGCTCTCGTCCCGGACCGCGATGGCCAGCCGGCACCGGCCGAAGCCGAGGGGCAGCAGCGTGTCCAGCGGGCGGTTGGCTTCGGCCACAAGGTCGCTCCCCGTGATCCCGAGGTCCGCCGCGCCGTCCGCCACGAACTCCGGGATGTCCCTGGCCCGGAGGAAGAGGGCGGTGAAGTCGTCGCCCAGGTCCGCCCGGAGCGATCGGTCGGCCGTGGTGGCCGGCTCGAGCCCCGCCCGGGCCAGCAGCGCCAGAGCGTCATCCGCCAGTCGCCCCTTGTTCGGCAGCGCGATCCGCAGACGGGCACCGTCCCCTCCTCGCCAGGGGTCCACACTCGCTTCCGAGTTCCCGTCCCCGGGAGTCCCGCTCCCCCGGTTTCCGGTTTCCGGGTTTCCGGTTTCCGTGTTCCCGCTTCCCGAATCCATATCGTCCATTCGTCCGTTGCGTCAGTGCAAAAACAAAAAGGCCCGTCCGGTCTGGGACGGGCCTCGTGGGCCAGCGCGCTTCCTGCTCCGCTCTACATCACGAACGCACGCCACCCCCGCGACCCGTCGGGCCGTGATGATGATGGCGATGGTGCTTCCGCGCGTTCGTCATGGTGGCCCGAGGATAGCGGCGGCGGCCGGATGCGTCAATGGTCGAACTTCGGGGGGAGAGGGGAGATGGTCCGAGGGGAGAGGGGAGATGGTCGGGGGGAGAGGGGAGATGGTCCGAGGGGAGAGGTACGAAGTCGAAGGCGGAGGCGAAGGCGATGGCATCGAGGCGAGAGGGGAGAGGGGAGACAGGCCGATGGAGTCGAGGGGAGAGGGGGAGCCGACCGGGCGGCTCCAGGGCGCGTGCCTTCGCCTCCGCCTTCTGCTTCCACCCTGGCCCCCCGGAACCTCGCCTCTCCCACCTCCTCCGGATGACCAGCGTCCTTCGTTCGCCGGCATCCTCGAGTCGGCACTCTGCCCGGTCCTCGAGCGGGAGACACGCGAGGCGCGGGCAGCGAGCCGAAGAGGACGAGCTGCGAGCCCGACTACCACTACGACTACGGCTACGACGACGACGAGTACGAAGCGGGCTACCGGAGCGGGTAGCGCGCGAACAGCGGGTGCAGGTCGAGGGGGTCGGTGATCTCGTAGCGTTCGGGGATGAGGCCGGGGGCGGAGAGGATGAACGGCCAGAACTGGCGGCCGCCCAGTGCGCCGTGTGCGCCGACCTGGTCGTCGAAGCAGACCTGGAGGTCGCGCTCGGGGTCGTAGGCGCCGAAGAGGACGAGGTCGCCGGCATTGGGCAGCCGGACGAGGTGGAGGATGGCCCTGCGCTCGGTGGGTCCCGACGCGTAGGGCGGGAGGGGATCCTCGCCGTTGAGGAGCTCGACCTCGCCGCTGGCGGTGATGAGGGCGCGTCCGGCGGCGCCCTCGACGTGAACGCCGTCCAGCATCCGGGTCAGGACGAGGCCGACGCCGCGGTGGGCGACGAGGAAGTAGTGGAGGGCGCGGCGGTCCGGGTCGTCGCGAATCTCCCGGAAGTCCAGGGGCCGGGGCGGGTCGGTCCAGTAGACGTGGGCGAGGGAGGAGGAGTAGGTGACGACGAGCTGGTGTTCCTCGAGGGGCCGTACCACCTCGGCGACGAGGGGGAAGACGCCGTAGTGGCGCCGGAGCCAGCGGCCGAGTCCGAGGCCGGCCTTCCGGGCGGGCCGACTCGAGGTTTCGGCCACCTCCTCGAGCTCACCGACGAGGAACTCGACGGCCTCCGGCGGCGCGTACTGGCCGGACTCGGCAAGGCTGAAGACGCCGCGCTCGGCGGCGGCCTCGATGGTGTCGCCGAGGGTCTCGCCGTAGCGGATGCGGTACGGCACGGCCGGGGTCTGGCCGTGGTCGCCGAGGATGTAGACGTCGTAGGGGCGAGGGGGCAGCCGGTTGATCATCCGGAAGATCTCGCGGATCCGCCGGTCGAGGGCGCGGAGGCTCTTGTACGCGGTGCGGGATGAGGGCCCGAAGTGGTGGGCGAACTCGTCGTATGCGTTGTACGTGGTGTAGATGGCGGGCACGCCGAGGTAGATGTCCAGG
>CAYMLW010000264.1:0-5135 GCA_964391035.1 uncultured Gemmatimonadaceae bacterium
CCAACAACGGCTCTACCCACGGCTGTGGACCGTCGTCGAAGAATAGCCACACCCATATCAATCTTTGTTATCGCGGACATAGGCCAGGAACGCGCCCTTGGTCGGGGCACGGGTGTCCGCCTCGTCGCTTGGTCCTCGGCGGACACCCGCACCCCTCCCTCGAGGATAGGTGAAGGCCGGGCCGGGGTTCGACCCGTTCAGCCATTCCGCTGCCCCACCCGGTCAGCGATCGTTGACCACCACCCGGGCGCGCGGCGGAAGCGCTCCGACGGCGCTTCCGGGTTTGCCACCGTACCGGGAGGGATCCATGGAAGCGAGGCAGCGCCCGAGCCGACCCCGGACCGACTTCTCATACGTTTCGACCGCGAGCTTGCTCGCCACCCTCTCCCGTACCGTACGGCCCAACGTCCGGCTGATGGAGGAGCTGGTGGCGCGGGGCCCGGGCTGGGAGCCCGGCGTCGTCGCGGTGCTGAATCTGGCGGTGTCAGGCTCGGGACGCGGTGAGGATCCACCGCCGAACCCGGTCTGGCTCGCCGTAGTGGCGGGCGTGATGCGGCTGGAGACCGCCGTCCCCGGCCTTCTGAAGATGCTGCGGGCCGCCCCCGAGGGCGACCACGACGCCCTGGTGGCGGCGGCGGAAGCGCTGGCCAGGATCGGTGGTCCGGCGGTGGACGGGGTCGCCCGGGTGGCGCGGGAGGGCGAGTGGTGGCAGCTGGCGGACGTGGTGGTGAGCGCGCTCGTCGACCGGGGCGCCCGGGACCGGTTGATCGACAGGGACTGGCGGCTGCGGTACCTGATGGACCCGGAGCACGGGTTCATCGACACCGGCTGGCCCGGCTCCGCGGTGGTGTTCACGGAGGACAACGGCACCCGGCCGCGGCTGGCCGTCCCGGCCCCGGCGGGTCGCACCCCCGGCCAGATCCTGAGCCGCCGCGTGCCGCTGTTCGGCGTGCGCGTGGACCCGGACGGCAACCCCCTCTGCCGGTGCTGCGACGCCCGCATGTGGGTCCCGACCGGCGTGTGGGTCTGCCCGGCTACCGCCATGACCGTCCTCTGGATCCAGGACCGGTGGCTGACACTGGCCCGGGATGAGCACTGCCTGGACGACCTCTTCGACGTCTTCGAGATCCTCGAGGACGAGTACCACGCCCTGATCGACGGGATCCCCCTGGACAGCCCCTGGGACCAGGACGAAGGCGACCGTCTGACCGCGGTCAGGTGGGCCTGGCGCGGCATCGAGTGGCTCATCGAACGGGGCGTCGAAGACGTCCGGACGGCCGGCGAGCGGATCCGCGAGGAGGCGACGAAGCTGGTGGGCCTCGAAGCGCTGGCGAAGCACGCGCGAGGGTCGGGGGCACAGCCGTCGGTGAATTGACAGGGGCGCTCAAGCGCCGCCGCGGAGAACGCGGTCGACGATGGTGAGCATGCCTGGACATTCTTGACCCAAGAAGTCCTGGTGTTGTATAAGTTATACAACACTAGGTCAAACAATGCACACGATGGGGGACGGTATGGCCAGCAACGCATGGGGGGCGTTCTTCGCCGAGATTCGGCGCGATCGGCTTGGCCTCAGTCTTCGGGAATTCTGTGACAGAAAAGGTCTTGATCCAGGAAACGTGAGCAAACTCGAGCGAGGTAGATTGGCACCACCGCAAGGGGAAGAGAGCCTGAACCGTTATGCCAACGCCCTGGAACTGGAGAAAGGATCCGATGATTGGCTCAAATTCTTCGATCTTGCGGCAGCGGCGAGAGGGGAAATACCCGCTGAATTGATGATGGACGAGGAGGTGGTCAAGCACCTACCGGCCTTTTTCCGGACTCTCCGTGGCCAGAGGATTACCGAAGAGCAGATGCAAACACTGCTTGACATGATCCGCGGCAACTGAGTGCATGTCGAATACGCCCATTCCCCCTTCCGAACGTCCTTTCCTATGACGACCTCCGCGAGCTGGCGGCAGCCTTCCTCAACGACCATTGGCCCGATGGGGGTATACCCGTAAACATCGAGTCCATCGTCGACGTCGGCCTCGGTGTGGATATCGTACCGGTGCAAGGCCTGTATCAGGCCGTTGATGTCGGGGGATTCCTGTCGTCCGATGGCAGCGAGATATTCGTTGACCGCGGTGTGTACGAACACGCCAAACTTTATCACTACAGGTTCACCCTGGCTCACGAGATCGCTCACCGGGAGCTGCACACTCGCTTGCTCACCACGGCCAATTACAAGACGCCCCAGGATTGGTACGCGTTTCAGGACAGCATACCGGAGAGGGACCGTCGGTGGTACGAGTGGCAGGCTAATTCCTTCGCGGGGCTGATCCTCGTGCAGCCCTCCGCGCTTGCCGAAAAGGTCCGAGAGGCCGTTCGTATGGCCGAGCAGCAAGGGTTCACCAGCGTTGACCTGGAAGAAGAAGCGACTCGATCCTATCTGGCCGAATGGGTTGGACGGCGTTTCGAGGTCTCAGCTGATGTCATCTTGCGGCGCGGAAAGTATGATGGGCATTGGTCGGAGTTCTAGGCGCGCTCTGTAAACAGGCGACTATCACGAACGCAGCTTCTCGGCCCGCCTCATGTCGGCCCAGACCCGCGAGGAACTCCTCGAAGACCCGATCGCCAGAGACCCAGTCGCCTGCATCCAGCTCCTCCAGGCCCTCACCCACCGCCCTGCGCTCGCCGAACGGTAACGACCCGACTCCACCAGAGCAGCAATGAAGTCCTGAAGCGCGTGTTCAGCCGCAAGAACTCACGGTCGAAGTCCCTCCACCACCGACCCTCTACAACGAAGCCCGCAAACCCGAAAAGGGGATGCTGTTGGTGGCGCGGATCGGAGGGGATATAAGGCCCCGGATGGCCGAACTCGTCTAGATAAAGGAGGTACATGGCGCGCCGGAAGGGCGAGGAGAGCGCACCGCAAATACACAGAGCCCACACCGAAACGGTGCAGGCTCTGGGGCACTGCTTGACCCGGGACCCCGGAGGGCACCCGGGCTGGCAGCAACATATTTATTGCGCCTACGACCTCGTGAGTCAAGGACCATGTGCCAAACCGGACGGCCAGGCTGCGGTGGGACCTGGACAAAGGAAAACGCCCGGGGGGGCCGCTAAGCCCCACGAGTCGCTTGGCGTCTCTCCCGGACGTGCCTGAACCATTGTCGCATTCATCTCCGCTGTCAAGGTTTCCTTCGGATTGACCACTCCAACCTACGCGGCGTACCGACAGGGCTCCATAGCGGATCGGGACGGGATCCTACCCTCGACAACGGGCCCCGTACTCGGCGGCCTGGTCGACGGCGTCCTCATGACTCCACCAGCACCCCCAACAACTCCCGATGAATCTCCCCGAACGGCCGCGCCAGGTCCACCGTCCGCGGCTGCACCCTGAAGCTTTACAGCTCGACGTCGATTCTGAAGGATCGATCGACGGCCGCGTAGAGAAGGATCCCCTCATGGCGGGGGCCGGAGGGGTGGTTCCCCTCCCGGTTGCGCAGGCAAGTGAGCAGTTGTGGGGGTCTGCGCGCCGTTGACACCCGGGGCCTCATACGTGCTATCCGGCGGCGCCTATCCGGTCCCTCGCCGAACGAGTTCATGGACTTCCTCACCCAGGGTGTCCAGCACAAAGACGCGATCGAAATCAAAGCGGTATTCGTCACGAGCTATGGTGGGTGGGACATCCATTATCGAGGAACTTCGCCAGCCATGCACGACCATGAGGAGCCAAGTTTGATCCACCCTCTGCCGATAATCCGATACCCGCTTGTTCTTCTTATCTAACTCGCTCTGGATCTTTTCCCTACCGAGCGTCTCAACCCAAATTCCAGGGCCGTCGACATGCCAATAGCTGCGGTGGTAGTCCGCCACTCGTGAAACCTTGAGCGACCGGAGTTCACGAGGGAAATGGCCATACTGCAAGCTTACGGAACTCACCCGCACCTCCTGCCCCTTCGGAGGGAGTTGCCTTCGGACTAGATCGACAACGTTCCTCACAACGGTCGGGACGCGCTTCTTGCCGACGTGGTACGCACTGTGGAAATCAAGCCAAACCTCCACATGAGGCAGATCCCGCTCTGCCCATGCCGCCGAGCAGCCCGCAGCTACTGCATCCCATCCTCCTTCTTGCACCTGGGGCTCGAAATCGGTCCCGTCTGGACTGCGGAACACCTCGACAACTTCCAGCCCCAACCGGCCCTCAGAATCGATCAAGAAGTCAGGTGATTCACTCTCTTCAAGCACCGGGATCATCTCTGACCGCCCGATCAGATCCAAGAAGTGCTCGGCAAACTTCCTTTCACGTTCCTTCTGTGACAGTTGCCTATCCATCACCAATGAAGCGCTGCGTTGACTTTGTCGCGAACCTTGATCTTGCCCGTCACTGCGGCAGAGATCACGGCGATTCGGTACTCGCGGAGAAGGGAGATAGCTTCGTTGATGTTCCTCATGGTTTCGTTCAGGGATTGGACGGCTCGGTCTATCTCATTCACAATGCGCTCCTGTTCGTCTATTGGGGGCACGGCGATTTCCAGGTCTCGCAGCATTCCGAGCGTTATCTCCGTGAATGTGGCACCCTTTGCCAGCGCCTCGAACCGCTGTTGAGTGTGCCTACCGGTTAGGCCGGCATGCAGGAAACCGGACCTGACCATCGAGCCTGCTGCTACGCGGGCGGTTCCCTGGGTCAAGTTAGCGACAGGAAGGTATTCAGGGACGACGAGCGCCTTTCCCACGGTGGCTCGGATGGCTACCACAACGTCGCCTGGGATCACGCGCGAGCGGGCATATTGATTGTCAATCTCCTCCGAAGTTCGCTGGTATCCATCAACAGGCAACTCGCTTCCGGACATATCCGACGTCTTTATGTAAGGGACTCCGTCCGGAACGTGCGGACCGGCTTGGACGATTCCGTAGGTGACAGGCCGATCCCGCGGCACTACATGCTTCAGGCGTATGATCTCCCAGTGCTCCGGGATCTCCCCGATCCACTCCACCCCCGAGTCCTTCATGGGCACGTCGGGATCGAGCCCCTTGGTCACGGCCCGGGTGATCAGCGTGGTCCGCTTCTCCTCCAGCAGCTCCAGCAGCCGCTGCTTCTTCTCGATCAGCGTGTCGATCTTCGCGGTCTCGCGGTCGAGGAAGGAGGCGAT
>CAYMLW010000264.1:5235-6352 GCA_964391035.1 uncultured Gemmatimonadaceae bacterium
AAGTAGCGGTTGAAGTTGATCTCGTAGCCCACGCGCCCGATCTGCTGATCGTGATCGTCGGTGTACGACTCGTCGACCCAGGCGTCGGGGACGTACGGCGCGACCTCCCGCTGGAAGTGCTCCGTAACGTCCTCGCCCAGGGGCACGTTCTCGTAGTCCCGGAGGTCGGTGTCGTACTCGGGGTCGCCCTTGCTGTCGCGGCAGATCCCGGCCGTCTCGTCCTGTTCCGACAGCGCCGACTCGATGGCGTTCCGGAGCGACTTCTTGAGCTTCAGGTCGGCGTCATTCATAGCCACCTTCAGCGCCTTCCGGAACGCCTTGCGGTCCTTGAAGAGGGTGTCTGACATGCCGTGGAGCATCTCGCGGATCTCTTCCTGCAGACCACGCCCCTCCTCGACCTCCTTCCGCTTCTTCTCCGGGTCCTTCTTCCGGCTCCTGGCCAGGTTCTGGAACGCCCGCTCGTCGTCGAGCCGGGCGATGCGCTCCTCCGACGCCTGGAAATTGAGCCGGAGCGGCTGCTCGACGCGGACCTTCCGGAACCCGAACTCCTCCGTGGGGAAGACCTTGCTCCGATCGCCGTCCTCCGCGTACGCCCGGTACAGCTCGAGGATGCCGGCCCGGTCCTCCTCGGACAGCTCCCGGCGCTTGTCGCCCAGGCTCTTCTTCATGGGCACCCACATCTCCGTGGCGTCGATGAGCTGGACCTTGCCGCGGCGGTCGGCGGGCTTCCGGTTGCTCAGCACCCACACGTACGTGGCGATGCCGGTGTTGTAGAAGAGCTGCTCGGGGAGGGCGATGAGGGCCTCGAGCCAGTCGTTCTCCAGGATCCAGCGGCGGATCTCGCTCTCGCCGCTCCCGGCGTCGCCCGTAAAGAGCGGCGACCCGTTCATGATGATGGCGATCCGGGAGCCGTCCTCGTCGGGGTCCTTCATGTGGTGGAGCATGTGCTGGAGGAAGAGGAGCTGCCCGTCGCTGATCCGGGGCGTGCCCGCCTCGAAGCGACCCGCCGGGCCCCGCTCCGCCTCGGCCTCCACGGCGTCCCGGTCCCGCTTCCAGTCCTTCCCGTACGGCGGGTTCGCGATCATGTAGTCGAACGACTTGTCCGAGTGCCGGTCCA
>CAYMLW010000265.1:0-882 GCA_964391035.1 uncultured Gemmatimonadaceae bacterium
GTGCAACTGGGATGCATCGTCATCCTGTTGCGGCATTTATGAGATGGCTTCTAATGCGTTCTCCTCGATGAAGTTTCATAGTCGGACTCCTATCGACCCCAGCGACGTCTGGGCAGGTCCGATCCACCTATTTCGATCTCGCCTATCCTAGTGCGCCAAATGTGTGACCTAGGCCCAGAGCTGTTGACGATGGTGATTCTAACGTACTTGACGGCGACTGGCCTGAAGGTGATTTCCTCAACGGCCCATATCGGGTCCGCAGTCGGCGTGCAGGCCCAATCGGCACGCCTGACGGTCCGCCACGAGACCGGTGTTCCAGAAACCTCAACCATGTAGCGGAGGCACCCTTCACCCTCACGCGGATACTCCCGCGCATCCCAATACTGGCTGTAGACCCGGATCATGGACACCAAGTAGTTATCATCGAGTTCCAGTTCAACCTGCCCTGTGCTCGATCCACTTGCCCCGGACCAGAACCGTCCGATGCTTCCCGCATCGGCATCGTTGATTCCTTCAACTGACGGGCATTGGCGCCCGTAGCATGCACCTGTGGCATTGACGGAGATCCTTGCGGCGCGTGGCGCGACATTGCCCGTTGGTGCCGTTGGGCGTCCACCCGTGGGGTTCTGGCGCGGCGCGTCGGCCCGTGTGCGTTCACCCCCTGTCGAACCAGGGTGTCGCCCCGATAGCTCTGTGACGTGGAGCGTCCCTCGCACACTCTGCCCTTGCCTGTAGCTAGGCACCCAAACTCGGTACGGTCCGGACCCGGCGTTCGTGACGTCGACGGTCGGATTCGTGGTTCCGTACGAGTCGTCGTTGCATTGCCAACTCTCGCGAGGTGTGTGGACGACGAGGCCGGTGTCACCGTCACCGACAAAGTAG
>CAYMLW010000265.1:892-6335 GCA_964391035.1 uncultured Gemmatimonadaceae bacterium
CGATCACGTCTGGGTCTCGGGTGGCGTACCCAACGCAATCCGAGCCGAGGTCCATTGCGCCTACATCCAGCTCCCCGCCGGAGGTCACCGCCACGCGGTGAGGGTCGGGTGTGAAGCCTGGGCTCAGGGTGACAACGCCGTAGTTGGAAGCGTCCCCAATCGCATCCAGTGCGACACCTGAGGAGCGGGTGTACCGTGGTGGCCGCCGTCTATCTGGTTCGTGCTGTTGCCCCACGTCGTCCTGGTAGTTTCGACGACCGAGTCTATCCAATTCGATCGTGAATTCGTAGAGAGCAGGAGCCCAGTTCTCGACCCAGGTCGTGGTGATGTCCGACCTTATTCGGTCTGCACCGACCCGGTAGCGGTCGGCTCGTACCTTGTCGATCAGCTCCTGGGTCTCCGGCCAGTTGTTTGTCACAAGCCAGTTGTGGTTGTGCCCCTCAAGCCAAATCCTGTTCCTGTCTTTTTCGGCTTCGAATTCCCGCCCGTCTATCTCACTTTCATAATACCTATAGGATGGGTGGGATATCTCTACAGTGGCCGGGCCTGGGATACACCTTGGATTGCGAACCACGAGCACACCGATTCCGTTTCTGTCCGCTCTCCACTCGAGGTCTCGCGGCCGGCCCGTGTCGATCGAAATTCGTGCTCCGGGCACCGGGACGTGGCTGTCCCGATCGACCACCTCGAACCTGAGAATGAACTCATGGATGTCATCCTGACCGCCGCAGAGATATCCCCCTTGAGCCGACGCGGGGCCTACCGACAGAAAGCACAAAGACCCCGCTATCAGTGCGCGAACGACTAGCGGCGAGATTGGCAATGGAGTCCTCCGTGAATCCAGGGTCCTATTGACAGTTTTTATGCCAACCTACATCCGAGCTAGCACCACGAAGATCGGGCAGACCATGGGAGCCCTCGGACCGATCAGCCCAATTCATGTATGATTTCGAACACAGCGAGCGCGCATTGGCCCGTAGCTGGGGTCAAAGTCTCGGTGCTTGGGGGTCGGTCCGGTGTCGTATTCGCCCACGAAGTGCATGCTCCATGCATAGTTCTGATAGATCTCTCTGGAGCTCCAATACTTCCCATCTGAGAACTCTCCGATCTGGTCCCTTACATCATACAGGGCATGCAACTCCAAGTCGGACGGTAGGCGCCAGTCGTCGAAACCGAGCTGATTGAGAGAGCGACAAGCCTCAACCGCCTGTGCCCAAGTGAATCTGCCGGGAACGTCAAAAGGCAGAACCCCAATTTCCCGACCCTCGAACGTGAAAGTCGGCACTTTTTGAGCTGATGCGGGGTCGTGCATGGCAATGAACGACGATCCCACGAGCAAGACAGCTGCAAGTCGTCGAACAGGCGGAGACATTCTGACCTCCGAGCCTAGTACATATGGACGTAAATACACTGACGTGTAATTCTCTGGACGTGCGGGCTCGCAGGAGGCATCTTGGGGGTAACCAGGAGGCCTACCATGCCGAGACCGAGTCCGTACGTCATCGAGTTGTCTCCGAAGGAGCGGGAAGTCCTTGAGACCCGCAGTCGCCAGTATACGTCACCGTACGGGTACGTCATGCGCGCCAAGCTCATCCTCCTTGCTGCGAAAGGCTGGGAGAACAAGGAAATCGGCGAGGCGCTCGATATGCCGCGCCAGGTCGTGAGCAAGTGGCGAAAGCGGTTCTTCCAGGAACGTCTTGCGGGACTCGAAGATCGTCCCCGCCGAGGTCGCCCCTCGGCTTTTTCCCCCTCGAATCGTGGCCCAGGTGAAGGCGCTGGCCTGTGAGCTTCCGGCCCACTTGGGGCTGCCCCTCTCTCGGCTCAGCCGCGCCGACCTCCGGCGTCATGTGATTGCCGCAGGGATCGTGGCGCAGATCAGTGGAACGACCATCTGGCGCTGGCTCTCCGAGGATGCGATTCGCCCCTGGAGCCGACGAAGCTGGGTGTTCCCCCGCGACCCCAACTTCGCCGCCAAAGCCGCACCGGTTCTGGACCTCTACCACCGGCAGTGGGAGGGACAGGAGCTGGGCCCCGATGAATTCGTCCTCTCGGCCGACGAGAAGACGCAGATCCAGATCCGCGAACGCTTGCATCCAACCACGCCTCCCGGCCCCGGTCGCGCGATGCGCGTCGAGCCCGAGTACCGACGCCACGGCGTCTGTGCCTACCTGGCGGCTTGGGATGTGCACCAGGCCCGTCTCTTCGGCCGGGTGGAGGATACGATCTCCATCCTCGCCTTCGACGCCCTCGTGGCCTCGGTCATGGAGCAGGACCCCTATCGCACCGCCGCCCGGGTCTTCTGGATCGTGGACAACGGGACCATCCACCGCGGTTCGCGGGCCGTCCAGCGGCTCCAGTCGCAGTGGAGCAACCTCGTCCTGCTTCATCTGCCCACCCACGCAAGTTGGCTCAACCAGATCGAAATCTACTTCTCCATCCTCCAGCGGAAGGCCCTCACCCCCGACGACTTCGAGTCGCGCGCGGCCATCACGCGCCGAATCCTCGACTTCCAGGACCACTATCAGTCGATTGCCACGCCCTTCCAGTGGCGGTTCACCCGCACCGACCTGTTCCGTCTCATGGCCCACTGCGATCACCTGGAAGCCGCAGCTTGAGAATAGCATACGTCATCGAACTTCCGTTCCGGTACACTAGGGGGTGATATCCTTCCAGAACTTAGGGTGGTTTCTAAACAGGTCCATAATCCAGAATGGAAGTGGTCAACGAGACTGCTCTGGTCGTGAACCGGCCAAGGGAACGCGCCCACCACGCCGGTTGAGATCTACATGGCAGGTTCTGGAGCTGTGGGCGACGCCGACAGCGGGTAGGTAACAGATCCACCCTAGGCTTCTCAGGCTGGGAAGTCAACAGCCCTCCAGCTTGCGCCTAAGTGACGGATCCAAGTACCCTCACTGCCCCCCGGGGACGAAGCACTCGGGGGCAAGCTGGGCGGTCGTCCAAACCCGACCGGCTCGTAGTTACCCTGAGGAGCTCGCGCGGCGGAAGGGCAATCGGGAAGGCGGCCAACGCAAGAAGATGCTCCCATCCAACTCGCCAATCAACACATGACCTTCACACCGCCCCTCTGACTCTTCACAATACCTAATTTGGTGTACGAGGCGATAGCGTTGTAGGCACGCTCCCGCCCTTCGGACCTTCCTTGAGTCTCACGCTGTGAGCGGATTCCTGTAGCATCATTTGTTGCAGCGCGGATGGCCGTCGGTGACCGGGTACGATCGGTGTCGGCTACGTTTTCTGAGGAAGTCCACCGTTGACGACCGGTCACGATCTGCATGACGATTTCTGATAAGCGTCTGGTCGGTGATCTGGTTCCACGGAAGACCCCGGTGCGTTCATTCTCGCGTGCCCAATGCGGCACCAAATTGCAGGCGTCCTATCCCGCCAGAACGGCAGCGTCCGGGTCGGTTTTCCGGGCGCCGGACCGCTCGACCAGGAGTTCAGCTCGTTCCAGCGTGTTGTGAGTCAGGATGGCTTTCACGATATCAGGATCGAACTGACTTCCGGAGCATCTGGTCAGCTCGCTCTTGACCTTCGCGAGCGAGAGCGCCTTGCGATAGGGCCTGTCCGACAGCATCGCGTCGATCGCGTCGCACAGCATGATGATCCGGGCCGCCAGGGGGATGGACTTACCCGTGAGGCCGTCCGGGTACCCTTCCCCGTCGTACCGCTCGTGATGGTGCCGGACGCCCTTGATGACCGCCGCATCCAGCGACGTCAACGACTTGAGCAGGTCGGCTCCTCGCGTCGCGTGCGTCCGGATCACATCGCGCTCCTCCTCACTGAGGGAGGAGCTCTTCGATATGATCTCCGCGTAGAGCGCCTCGATCTTTCCTACGTCATGCAAAAGCGCTGCGTTTTCGATATGGGCGATCTCCTGGGGGCGCACGCCGTAGTCCTTGGCGATCACCTTCGCCAGGGTGGAGACCCTGAGCGAGTGGCCCGAGGTGTATGGATCGCGGGTTTCGATTGCCTTGACCAGGACCCGGAGGAGGTCGCGGTTCGCCTGCTGGAGCTGGATCGCGGACAGGTACGAATGGCGGATCAGGAGAAGCGGGAGGACCACCACCAGCAGCCCCCCCACATAAAGGTTGTGATACAGGTACGCCGCGAACAACGCGATCGGACTGGCGAGAAGGTCGTAGAACAGATTGCCACCGCCACGGCCGGCCGCCTCGACGAGGACATCCCGGATCCGCTCCTCATCTCTGAGAGCGGTGGCGACGCTGACGAAGAACAGGTTGAGGGCGAAGAACGTTACGGCAAGCCCGTAGAAGGGGAAGAACAATGATGAGACGGCCCCAATACTGTCGAGGCCCGCGGACGTACCTGCAAGGTCAGCCAACTCTTGGAAAACCAAGGCTGCCAATCCGTATGCTAGGATGCCCTGAGAGACGTTGAAAACGACCCTGGGTATCGTCCTGTCTCGAACCACCAGGAACCCGTGAACGGCGGGCATGGCGCCGGTCGCAAGTACCACGGCCGGTACCGGCATCACGACGGCGACGGCCAAAAAGGGAAGGAAGGCGATAGATGAAGTGACCGGGCGGGCGCCCACCGTCGATTCGACAGCCAGGATCTGGGACACAACGGCGAGGACCCAGAACACAGCGAGGCCGAGCCAGTCGGACCCCTGGAACGCGGCAAGCTGAGACCAGTCGAGCGCCGCACATAGTGCGACAGCACCTGTGGCCAACGCCGCAATGTAGAGGTAGACAGCCCTCGGCATCGTTCGCAAAGAAGTGGAGCCCCCACGCCCTACTACCACTGCAGGTGGCCAGCCCCGAAAAGCGAGGCAATAGCCGCGATCAGTCGAAGAATGAGGTCACTCATAGTTCAGCGTCACCTCCTTTCGCGTGGCGTCGGCCGTCAGTTTCCGCTATTGGAATGGCCGCGAACGCTCCGCTAGGAGAATCGGTGTCCGCTGAGTTCCTTCGCTGATGTCACTCCCGTTCGGCGGGGGGCTCCTTGTTGTCGTGTTCCCCTTGTGTCGTTCCTTCTGCCGGTCGGTGTGGTGGCCGGCCGGCGTGGGTGCTCAGTCCGTTTCCTGTGCCGCGGCGAGTGTGGCCTCGGCGGCGGACCGCTCGTGCGAGCCGATGACGGGCGCGCTGGCGGAGCGGATCCGTGTGGAGGCGCTGTCGGTGCGTCGGAGCGCGACGATGACGTAGTCGCGCCCTGCGATCTCGATGTCGCGGAGTCCGAGGAGCTCGAGCCCGTCCCAGCCGGCGTCGGCCAGTGCGCGGACGGCGGCCTCGGCGGCGGCCTGCGCGGCGGCGCCGGGGACGTCCACGGTGGCGGCCTCGGCCCGGTGGACCCGCATGCGGTAGGCGATGCCCACGCGGCAGCGGACCCGGTCCGGGTCCGGGCGGTCGACGTCCACGGTGACCAGGCGGGGCCGGGCGGTTGGGGGGAGGTCGCGCCGGGT
>CAYMLW010000266.1:0-6302 GCA_964391035.1 uncultured Gemmatimonadaceae bacterium
GAGAACATAGGCGCCGCTTCGCGGCGCGAACTTTGGCCGATTGCGGGTGCGAATCCGGGACTGTAGGGTATCCCTCCCATGCTCGCCATCGGAAGTGAGATCCGGTACCGGATCACGCCGATCCTCGAGAGCCACTGGGAGGACTTCTTCCAGTCGAAGAAGGGCTGGATCCGACCCGTGGTCCTGGAGACGGTCCGTAAGCTTCAGGTGTGTCGCACCCCGGCCCTTGGCTGTCACGTCTACCGGTGTCCGGAGGGTCACGAGATCCGGGTCGTGCCCCACTCCTGCAAGTCCCGGTTCTGCCCGACCTGCGGCAAGCACGCCACGGACCGGTGGGCCGACGGCGCGCTGAGCGATCTCCTGGATGTACCCTACCACCACGTGGTCCTCTCCGCTCCCTGGCAGCTCCGGCCCATTGTGGCCATGAACCGAGAGGTCGGGCTCTCGATCCTCGCGCGGGCCGCCTCGGGCTGTCTGAGCCAGTGGGCCCGTGACCAGCACGCCATGCGCATGGGCATCGTCACCGTGCTCCACACCTTCGGAGCCGACCTCCGCTGGCACCCCCACGTCCACGTGCTGGTCACCGAGGGCGGGCTGTCGCTGGACGGTGAGCGCTGGGTCCAGCCCTACAACCTGGGCTGGCTCATGTCCCATGCGGGACTCAAGAAGATGTGGAAGTACCACGTCATCTCCGCGTTCCGCGAGGCCCACAAGCGCGGCCAGCTCCGCTTCCCGGCCTCCTCCCGATTCCTCAAGCACTACCCCGGCTTCAACTGGCTGCTGAACCAGCTCTGGCAGCTCACCTGGTACGCCCACATCGGTGCCTGTCTTCTCGATCCCTCGGCCACGCTCCGCTACATCGGCCGCTACACCAAGCGGGCGGTGCTCGCCGAATACCGGATCACCCACTACGATGGCAAGACCGTCCGCTTCGCCTTCAAGGACTACGCCCACGGCGGCAAGACCTCCTTCAAGACGCTGCCCGTCCTCGCCTTCATCGGTCGCCTCGTCCGCCACATTCCGGACAAGCACTTCAAGATGGTGCGCTACGCCGGCCTCTTCTCGACCCGCTGGCGCACGCGCTATCTGGAACAGGCCCGCCGCGCCCTCGGCCAGGAAGAGGGAGAGACGCTCGTGGCCTCCGAGGTCGAGTCCCAGCCCGCCCTCTCGCTCCGGAGCTGGCGCGAACGCCAGAAGGCCCGCACCGGCACCGATCCCCTGCGCTGCTCCCAGTGCGGTCGCTCCCTCGGGCTCTGGGAGGTCGCCTTCGGGCCCCACCAGCGCATCGAAAAACTCTTCCGGCGCGCAGGTCAGCCCGTTCAGGCCTTTCATCCCGCCCTCGCCCTGCCCCCATGAGGCCCACGACCATGCTCGCCTGGGTCTTCTCCAAGGTCGTCTATACCTGCGACCACTGCGCCGCCAGGCAACGAATCCCTCTGCGCCGGGTCCATGCCTTCGAGCGCTATCACGGCCTCACCCGCAGCGAGGTGGTCCTCATCGCCTGTCCCGAGTGCCGCGAGGGGCTTCAGATCCCCACACCGTACCGCACCCACACCGGTCAGGAGCTCCGTTTCGACCCCGACAACCCGGACCACGCCGTCATCCATCCCGGGTGAGTGATTCCGCCCAATTCAACCCCATAAGTCGCAGTGCTTCAATGCTTTGTGTAATTTCCGAGACGTCTGTTAGAGCGTCCTGCGCTCCGTGCCACGGTCGCGGTGGAGCCGTTTCCGATTGTGTGCCTCGGGAGACTGGGCGGCTCACGGCTCGTCTCTTCCCTGCCAGCACTGTGTAGAACCGGAACAGGCTTGCACCCCGGCGAAATCCCCCCCATCGTCCCCCGTCGGTCCGTTCGGCGCTGTCGCGGCTCTCCAACCCCCTTCCATCGCGGCGCACATCGGGCCCGTTCGTGTGCGTACGCTCGCGGCGACATATCCGTACGGCATGCCTCGCAACGACGCCCTATCCGCCCTCGCCGACCGCTGGCGCGCCCCCCTCCCCGAAGGAGCTGGCGAACGCGCAGTCGTACATCATCGAGCTGTGCGAGGCGCTGGGGGTGGAGCGGCCGCGGCCGTCGGGGTCGGGGTACGAGTTCGAGCTGGGGATCGCGGTGGTCCACCGGGACGGGACGGAATCGACGAACCGGGTGGACCTGTTCAAGCGTGATCACTTCCTGCTCGAGGCGAAGGACGCGGGCGAGCAGACGAACGAGAGCGCGGAGCTGCGGCTGCGGCGGGCGTTCGGGCGGGCGTTGTCGTGCGCGGCGTTCGTGCCGGGCGGCCCCGCCGCCGTTCCTCCGGGTGCTGGACGTGGGGCGAACGCTGCGGGCGTGGAACCGGTGGACGGGCAACTACGGCGGGTTCCAGGGCGCGGAGCGGTCCATCGACCTGACGCGGCTGCACGAGCGGCCGGACGACGTGGCGTTCCTGCGGGCGGTCCGGGAGACGCCGGCGTCGCTGGACGCGAACCGTCGGCGGAGGTCACGAAGGAGATCGCCGGGAAGCTGGCGTCGCGGCTGGAGGCCGGGGGCGGGGACACCGAGCGGGTCGCCCGGTTCCTGATCCGGTGCGTGTTCACCATGTTCGCCGAGGACGTGGGGCTGCTTGACGACGCCCCGTTCACCGCCGCGGTCGGGAAGGGCCTCGCCGAGGAGCCCGTCGCCTTCGAGGGCGCCGTCCAGCGGCTGTGGCAGGCCATGGACGACGGCGGCGAGTTCGGCGTGAACCGGCTGCTCCGCTTCAACGGCCACTTCTTCCACGACCGCGACGTCATCCCCCTCGACCGCGACGCCCGCACCCGGTTCCGGAAACAGGCGCTGGACCGGCTCCGCGATTTCCACGACGAGCTCCGCGCCATCCGCGTCCTCGACCCCGCCTGCGGCAGCGGCAATTTCCTCTACGTGGCGCTCAGCGTCCTCAAGGATCGAGCTCGAGGTCATCCGCGAGACCGAGGAGATCACCCGCCAGAAGGAGGCCGCCGTCGAGGAGGTCGGCCCCTGGCAGTTCCACGGCATCGAGGTCAAGCCGTGGGCCCGCGAGGTCGCCGAGCTCTGCCTCTGGGTCGGACACCACCAGTGGTGGCGACGCACCCACGGCCACACCCAGCCCCCCGAGCCCGTACTCCGCGACACCGGCACCCTCGAGTGCCGCGACGCCGTCCTCGCCTGGGACGAGATCCGCGAGGTGCCCGAGAAGGCCCGCCCGGACCCCACGCCCCGGATCGAGTACTCCGGGTCGAGGCGCCGAAGGCCGTCGAGTGGTAGCATGAGGAACACAGTGAGTTTCGGTCGGAGAGGAACGAGATGACCAGCGACGGTAGACTGTTTCAGGGCGAGTCCGGATTCCAGGCGCTCCGCGACGCGTGTCGCCAGGACGCTGGTCGCCGGGACGCGCTCACCGAACTGATCAAACGGGCATACGCTTCGTTGGGGGTGGAGTGCATGTTGAAGGCGGCGTCTCTACGCCCGGGGAGTCTGGAGGAGTCCAAAACCCAGGAACTGGAAGAGTTGAAGGAAGAGCAATGGGGGGAGCTCGAGGCTCAACGCGAGGTCCTTCGGTCTGCGGCTGATGGAGCGTCGGTGGACGTACCCCTGCCCAGCGTAGATGCGACTCACTGGACCCGGCGGAATGTCTTGGGTCAGACGCTGGATGACCTGAACCAGCATCCCGAAAAGAGACCATCCACGAACCGCGGATTGTTCTCGGCGGCCCGCCTCATCGACGAGGCGTTCGAAGAGCAGACACATCGCACGATCGTCGAGCGAGCCAGGCTGCTGCTGATCGGGGAGGCGTGAAAGGAACCCGATGTCGATCCCCTCACCGGTGCCGTCCACCATGACCTGTGCTCAACTGGACCTGTTCCTGGACGGCGTTGCCGGTGCCGTTGGGGAGGGCGAGGCTCGGCATGCCGCAGCGGCTGAGCTGGCTGATCTGGACTGGCGGATCCGCCGGCGCGGCGTCCGGGAGGTCCTCGCGGAGTTGAAGGTCCAGGCAGCTGCGGCCGAGCTGCTGAACGAGGACGCGGGTCGCGCGGAGGCGTGGCACGAGTTCATCCGGTCGGAAGCCCACGTGCTGGCCACGCGACCCGACCTGCTCCTCCAGCAGGCGCTCAACGCTCCGCCGGACTCGGTGCCGGCCACGGCGGCCCTTGGATACAGTTCGGCGAGGGTGCCGTGGCCGATCCGGTGGCTGGACCGACCGCGGCCGATCCTCCCGACGCCGCTGCGGTCCATCATCGACCTGGGGCGGCAGGGCTGGTCGCTTCAGCTGCTGCCCGGAGAGGCTCAGGCGCTCGTGGCGGTCCCGAACCGAGTGCTGAAGGTCGATCTGGAGACGGGCACGGTCGTGGGGAGGACGGACCGCGACAAGATCTTCCCCTGGGGCGTGGCTCACACGGCCGGCGGCGACGTGGCGGCCGTATCCCACATGGATTCGGGAGCGGCGGTGTACGAGCTGGGGCAGGGGATCATGCTGGCCGATGCCGGACTGCCCAGACACGCGAATTTCGCGGTCCGCGTATCGGATGACCGTCTCCTCATCGGATACAGCCATGAGCCCGGGGCGTGGGATGAGCACGATGAGGACCGCGGCTGGAAGGTGCGTGACATCGACGGCGACTCGCCGTTCGGCATGCTGGCCCTGTGGCACTACGGGATGGGGATCCTGGAAGAGCTGACCCGCGAGCCCGGAACGCAGTTCGTGGCCGGCGTGGTGTCGGAGGATGGCGAGACGGCGGCGGTCGGAGATGATCGGGGGCGGCTCCACATATGGGATCTCCCGAGCGGAGAGCCACGTGCCGTAGTGGACGCGATTCCGGGGGAAGTGACCGGCGTGGCCCTGACACCGGACGGCCAGCGGGCGGTCGTCGTTGGAGAGGCGGCGTGGGCCCGCTGCTTCGACCTGCCGACCCTGACGTGCGTTGGCGAGCTCGGGGACCTGTCGTGTACACCCAGCTCCGTCTCCATTTCCGGCGATGGGGCCCGGGCGGTACTCGGTGCCGGGTACGGGGAGCTCCTGTTCTGGGACCTGGAGTCGGGGGCGGCGTCGGAGATCCCCGGCCACCCCGGCAGTGGCCCTTTCGTCGCCATCAGCCGGGACGGCCACACGGCCGTGTCCACGAGCGACGACGAGACCGTCCGGGTCTGGGACGTAGCCACTGCCTTCGAGGTCGGACGACCCCCGGCCGCACGGCCGATGGCGCAGGCTGCCGCACGATCCCCGCCCACGGCATGCCGGTGCGTTCCCTCGCCCTCGCCCCTGACGATCGCGTCGTGGTCACGGGAAGCGACGATGGCACCATCGCCCTCTGGGACTGGGTGAGCGGGACCCGGGAGCACACGCTCATCGGGCACGAGGCTCCCGTGACGGCGGTGGCCTTCACGCCGTCCGGCGACCGGATCGTGTCCGGTGATCGCCATGGACGGGTCCTCGTGTGGTCCACAGCGCGGGCCGAGCTCATCGCTCAGCGTGCCAGCTACGGAAACCGAATCACCTCGATCGAGTTCGGCAGCGGCATTACCCGGGACGCTCTGGTGTGCGATAGCGACTACCATGTCCGGCTCCTGGACCTGGATACAGGCCACACGACTACCGTGTTCAGGATCCTGGGCGCGATGCGGGCGGCCTTCGTCCCCTTCTGGGACCGCGTGGTGGTTGCGCGTTGTTTCGACGCCGAGCTCTGGAACCTCTGGAACCCGTCCGGCCCGACCCGGAAATTCCAACCAAGGTCGTCGGGCTTCGTCCATCACATAGGTTTCCTCGACAGCAAACACCTCGTCACTGCCGGCAATCACGGTGACATCTCCATCTGGTACATCGAATCGGGGCACGAGCTCGCTCACTTCCCGCCGCGCGGCGCTCTCGATGCCATGGCCGTGACGAGTGATGGCCGGATCGTCTGCGTCCCGGGCTTTGAAGGGCAGGCCTGCTCGATCCTGCGGGTGGAGCGGCCGTAGCAGGAATCGTACGGTTCGAGTTCCACGGCGTCGGCGCCGGGAAGACCAGGCTTGCACCGCGACCAATTCCCGCGCATCGTGCCGCGTCGGTCGTCCGGCGGCGTCGCGGCTCTCCAACCCCCTTGCAGCGCGGCGCGCGCCGTCCACACGCGTGTGCGCACGCTTGCCGTCACAGTTCCGGATCCCATGCCCCGGCAACGACGCCCTTTCCGCCCTCGCCGACCGCTGGCGCGATGCCTCGCCGAAGGAGCTGGCGAACGCGCAGTCGTACATCATCGAGCTGTGCGAGGCGCTGGGGGTGGAGCGGCCGCGGCCGTCGGGGTCGGGGTACGAGTTCGAGCTGGGGATC
>CAYMLW010000267.1:0-6295 GCA_964391035.1 uncultured Gemmatimonadaceae bacterium
GTCCGGGCGTGGTTGATCGTCGTCTCGGTCCGCAGCGCCCGGCCTTCCTTGTGATACTGCTTGACGTGGGTGCTCTTGTAGTAAACGTGGAGCGAAGGCACCACGCCGGCGGTGATGAGCCGGGTGCGGAAACGGCCCGGCGTGCGCCTCGTCACTCGACGGCCAAACAGGAGCTGGATCTCGTCGGGCTGGCCCAGGTCGAGGTTCTCACGGATGATTTCCTCGAAGAGGATCCGACCTGTCTGTGGCCGATCGAGCACTTGGGTCAATGAGAACTCGGCCTGCAGAATCGAGAGATCGTAGCGGTAGCCCGCCGCCCGATCCTCTGCCGTGTAGGGATGGGGGAGCCGGTCGAGCCACTTGCCCTCCTTCTCCAGCTGCCACTTCAGGTACTCGTGACCGTTCAGCAGGTCTGAGGCGCAGCCTCGCTAGTGCTAGTACTACTAGGCGCCGGGGCGCCGGGCGCCGAGGACCACGATCTCGACCCTGCGATTCTGGGCCCGGCCGGCGGCCGTGGCGTTGTCGGCGATAGGCAGGCGAGGCCCGTGGCCGACCGTCTGCACGCGACCGGGATCGATGCCGGTGGCGACCAGCGCCGCGCGCACCGCGTTCGCGCGCTGTTCGGAAAGCCGCTGGTTCAACTCGGGCGAGCCGGTCGAATCGGTGTGTCCCTCCACGGCGATACGGTGCTGTGGATACTGCGCCAGTACCGCGGCGATCCGACCCACCTCGTCGCGTGCCCGCGGTGACAGCTCCGACTGGCCGACCCCGAACAGGCCCTGGCCCAGCACCAGGCTCAACCCGCGCTCGGTTGCCCGGATCTCCGTGACATTGGTCATCAGGCGGTTCAGGTCCTGGAGGGACTGGTACAGCCGCTCCTCCATCTCACGCGCCTCCCGCCGCGCGGCCTCCGCCTTGGCCCGGGCCGTCTCCGCTTCCTGCCGCGCCCGGGCCGTCTCCGCTTCCTGCCGCGCACGTGCCGTCTCCGCTTCCGCCTCCGCCCGGGCCGCAGCGGCCCGTTCCGCCCGGATCCGCGCTTCCTCGGCCTCCCGCTCGGCGCGCCGACGCTGCTCGTCGGTCAGCCGATCACGGCGTTCCTGCTCCGCCTGCCGAACGGCCTCCTCTTCCTCCCGCTCCGCACGCCGCTCCCGTTCCGCGCGGCGCTCGTCGGCCTCGTGCCGCTCCCGTTCCGCACGCGTGTCTTCCGCGGCTGCGGCCGCTTCCCTGTCTGCGGTGGCTCGCCTGTCCCGGTCATCGGCGTCAGGTTCGATCTCGTCATACGCACTGGAGCCGGGGGGCACGATGCGCACGCCGACCTCCATCGCGTAGTGCGACACGTTGGCGTTCCACACCCGCCGGACCTCACCGGTCGCCACGAATCGTTCTGCCTCATCCAGCGCTATCGCCAGACCTGCACCCACGCTCACGCCCGTCACGAAACCGCCGAACTCCCGGTCGATGAGATCCTCTTCGGCCTGCGTATTGCCCTCGACCGTCACGCTGTGCCCCGTGAGAGCCACGATCCCATAGGGCCGCACGGTTTCCATCCCGGAAAGGTCGAACCGGAACCCCGCCCGACCGCCGATCCCCGTGAGGGAAGCCGAGCCGGTTTCCGTGCCGAACGCGCGGTCGCTTACCCCGGCCTGGAAGTAGTTGAAGCCGAGAACGGGGCGCATCTGGGCCATGAGGACATAGCCCAGGTCCAGGTCGACCGCCACGCTGATACCAGCATCCAGCTCGTCAGCGATGGCCAGCCCGACTCGGCCTTCCACGCCCCCGAGCCCGGGGAACCGCTGGGCTTCCGCTGGGGAAATGCCTATCGTAGCCAGGGTCACCAAGCCGACTGACATCCACGCCGCAGTACGCATGATCTTTTCAGGATTCCGAGGAGACAACCAGCCGTATGATCAGCGGCCGACTTGATCAAGAATCGTACCGTTCCGCGGCGGCAGTGCCGTCCGAGGGGAGCCCCCGGGGCGCGAAGCGCGGGCGCCCGGACAGGGCAGTACCCCGGACTCGCGAGTGAGCGTACCCAGCGGCTCTCGCGGTCCGCGTCGAGGAAGGCGGTGACGCCGTGGATGCGGAGCGGGGTACCAGGAACGGGACAGCAGGCTACTCCTCGAGCTGGACCAGGCGCACGGTCAACTGGGTGGCGAGGACCTTCTCTGAGGATCTCCCGGATCGCGGCCGGGAGGGAGGCGTGCTCCCGTGCCGCAGGCGACAAGTACGACCACTGGAGCCCCGCGGAGTTGATATCGTCGGCGGCGACGAGGTAGCCCGACGGCGTCCACCCGATCCCGGTCTGCGATGACTCCGCGGTCGCCCGGGTCCGCGGGGAGGATTGCCCGGGCACGCCGCTCCGCGACCACCCGTTTCACCGCGAGAGCCTCCCGCATGGTCCGGCCAGCGGTAACGGTGAAGCGACCGAACATGTCCAGCAGCTCGGCGGCAGGGATGGAAATCCAAACGCTGTTTCGGCTACTTTCGGCTACTTTCGGTAAGGTGGCGGGGTGTGGGCCGTCGGGTCAAGAGTGTAGAATGCCTCTCATCGAGCGTAGCGGCAATGCGTGCCGGCACGCGAACGACAACCCGTGCGAAACGAGATGATGAGACCCGTTCTTGCGACCGTCCCCGCCCTCCTCGTGTGCGCCGCCCTGGCCGCGCCGGCCGCCGCCCAGGAGCTGCCCATCGCCATCGAGACGCCGGTGCCCGCCGGCGTCACCTACGACCCGGGCTTCCCCTCCCCCGCCGATGTCCTCGGCCACCGGATCGGGGAGCGGCACACGTACCCCCACGAGGCGGTCGAGTACTTCGAGGCGGTGGCGGCGGCGAGCCCGCGGGTGGTGCTCCGGGACCACGGCCGGACGTACGAGGGCCGGCGGCTGGTCCACGCCATCGTCACCTCGCCGGCCAACCACGCCCGCCTCGAGGAGATCCGGGCGCAGAACCTCCGGCTGTCGGACGCGCCGGCGACGGTGTCGGACGCGGAGATCGAGGGGATGCCCGCCGTCGCCTACCTGGCCTACAGCATCCACGGCAACGAGGCGAGCGGGACGGAGGCGTCGCTGCTGACGCTGTACCACCTGGCGGCCGGGTCGGGCGAGGCGGTGGAGTCGGTGCTGGAGAACGCGGTGGTGATCATCAACCCGATGCTGAACCCGGACGGCCGGGACCGGTTCACCGACTGGGCCAACCGGAACCGTGGCGGCGTGGCGGTGGCGGACCCGCAGGACCGGGAGCACCGGGAGCCGTGGCCGGGCGGGCGGACCAACCACTACTGGTTCGACCTGAACCGGGACTGGCTGCCGCTGGTCCACCCGGAATCGCGGGGGCGCGTGGCGGTCTACCATCACTGGCGGCCCCAGGTCCTGACGGACCACCACGAGATGGGCAGCAGCCGGACCTTCTTCTTCATGCCCGGCGTGCCGTCCCGGACCAACCCGTTCACGCCGGCCATCAACCAGGAATTGACGGGCGAGATCGCCGAGTACCACGCCCGGCTGCTCGACCACATCGGCTCGCTCTACTACTCGGCCGAGGGCTACGACGACTTCTACTACGGCAAGGGCTCGAGCTTCCCCGACGCCCAGGGCACCGTCGGGATCCTCTTCGAGCAGGCCTCGTCGCGGGCGCTGGAGCGGGAGACGGAGAACGGCGTCCTGACCTTCCCGTTCACCGTCCGTAACCAGCTCCTGACCTCGTTCTCGACCCTCGAGGCCGTGGTCGACATGCGGCAGCGGCTGCTCCGCTACCAGCGGGACTTCTACGCCGACGCCGACGACTGGGCCGCCGCCCACCCGGTGAAGGGCTACGTCGTGTCGCTGGAGGAGGATCGGACCCGGGCCCAGCTCCTGGCGTCGCTCCTCCAGTCCCACCGGGTCCGGGTCCACGACCTGGCCCGTGACGTCGAGGTCGACGGCCAGCGGTTCCGTGCGGGCGAGGCGTACGTCGTACCGGTGGACCAGCCCCAGGCCCGGTTCATCGCCGCCATCATGGAGCCCATGACCGAGTTCCAGGACTCCCTCTTCTACGACGTCTCGACCTGGACGCTCCCGCTGGCCTATGGCGTCCGGCACGCCAACCTCCGGCGGACGCCCGGCCGGGCGCTCGGCGACGCGCTCCCGGCCATCCAGCCGGACGGCGGCGCCGTGGTGGGCGGCAAGGCGTCGTACGCCTACCTGCTGCCGTGGGACCGCTACTTCGCGCCCCGGGCGCTCTGGCGGCTCCAGGACGTGGGCGTCCGCCCCCGTCTGGTGATGACGCCGATCTCCGCCATGGTGGCCGGAACCGCCGTCGAGCTGGAGCGCGGCGCCATCGTGATCCCGGTGACCCAGCCGGGCGTCGATCCCAACGCCATCCACGGGGCGGTCCGGGAGGCCGCCGCCGGGGACCACGTCCACATCTACGCCACCGACACCGGGCTGACGGTGGCCGGCACCGACCTGGGCAGCCCGTCCACCGAGGTCCTCGAGCAGCCCCGGATCGCGCTCCTCACCGGCGACGGCGCCAGCTCCTACGACGCCGGCGCCGCCTGGCACCTCCTCACCGAGCGGTTCCGGATCCCGGTCTCGCTTCTCGATGTGGAGGCGGTCGGGGGCGCCGACCTGGACCGGTACAATACGATGGTCCTGGCCGGCGGGGGGTACGGCGGGCTCGACATCGACGCGGTGCGCGAGTGGGTCCGGCAGGGCGGTCGCCTGATCGGGCTGGGGGACGCCGCCGACTGGCTCGCCCGGAACGGCCTGCTCGAAGCCGAGCCGGTGGAATTCGACCTGACAGAGCGGCTCGCCGACGTCGCCTACGCCGACCTCGGCGACGCATACGGCGCCCAGGTCATCGGCGGCGCCATCCTCGGGATCCGCCTCGACACCACGCACCCGCTGGCCTTCGGATACGGCGAGGACAGGGTCCCCGTCTTCCGGGACGGCGAGCACGCCTACCGGGGCACGGGCGGCCCCGGCACGGTGGTGGCACGGTACCTGGATCCGCCGGTGCTGAGCGGATACGTGTCCGCGCCGCGGCGGGAGCAACTGGCCGGGACCGACGCGATCCTGGCCCAGGAGGTCGGACGAGGCGCCGTCGTCGCCATCCTCGACCAGCCGAATTTCCGGGGCTTCTGGTACGGGACGAACGGGCTGTTCCTGAACGCGGTGTTCTTCGGCGGGGTGTTCTAGCCATGGCGGGCGATTCCGAACTGCGCCGGCCACCGTGAAGGGGCGGCGTTCCTACTCCGGGGGCGGACAGCGTACATCGCCGATCGAAGCGTATCCGGGCGGATAGCGTAGCGCGCCCATGAGCCATCCGACCTCATCGTCGTCGTAGTCGTTGACGATCGACCAGACGACCTCGCCGCCCGGCGTCACCTCGAATACCCTGCCCGCATCGGTCTCGGCGATCAGGACATTGCCATTCGGCTGGACCTGGTGCTTGCCTCGATAGGGGGTGTAGAAGGAGTTGTCGGGAGTCGATTCATACACGACTTCGGACTCGTGGGTTACCGGATCGATGCGCACGATCCGACTGCCTCCTCCGTAACCGAGCCAATCATTCTCCGGCGATGCCCTGCCCACGGGGCGGTTATCGAAGACCGTTATGGTGCCGTCCGCCTGGAAATCGGGGTCATGCTGACCGATCGTCGTTCCCAGATGCCACCACTTGAGCTCCCCGGTCTGGCCGTCGAGCACCCAGAGCTGGTTGAAATGCCGGCTCGAGAGCAGAAGGTCGCCCGTCCGGAACAGCGGGAACGCGTCGGCCATCTCCGGTCGAAGGACCTCGACGTCATTCAGGTGCATGACATCTCGGGTCTTGAGCTTGTTGATCAGGACCAACCCCTGCAAATCGCTCTCGACAACGGCCTCGACGATGTCGACGATGCGGAGCAATTCGCCCGTCTCCGGATCGAAGGAGGCTATGCCGTCGAAGCTGAACGGCCCCCCGGAGACCAGACGCTTCTCTTCATATTGAGGTCGTTTGACTGGAGCCCAGATCCGGCCCTGGTGATCCATGTCGATCGAGTGATGACTCCGGTCGTCGTTGCGCCATTTGATCTCTCCGCACCTGGAGACCCGCATCACGCCCCGACCGTCGAGATTCACGACGATGTCGCCATTCGGGAGGAGCGCCGAGCCGTGGATCAGAGCGTGGAACGGATACGCCATCTCGGCCCGCGCGACATCGAAGAAGTTCACGGGCCATTCGTGGACGATGGAGCCATCGGCCCCGTAGAGTCGTGCGCCGAGTGTGTTGCCGAACAGGCCCGTGATGAACGTCACTCCGGGCTGCATCCGCGTCGGGT
>CAYMLW010000268.1:0-6291 GCA_964391035.1 uncultured Gemmatimonadaceae bacterium
TCTCAGGTCTCAGGTCTCAGGTCTCAGGTCTCAGGTCTCAGGTCTCAGGTCTCAGATCTCAGGTCTCAGATCTCAGGTCTCAGGTCTCAGGTCCGGGATTCATATCGGCGTCGGCCGACCGACCTCCTCCTCTTCCTTCTCCGGCGTCCACTTCTCGGGCGGCTTGTAGTCCGGGTCGTTCTCATCGGGCGGCGTCTCTTCGGGCTCTTCTCGTGGCGGCTCCTTGCCGGGGCTGCCGGGCACCGGTGTGGGCTTGTCCGGATCGGGTCCAGGGACCGTCGCCATGGTGTTCTCCTCGTATTGCTCGATCCTCGCGAGTGGTCGCCCTGCGAAGGTGCACGGGCCGTGCCAATCGCCCGGGGCCCTGCACCGATGGATCCCGCTTACCGGATCCGGTCGAGGAGCGCAGCCACGGCGGCATCGAGCTGGCGGTCACGGCCCGAATAGCCTTCACCCAGGGGGCGGACCACTTCCACATCCACCGGCCGCGGATTCAGCTCCATGACCTCACCGTCGTGGGCGCGGATCCGGTTACGGGGCATCCGGAGGTACGACCCGTCCACCAGCCGCGCCCCCGAGGTGTAGATGATCCAGCCGGCCGTCGGCTCGCCCACGACAGGGCCGAGTCCCAGGGTACGGTATCCCTCGCTGAAGTCCTCGGCATCGGAGAGCGAGTTCAGGTCGGTGATCAGGGCGGTGGGCAGCTCGAGGGACCGCTGCCCGAGCAGGCTCCGGGCCGGCACCGCGGGGTAGCCCCGCACCTCCATCGTGATATAGCCTCGCCGCGCGAAGACGTCGAGGGCGTAGGCGTTCACGAACCCGCCCCGATTGGCGCGCACGTCGACAACCACACCCTCCCGCCCGAAGTTGGCGGCGTCCAGGTCCACGATGAGCTGCTGGAGGGAGCCCCACCCCATGTCCGGCATGTGCACGTACCCCAGCCGACCGCCGCTGATGGAATCCACGTACGTCCGCCTGGACTCGACCCAGCCCCGGTAGGCCAGCGCGCTCGCCACGCCCGTCGATACGGGCTTCACCATGACGGTGCGCTCGTGCCCGTCCCGGGAGAGCGTGACCTCGACCCGATCCCCTACCGTGTTCTCCAGGACCCGGTCCAGGGCGACGCCGGCTCCAAGTGCCTGCCCGGCCGCGGCCACCAACCGATCGCCTACAGCGATCCCCGCTACGTGGGCCGGGCCCAGCTCCAGCACCTCCGAGACGACGAGGCGCCCCTCCGCCAGCCCGGCCGGGTCGAACCGCACGCCCAATTGGCCCGTCTCGGCGCTCCTTCCGGTGGGCTCGGTGTGGCCCAGGTGGCTGGCATCGAGCTCACCCAGCATCAGGTCCATCAACCGCTCCAGGCCCTCCGGCGTCTGGGCCGCCCGCACCCGGGGCGCCCACTCGGCCCGGACGGCATCCCAGTCGGCACCATGCATGCCCGCGTCGTAGAAGTAGTCGCGCATGTACGACCACGCCTGGTCGAAGACCTCGAGCTTCTCCGCGTGGAAGTCGGTGGTCAGCTCGGCCGTGGCGGTGATCGAGCGCTCGCTCCCGTCCGCCACATTCACGGCCTTGAGCCGGCCGCGGTCGAGGAAGTACACGGTCTTGCCGTCCGGGCCGAACCACGGCAGCCCCTTCCCGCCCGGCGACGACGTCAGCTGACGGGCCACCCGCGGGCCATCCGCCAGCGGGTCCAGCGACCACGCGTAGAGGTTGGTCTGGCCCTCGGCCGAGGCGAGGAACACGAGCGTATCGCCATCGGGTGACAGGTTGAACGAACCGGCGTCGACACCCAGCGGCAGCAGCTCCAGCCGCCGGTGGATCCCGTCGAAGTCGATGGCGACGGCCACCTGCTCCGACCCATCCCGGCCCGACGAGCCGCCTGCACCTCCAGACCCGGGCTCTGTCTCCTCACCGGGCTCGAACAGCTCGTCGAACCGGGTCTCACGGTACTGCGGCACGCGGGGCACCAGGTCGATCCGGGCGATCTGGCCGTCCTCCGTCCGGTGCTGGGTGTCGAAGTAGAGCGCCTTGCCGTCGGGGGACCACGCCAGGGATCCCGCGAACGAGTTGGCCAGCCGGCTGACCGCCCGGGCGGGCGCGCCGCCGTCGCTCGGCACCACGTGGACGTTGGTGAACATGCGGCCGTCGGTAGCGAAATAGGCCAGCCAGTGGCCGTCGGGTGACCAGGCCAGTGGCCGGTCGGCCGTGAAGGGCGGCCGCCAGAGCCGGCCGGTGGCGAGCAAGCGCTCGCGACCCGACTCCAGCTCGACCACCACCAGCTCGGACCCATCCCGGACGAACGCCAGCTCCCCGCCATCCGGAGAGAAGACCGGCGACGCGTGGTCGGCCCCGACCTCCGCGACGGGTCGTTCCTCGCCGGTCCCGAAGTCGTAGAGCATCACCCGCGTCGTGCCGGTTCGGCGCGACGTGTAGGCGAGGCGCCGGGACCCGGGACCCCAGACGGGCTCGGACTCGGGCGCCACCGTGTGGGTGATCCTGCGGGCCATCCCTCCATCCTCCGCCCCCACGGCGAAGACCTCGCCCCGGGCGATGAACGCGAGCTTCTCGCCGTCCGGGGACAGCGCCAGGCCCCCGAAGTCGGAGGTGAGTCGGTGATGCTCGACCGCGGGTCGTCGCACGGCCCCCCGGAGCCGGACGGGGACCGGCGCCACCCGTCCGGACCCGAGATCGGCCGTCCAGATGCCGAAGTCGCGCTCGAAGGCCACCGTCCGGCCGTCGGCCGTGATGCTCGGCCAGAGGACGCGCCCCGCCACGAAGTCGGTGATGGGCGTGGGCCCGCCGGCCACCGGGTGCCGCCACAGGTTCTCCGACCCGGAGCGGTCCGAGACGTACACCACCGCCGGCTCCGGGCCGATCCAGAGGGGCCACAGGTGCTTGGCGCCCGGCCGCGTGAGTCGCGTGTACGTGGGTGTCGACCCCGGCTCCACCAGCCAGATCTCCGACTCGTCGATGTGGCTGCGCCCGTTGCGCCACCACTGGCTGAACGCCATCCGGCCCCGGCCGGCCAGAGCGATGGTCCCGTCGGCGGACGGCGCCGCGAAGAACTCGGGGGCGTAGCGGTCCGCGGCCATCGGGATCGGCGTGCCGCCCGAGACGGGCACCCGGAACACGTCGGTCATGCCGCCCACATCCTGGCTCCCGGACGTGAACCAGAGCGACAGGCCATCGGGGGACCAGGCATCCAGTAATTCGTCGTCGTCACCCCAGGTCAAGCGCGTCAGTTCGCCGGTCTCGAGCTGGAGTACGTAGAGGTCGTGGCTGCCGGCCCGGTCGGAGGTGAACGCCAGCCGGGTCCCGTCCGGCGAGTAGAGCGGTCGCCGCTCCTCGGCCTCGTGGCTGACCAGGAGGTGGGCATCGCCGCCGCCCCCGGGCACGACCCAGAGGTCCCCGCCCGCGACGAACGCGATCTCCCGGCCGTCGGGTCGGATTCCCGGCTGGGCCAGGGCCGGCGCCACCGACGTCGTGTCGGCCTCGACGGGCGCGCCCGGCCCGGTCTGGGAGGCGACATCGTGGGGGTCGAGCAGGAACGCTGTCGCCAGCAGCCCGACGACCAGGTGAGACAGCCGCATCGGTGCTTCCTCCGTCAGATGAGTCCGGCCCGGTGCACGTGGCGCCGGTCTGTGCGGCACAACCTAGACGCGCATCAGCGACTCAGCCACCGGCTGCCGGCCTCGGTGAAGCGGAGCGGCCAGTCGGTCGCCCGGCTGATCCCGATCCTCGGCCCCCCCGCGACCCGATCCTCGGCCAGGGCCGGAGCGTCCAGGAAGAGGAGGGGCGGCGAGTCGAGGGGGTGGCCGTTGAAGTCGCCGGTGACGCCGAGGGCCTGGGCCAGCCGGCCGGGACCCCGGGCCAGGTCCCGGTCCGGGGTCCCCCGACGGTCCCGCATGACCGACAGGCCACGCACCGGCTCGAGCGCCCGGATCAGGACCGCGCCCGGATGGCCGGCCCGGTCGGTGACCGCGTTCAGGCACCAGTGGATACCGTAGGATCTGAACACGTAGGCCGTCCCCGGCGAGCCGAACATGGGCTCGTTGCGCGGCGTGCGACCGATCCGCTGGGCGGCATGGGACGCCGGGTCCTCGGGACCGACGTAGGCCTCTGTCTCCACGATCCGGCCCGCCGCCTCCACTCCACCTATGGTCGACACGACGAGCTTTCCCAGGAGGTCCCGGGCCACCTCCCGGGCCGGCCGGGAATAGAAATCCCGCCCGAGCGGACCCGGGCGGGATTCCGTGCCGTGCTCCGACACCACCGTCAGCTCGCGGGCTGCTTCTCTGCGTCCGCGTTGCTCCGGCGATCGTAGTCCCGCTCCCATGCCTCCAGCAGGATATCCGTGCGGCGCCCGCTCCCGAGCACCTCCCGCACCTTCTCCGGCTGAGCGTTCAGGCCGTTGAAGACCCCCTCGGCACCGAACGTCTCGATCAGTGCCTCCGCCGTTTTCTGGCCCACGCCCTGGTAGCTGTTCGACAGGTACCGGATCACCGCGCCCTCCTCGGTCGGCAGGCCCAGGTCATCGGGATCGAACTCCGGGGCCGGCGGCGCCGCGGGCTCGTCCCTGGAATCCTCCCCGGCGGCCTCGGCCTCCGGCTCCGGCTGCGGCTTCTCCTCACTCCTCGATCGGCCGGTCGCGGCCGGAGCCTCTTCCGGCTCCTTCGCCGCGTCCTCGTCGGCGGGCTCGGCGGCCTTCGACTCCGGGGCCGCCTTCGGTTCCGGGGCCGCCTTCGATTCCGGCTGCGCCGACGTGCCAGTGCTGTCAGTGCTGCCGCCCACGGCCTGGCCCGGCAGCAGCGGCGGCGGGCCGGCGGCGGCCCGACCCCGCCGGTCTCGCCGGCCGTAGCTCGGAGCCCGATCCTCCGGCTTCGCGGCCTCGGGCTCGGGCTCCGGCTGCTTCGCCTCGGGCTCGGGCTCCGGCTGCTTCGGCTCCGGCTTCTCTGCCTCGGGCTCGGGCTTCCTTGCCTCGGGCTCGGGCTTCTTCGCTTGCCGATCCCCGCGCTTCGAGGCCTCCGGAGCCGATCGCTTCTCCTCGCCTCGACCCGGCTCACGGGACTCGCGCCGCGGATGCTCCCGCTTCGGCCCGGACGGCCCTACGCCGCCGGGCAGTCGCGCCTCGTAGTAGCCCTCGGCCGTACGCTGGAGGTCGATCACCTCGGCGTCGTGGGCCTGGCGCAGGAACCGGCTGAACTTGGTGAAGCCAAGGGCCGACTCGTCCCAGCCGGACTCGAGCTCGAGCATCTTTCGCTTGATATCCGAGTCCCGGGCCGGTTCGCCGGGCCCGTCGATCAACTCCCCAATAGCCCGCTTCAGCAGGTCGTAGCCGTGCTGGATGTCTTTCGCACGCCGCTGCTGGGTCTGGGGCTGGGGCGTCGGCTTCTGCACGACCCTGGGCTGCTCGCGGCGCGACTCTCGCGACTCCCGGGCCGACGGCTCCCGCGACGCACGAGACTCCCGCGGCTCCGAGCGGCGACGACGCGGCTCCTCCCGCCGCCGGCTCTTCGGCTCCTCACGGTCCCGGGCCGGGGCCTCGCCGCCTCCTGATGCGATCGGCTGCACCTCGTACTGGCCATTCCCCAGCTTCCGGAGCGCCAGCTTGTTCCGCGACGCGGCTTCGGTCAGGAACTTGTTGAACTTGCTGTAGCCGATCTCGCCCTCATCGAAGCTCGGGTCGAGATGGAGCATCACCTGCTTCAGCCGGTCAGAGCGCATGACATCGTCTTCTTCCGCCATGCGTATGACCGACCGCTCGACCAGGTCGAACGGATCGATCGCACTGATCGTGTCCGCCTCGCCCGCCTTGGTCAGCCCCGTGAGCGACGAGTAGCCATAGTACTCGTCACAGTTCTGGACCAGCAGGTCCGACGCAGACTCCCTCAGCCCCACGCCGATCACATACTTGCCGTACTCCTTCAACTTGAGCACCAGGCTGCTGAAGTCCGAGTCGCCGGAGAGCAGGATGTAGACGCCGATCTCGGGACGAGTGAAGACCAGCTCCAGCGCGTCAATGGCGAGCCGAATGTCGGTGGCGTTCTTCTTCGAGCTCCCGTAGGCGGGCGCGAAGATCAGATCGACCGACGCTTCACTCAGGGGCACGATGTACTGGGCGTAGCGACGCCAGTCGGCGTACGCCCGCTGCACAGCCACCTTCCCCCGGATGATGTCGCTGTTGAGCAGCTCCTTCAGCTGCCGTGTCAGGTCGCTGCGGATGCCCATCGTGACATTGTCGAAGTCGATGAGCAGTGCGGCGTTGGGCGAGCCGGAAGGCATACCCGG
>CAYMLW010000269.1:0-6282 GCA_964391035.1 uncultured Gemmatimonadaceae bacterium
GACGCGGAAGAGCATGGCCAGGATCAGCCCCCACCGGATGGCCTTCGTGCGCTCGTCCACGACGTCGAGGACCAGCCGGTCGCCGTTCAGGTGGATGTCCCAGCGGCCCGGTCCGTCGGGGCGGGCGACGATGGCGTGGGACCGGCCGTCGACCACGAGGTGCCGGACGGGCGTCCCCGGGATCCGGTTCAACACGGCGTCCACGGGCTCGCCCCCGACCGTCGCCCTGTCGGCGCCGAGGTCGATCTCGAATTCGCGGCCGTCCACGGTCACGTAGTAGCGCATGGCTCCAATTCTACGACGGTTTCCACGTGCGCGGTCTGGGGGAACAGGTCGAACGACCGGACCCCGACCGCGCGATGGCTGTGTTTCATCCGCTTCAGGTCCCGGGCCAGCGTCGCGGGATCGCAGCTCACGTACACGATCCTGGCCCGCGACCCGGCCAGGGCGGCCGGCACGGCATCGGCCAACCCCGCCCGGGGCGGGTTGAGGATCACCCCGTCGGCGGGCAGCGCCTCCCCGAGGCGATCCTCGACCCGGCCCTCCAGGAACCGGCTGCCCCGCGCCACCCGCTCGGCCTCTGCCACGGCTGCCGGGTGCGACTCGATCCCCACCACCTCCACGCCGTCCCGCTCGAGCCGCCGGGCATAGAGGCCGACCCCGCAGTAGCCGTCCACGACCCTCGCCGGCTCGTGCCGACGCACCCGGTCGAGCACGTACTCCTCCAGCGACGCGGCGGCGGCCCGGTTGACCTGGAGGAAGATGTCTCCGCTGAGCGCCACCTCCTCGTCGCCCCACAGCTCCCGGGGTCCGGTCCCGGCCAGGCGCCGGAGTTTCGGTGCGTTCTCCGGACGGTGCCATACGGCGACCAGGTCGGGCACCGCGTCCAGCAACTCGGCCGGCCGGCCCGGCGCGTACCCGCCCTCCACGACCAGCGGCACCTCGCCCTCGCCCGTCGCCCGGAGCGTGACCCGGAGCTCTTCGCCGGACGGGAGCCGCCGGGCATCCGGGCCCCACGCGGCTCGCAGCCTGGCCCATGCCCCGGCGATGGCCGGCTCCGGCAGCATGCAGTCGCCGCCCACATCGACCACGGTGTCCGGGTCCTCGACGGCACGGAACCCCGCCACCACGCCCCGACGCCCGCGTCGCAGCGTGAAGCTCACGCGGTTCCGGTAGTGGAACTCGGCGGGGGCCGGGACCACGTCGGGCGGGTCCAGCTCCAGCTTCCCGATCCGCTCGAGGGCGTCGGCCACGATGCCGCGCTTCGCGTCCATTTGGGCGCCGTACTCCAGGTGCTCCAGGGTGCAGCCGCCGCACCGGTCGTAGTGAGGACACGGGGCGGCCCTGCGCGCGGGCGACGGGCGCCGCACACGCACCAGCCGCGAGCGCGTCCAGCGCCGTTTCGACTCCACGACCTCGACCTCGACCATCTCGCCCGGGGCCGTCCGGTGGACGAATGTGACGCGGCCATCCGGGAGCCGCCCGACCCCCGCGCCGCCACCCGCGATCCCCGTTATCTCGACCGTCTCGACCATGGAGGGCGCAAAGATAGCCGGATCACCAGAGGGTTGAAAGGACGGGGCGGGAGGGATCGTCGGATCAGGCGCCCTGGGCGGGCTCGCCCGTTTCCTCTTCGTCGGGCACGTAGGCGGCCGTCACATCCTGCACGGACTGGAACCGGCCCGGGTCGGCGTCCGCCTCGGCCGCGGCGTCGCCGGCGCCTTCGCCGGCCTCCGCGGCGGACATCTCGCGCACGATGTGGATCCCCTCCTGGTGGACCACGACGTCGCCGAGGGACCTGCCCCGGGGCCGGAGCACCGCGTCGCAGAGGGGGACGAAGCGGGGCGCGGACCGGAAGTAGTCGCTGACGCGCTGGTCCTCGATCAGGAGCAGCCCGGCGGCGAGGAGGTAGCCGCCCTCCAGCTCGAGCTCGACGCGCTTGGCCGATTTCGCCGCCAGCCCACGGGTCAACGGCAGCTCGCCGTCCTCGGATGCGGCCCAGAGGATCTGGTCGGTCTTGAGGGCCATGAACTCGACCTGCTCCCGGGTCCCCAGCCACTCGACGGAGGTGAGATTCACGTAGCGGGTCCGGCTCACCAGGTAGTTGAACAGGTCCTGGCCGTGTGCGACCCGGGCGTCCGCCGTGAGGACGCGGTTGTCGCGCAGGATGAGGCGGAGCCGCCGGGTCGGACTGGTGGCGGACCCGGTCACGGCATCAACGGGTGCGAACCTGCACGGATAGGATCGACTTCCGGCCGTCCTGGTCTGGTGAAGCGGGCGGTCGCGGATGGTGCGACCGCCCCCGGAGATCGCTGTCAAATGTCGGCAACGGGTGGTCGAAAGGCAAGCTTCTGGAATGTGGCGACGGGGCGGTCCCGGCTCACCGGCGCCAGCCCATGTCGCGCCACCGCGACGCCGGGGCTCCGTCCCCGTCCATGCGCCGGATCGAGCGTCGCTCCCGCTCCTCTTCCGCGAGCAGCGCCGACGCCAGTGCGGCGGCCCGGAGCGTGGGCTCGTCCGGGCTGGCCGAGAGGAGCGCCTTGTGGATCTCGAGGTACCGGATGTCGATGTCTCCCGCCACGAAGTCCGGCTCGGACAGCACCCTGCGCAGGAACGGCGCGCTCGTCTCGACACCCACGACCCGGAGCTCGTGGAGCGCTCGCTTCATCCGCTCGATGGCCGCGGCCCGGGTGGGCCCGTGCACGATGAGCTTGGCCAGGAGCGGGTCGTAGAAGAGGGAGACCTCGTCGCCTTCCTGGATCCCACCGTCCCAGCGGACGCCGGGCCCGGCCGGCAGGTGCAGCAGCTCGATCCGCCCGCTCGACGGCAGGAACCCGTGGGCCGGGTCCTCCGACGTGATCCGGCATTCGATGGCGTGGCCGCGCCACTCGATCTCGTCCTGGGGGAGCGAGAGCGGCTCGCCGGCCGCAACCCGCAGCTGCCACTGGACCAGGTCGACGCCGGTCACCAGCTCGGTGACGGGGTGCTCCACCTGAATGCGCGTGTTCATCTCCAGGAAGTAGAACGCGCCGTCCTGGTAGAGGAACTCGACGGTCCCGGCATTCCGGTAGCCGACGGCGGCGGCCGCCGCCACCGCCGCCTCTCCCATCCGGGCTCGCAACCCGGGCGTCATCACCGGGGACGGCGACTCCTCGATCAGCTTCTGGTGCCGCCGCTGGATCGAGCACTCCCGCTCGCCGAGGTGGATGACGTGGCCGTGGTGGTCGGCCAGAACCTGGATCTCGATGTGGCGAGGCCCATCGAGGAAGCGCTCCAGATACACCGTGCCGTCGCCGAACGCCGCCTGGGCCTCCCGGGACGCCGCCTCGTAGGCCGGGCCGACCTCCGCCGGCTCCCGGACCACGCGCATCCCCTTCCCGCCTCCACCGGCGGCCGCCTTCAGCATCACCGGGTAACCGATCTCCGCGGCCGCCTCCGCCGCCGTCCCGGCGTCGCCCAGGGCCTCCGTCGTACCCGGGACGACGGGCACGCCGGCCTCCGTCATCGCCTGCCGCGCCCGGGTCTTGTCGCCCATGGCCTCGATCGCGGAGGCGGGCGGCCCGATGAAGATGAGTCCGGCCTCCTCGACCGCCCGGGCGAACGGCGCCCGCTCGGCCAGGAAGCCGTAGCCGGGGTGCACGGCCTCGCAGTCGTGCGCCACCGCAGCTTCGACCAGCCGGTCGATTCGAAGGTAGCTCTCCGCCGCCGGCGGCGGGCCCAGCAGCACGGCCCGGTCGGCCGCAAGGACATGGGGCGACCGGGCGTCCACCTCCGAGTACACGGCCACGGCCTCGATCCCCAGCTCCTGGCAGGCCCGTACGATCCGGAGCGCGATCTCGCCCCGGTTGGCGACGAGGACTCTCTTCAACATGTCAGCTCACTTCGTTCGCGGGGGGCGGCCTGCGGCCGCGGGGGGCTCGGCCTGCGGGCCTCGCGGGGGGTTCCCTTCGGTCGCGCGGATCCGTCGAAGTCTCCGCGAGCGAAGCGAGCCCCCCGCGGCAAGCGCAGCGCAGCCGCCCCCCGCGCCGAGCGCGGCGAGGCGCCCCCCCGAGGGCCGCAGGCCCGAGCTACAGCGGTATGTTCCCATGCTTCTTCCAGGGGTTCTCGTCACGCTTGTTGTGGAGCATGTCGAGGGCGTTGATCAGGCGAGGCCGGGTCTCCCGGGGGTCGAGGACGTCGTCCACATAGCCCCGCGCGGCGGCGATGTAGGGGTGGGCGAACCGCTCCCGGTACTCGGCCTCCTTGGCCGCCGCCTCGGCCTCCGGGTCGTCGGCCTCGGCGATCTGTTTCCGGAACAGGATCTCGACCGCGCCCTTCGGCCCCATGACCGCGATCTCGGCGGTGGGCCAGGCGAGGTTGATGTCGCCCCGGATGTGCTTCGAGTTCATGACGTCGTAGGCGCCGCCGTAAGCCTTGCGGGTGATGAGCGTGATCTTCGGGACGGTGGCCTCGCTGAAAGCGTAGAGCAGCTTCGCGCCGTGACGTATGATCCCGCCATGCTCCTGGCCCACCCCGGGCAGGAACCCGGGCACGTCCTCCAGCACGATGATGGGGATGTTGAACGCGTCGCAGAAGCGGACGAAGCGGGCGCCCTTGTCGGAGCTGTTGATGTCGAGGACGCCCGCCAGGACGGCGGGCTGATTCGCGATGATGCCCACGCCGCGCCCGCCCATGTGGGCGAAGCCGACCACGATGTTCCGGGCGTAATCGGCGTGGACCTCGTAGAAGTCGCCGTCGTCCACCACGCGGCGGATGACCTCGTGGATATCGTACGGCTTGTTCGGCTCGTCCGGCACGATATCGAGGAGCGCCTCGTCCTGCCGGTCGAAGGGGTCGGAACACTCGCGCCGCGGCGGGTCCTCCCGGTTGTTCTGGGGGATGAAGTCGAAGAGGCGGCGGATCGACTCCAGCGCTTCCATCTCGGAGTCGTGGGCGAAGTGGGCCACGCCGGACGTCGAGGCGTGGACGTCCGCTCCGCCGAGCCCCTCCATATCGATATCCTCGTGGGTGACCGTCTTCACCACGTTCGGGCCCGTCACGAACATGTACGACGTGCCCCGGACCATGTAGACGAAGTCGGTGATGGCGGGGCTGTAGACGGCGCCGCCGGCGCACGGCCCGAGGATCGCGCTGACCTGGGGCACGACGCCGGAGGCCAGGGTGTTGCGAAGAAAGATGTCGGCGTAGCCGCCGAGGCTCACCACGCCCTCCTGGATGCGGGCGCCGCCGCTGTCATTGAGCCCGATGATCGGGGCGCCGTTCTTGAGCGCCAGCTCCTGGATCTTCACGATCTTCTCGGCGTGGGCCTCCGACAGGGAGCCGCCGAACACGGTGAAGTCCTGGCTGAACACATAGACCAGCCTGCCCTTGATCGTGCCGTAGCCGGTGACGACGCCATCGCCCAGGTACTTGCGGCCCTCGAGCCCGAACCCGGTGGTCCGGTGGGTGACGAACCGATCCAGCTCGACGAAGCTGCCGTCATCCAGCAGCAGGTCCAGCCGCTCCCGGGCCGACAGCTTGCCCTTCTCGTGCTGGGCCGCCAGTCGCTTCTCGCCGCCGCCCCGCTCGGACTCCCGGCGGAGCTCCTCGAGCTGCTGGAGCTTGTCGCGCATGCTCATCGGATGGATCCTCTCCTCTGAAGGCTGTCTGGCAGCGGGGGTTTCGGGACGGGCAGCTCGTACTCCCACGAGAACGGCGCCGGCTCGAGCTCGCCCCGACGGATCTCCACCAGGTACGGGATCCGGACCACCTCCCCGTCGCGTACGGACAGGACGCCCGTCGCGCCCCGGATCCGGGCCAGGAGCCGGAACCGCCGGGCCAGCGCGGCCGGTGTCAGCATCCGGTTCGGCACCGCCTGGAGGAGCAGCCGGGCGGCGTCGTACCCGTACGCGGGGAGCAGGTTCTCGAGCGTGCGCCGGTAGCGCTCCTCGTAAGCCTGGACGAACGTGGAGTCGGCGAGGGCCGAGCCGGCGCCCGGCGGGAAGTGGGATGCTGCGATGACGCCCTCGAGGTCCCGCTGCGGCACCACCCGGCGCACCGCGGAGCTGGCCCAGGCGGCGTCGCCGAAGACCTGGACGCCGGCCGAGTCGAGGCCGTAGAAGGAGACCTGCGGCGCGATCTGGGGCACGTCGCGCTGCGGCGCAGCCACGAACAGCGCGAACGGCCGCTGTTCACCCCCCACCGGGTCAGCGGGAGAGACGCGCTCGAGGATCTGCTCCATGTGGGCCCTGAAGGTCGTGGCCCCGGAGTCGTAGGGGACCATGGCCCGGACCCGACCGCCCT
>CAYMLW010000270.1:0-6272 GCA_964391035.1 uncultured Gemmatimonadaceae bacterium
GGGCATGGAGGGCCCCGGGGCGGACACGGCAGCGGAGCTGGACGAGGACGAGGCGGCCATGCCGGACTCGTCCTCTGTCGAGCGGGACATGGGGCTGCGGGTGTTCGGGCTGCGCACCTTCGCCCGGACCACTACCGAGTTCGAGTCGCTGAACACGGGGCCCGTGCCCCCGGGCTACATCCTGGGCCCCGGCGACGAGATCGTACTGATCCTCACGGGCGACGTGGAACGGCAGCACGTGCTGCCGGTGACCCGGGACGGCTTCATCGTGATCCCGGCGGCCGGCAAGGTGTGGGTGAACGGCCTCACCATGGGGGAGCTCCGGGATCGACTCCACACGGTCCTGGGGCGGGTGTACTCGGGCATCGGCCGGAGCCCCGAGGCGACGACGCAGTTCGAAGCGTTGCTCGGCCGGCTCCGGACGAATCAGGTCTTCGTCAGCGGGGAGGTGCGACGCCCCGGGACCTACGCCACCGGGCCGCTGGCCTCCGTCCTCAACTCCCTGTACCTCGCCGGCGGCCCGCTCCCGACGGGCAGCTTCCGCGACATCCGGGTCCTGCGCAGCGGCGAGGTGATCGAGCGGGTGGACCTGTACGCATACCTGACCCAGGGCGACAACATGGCCCATCTGATCATGGCGCCCGGCGACGTGGTGTTCGTCCCGCCGCCGGGCCCGCAGGTGGCCGTCCGGGGGGCCGTGACGCGTCGAGGGATCTACGAGCTCATCCCGGGCGAGACGCTCCTCGATGCCCTCAACTACGCGGGCGGGCTGACCGCGCCGGCGGCCGTCGGTATGGCGCGCATCACCCGGATCCTGCCGCCGTCGGAGCGGACCGAGCCGGGCGTCGCGCGCACGCTGCTCGAGGTGGATCTGGCGGCGGTGCTCCGGGGCGAAGCGCCCGCGCCGGAGCTCATCGACGGCGACGAGGTCCGGATCTTCCGCGTGCGACCGGAGGTCCGGAAGACGATTACGGTGAGTGGGGCGGTGTGGAAGAGCTGCCGGATCCAGGACGCGGAGGACCGGAGTCCGGCCGAGGCCGAGGCGGAACGGGCCAGGACGAGGACTCCGATGCCCCGTTTCCCCGACGACAGCGACACCCTCGGGCTGGCCGGCGACTCCACCAGGATGATGCCGTCCCCGGAGCCGCATACTCGCCCCACGAACGACGCGGCCTCGTGCACGTTCCGGTTCCAACCCGGCATGCGTGCATGGGACGCCATTGCCGCCGCAGAAGGGCTGCGGCCGGAGGCGTACCGGCAGAAGGGTCAGATCGTACGCGTCGAGCCCTCCGACTCCACCCTCAGTCTCATCACCTTCTCTCTCGAGACGGGGCCGGACGGGACGCCGGCCGAGAACCCGGCGCTCCAGGAGTTCGACGCGGTCCGGATCTTCTCCCGCACCGAGTTCCAGGACTCCCTGGTGATCCGGCTGTCTGGGGAGGTCCGACGTCCCGGGAACGGGAGCTTCCGGTACCATGAGGGGATGACGCTGGAAGACCTGCTACTGGAGGCCGGCGGGCTCACTCCGGAGGCGGACCTGACGGTGGAGGTGTCCCGTCGGCCCGGCGCCGACGAGCGGCGGCGAGGTCGCATGGCGGAGACGATTCCGATCCGCGTGGACGAGGGGTACATCGTCTCCCGGGAGGGCATCCGCTTCTACCCGGGCGACCTGGAGGACAACGACGACGACCGGGCCGCGGCATCGTTCCGGCTCCAGCCCAACGATCACGTCTTCGTCCGGCGGGTCCCGAACCTCGCCGAGACCGAGCGCACGGTGGAGATCATGGGCGAGGTCAGCTATCCGGGCACGTATGCCCTCCAGTCCAAGGACGAGCGGCTGTCGCAGCTCGTCGAGCGGGCGGGCGGCCTCGCGGCCACCGCGTTCGCGGACGGGTTCCGGCTCTACCGCAATGGCCAGCTCGTCAACATCGGGCTGCCATCCGCCCTGGCGGACCCGGGCGGCGCGGACGACCTGATCCTGCTCCCCGGTGACTCGATGATGGTCCCGGAGTACGACCCCGTGGTGCTGGTGCAGGGGGCCGTCAACTCGCCGGCGGCGGTACTGTACCAGGAGGGCGCGGACCTGGAGTACTACATCGCCCAGGCGGGCGGCTACCACCGGCACGCGGACCGGGACCACGTGAACGTGCGGTACGCCAACGGCGAGGGCGCGGTCCGGGAGCCGGTCCTCATGTTCCACCGGTCGCCGAAGCCGGGGCCGGGAAGCACGATCGACGTGCCCCGGATCCCCGCCGCCGAACGACGCGACTTCCTCGATCGGCTGGCCGACATCGCCCAGGTGGCGGGCAGCGTCCTGACCACGATCGCGATCCTGACCCGGTTCTAGGGCGTGTCACGCTCCCGAACGCGCCCGCCCCTCCCCGTGCGGCAGGCCACGGCCTGGGTCGCGGCCCTCGCTCTGCTGGCGCTGGCAGAGCCGACGCAGGGGCAGGCGGCGAACGGGTCCGAGGCCGCGGCGTGTGACCGCTGGGTCGAGATCCCGACGCTGCACGGACCCTACCGGGACTACAGCCGGGCGGCGCGCCTGCTGGGCGCGGCGGATCGGGGGCCCCGTCTGTTCCAGCGGACGGCGGACGAGCAGGTCCTGACGCTGTGTGAGGAGGGACCATGGCGGCGGCGGGCACACCCGGTCCCGTCGACCTCGATGTGGCGTCCCCGGATCCGGCTCCTGCCGATCACGTCGCTCCAGCACTACAACAGCGGGTATCCCCGGGACGCCAACAACGGCGCCATCTGGACCGGGCGTGGGGTGTCGGCGGAGGTGGCCGGCGGCATTCAGGCCCGGTGGGGGCCCCTCTCCGTACAGGTCGCCCCAACGGCGGCCTACCAGGAGAACGCGGAGTTCGACGTGAACTCGGCGCTGGTGGACGTGGCCCGCTATTCCCGCTTCGCGTACGGCGGCGATCCGGGCCACATCGACTGGCCTCAACGGTTCGGGGAGGAGTCGTTCTCGAACGTCCAGCCGGGGCAGAGCTACGTCCGGCTGGACGCGCTGGGCTTCGCGGGTGGAATCTCCACGGAGAACCTGTGGTGGGGCGGGGCGACCGAGCAACCGGTGGTCCTGAGCAACACCGCGCCGGGCTTCCCGCACCTCTTCTTCGGCACTTCATCGCCTCTCGACATCGGGATCGGCCGCGTGACCGGCCAGCTGGTGTGGGGACGCCTCGAGGAGAGCGAGTACTTCGACAGGCGCTCGGTCAACGACTACCGCCTTTTCGCCCTCATCGGCGGCACGTTCGAGCCCGTCGGGCTGGACGGTCTGGTGATCGGCGGTGTTCGAGCCTTCATGGCCATCATCGAAGATCTCCGGCCCTCCCACCTTCTCGACCCGTACACCGGCGTTCTGAACAACACGTTGGGCGACAACGAGATGCTCGCGTTGTTCCTGCACTGGACGGTGCCGGAGAGCGGGTTCAGAGTGCATATGGAGGCGGGCCGGGAGGATCACTGGGCGGGGCTCCAGGATATCCTGGGCGAGCCGGACCACACCGTTGGATACAACGTGGGGCTGGAGAAGGCGGCTCGCTGGGGATCCCGCTGGGTCCGGCTCCACGGCGAGCTGTTCCGCCTTCAGATCGGGCCGCGCGCCTTCCGGACCGGCCGGGGCATCCCCGCGTTCTATACCCACAGCAAGTCCATCCAGGGGTACACACAGCTCGGGCAGATGCTGGGCGCCTCGGCGGGGCCGGGGAGCGGCGGCGAGCGGCTCGGGGCCGAGGTCTTCGCGCCCTGGGGCATGGCGGGCGTATTCGGCGAGCGGACCTCCTACGACGAGGATGCCCTCTTCGAGAAGTACCTCCTCCAGGGTCGTAGCGACGGGACCGACCGTCGCGATCTCGAGTACACCGTGGGCGTGCGCGGCGTGTATTTCCTGGGCCCGCTCGACGTACGGGGCTCGGCCTCGTGGAGTCATCGTCGCAACCGGAGCTTCCTGGGCGTGACTCCAGCGGGGGACGAGGTCCTGACGGAGCAGAACTGGGCCCTGGAATTCGGCCTCTCCTGGCGCCCGACCCTCGGGTTCCCGCGGACACCCGCCCCCGTCCGGGGCGCCGGAGGCGACCGATGAGACCCACGCTCGGGCTGCTGGCCTGGCTTCGGCGCTGCCCGGGCGGAGCGGTGGCGTCTTTGCGGCCGCCTGCGTCCATGGTCGCGCCGAGTGCCATCCTGGCCGTTGCCCTGACCCTCGCCGTCACGGCGTCGGCTGTCGGACAGACCGACCTTCCGACGTGCCCGGATCCCGGTACCCTCGACGCCTCCGTGCTCCTCGGCCCCGCCGGCGACTTCACCCGGGCCGCCGAGACCCGGGGCCACGCCCCGTTCCGGTCCCTCGCGCTGCGCCGGCCCGCCGACCGGGCTCGCACAACGATCTGCGACTACACGCGCGTGCCGTGGCACCGGTGGATCGCGCGTCGGACCGGCCCGTCGCGGATCCAGGTCGAGGCCCGGCCGCTGCGACTGATCGGCGAGGTGAACACCACGTATCCGCAGGACCGCAACAACGGCGGGCTGTGGGCGGGCCGCGGGGTCACGAGCGGGGTGACGGGCGGCCTCAGCGTCGCCTATGGCCCGGTCTCGTTCTCGGCGCAGCCGCTGCTCACGTATCAGCAGAACCGGGAGTACCGGACGGCCGGGGCCCTGGTCCCGGGCCACCTCGAGGAGCTCTACCACGGCCACCCCGCCCGGATCGACTGGCCCTCCCGGTTCGGCGCCCGCTCGTTCTGGGAGATCCAGCCCGGACAGAGCTATGCCCGCCTCGATCTGGCCGGCCTGGCCGCGGGCGTGTCCACCGAGAACCTCTGGTGGGGGCCCGCGCAGCGGTACGCGATCGTGTTGAGCAACACGGCCCCGGGCTTCCCCCACGCCTTCGTCCGTACGACGGAGCCCATCGACCTGTGGGGCGTGGCGCGGGTCGAGGGCGAGATGATCTGGGGGCGGCTGACCGAGTCGGACTACTTCGACGCCGACGCCTCGAACAACCACCGCGCGGCCGGCGGCTTCGTCATCGCGGTCAACCCCGGGTTCACGCCGGGCCTCTGGCTGGGCGCGGCGCGCATGCGGGTGACGTCGATCCCGGCCGTTGGGCGGGACATGGGCGACTACCTCCTCGAGCCGGTCCGGACGGGGGAGACGGTCGACGGCCATGCCGCCCTGGAGATCACCACGCTGTTCGGCCGGTACGCGCTGCCGGAGAGCGGGTTCGAGGTGTACGCGGAGGTCGCCCTGCCGGTGTCGCCTGCGGAGACGAACGAGGGGGGCGCGGTGGCCGGCGAGCGGGCGCCCGGGTACTCCGTCGGCATGGCCCGGACCCTGGAGGTCCGGGACAACTGGGTCCGTATCTACGCGGAAGCCCTCCAGCTCCAGAGCCGGCTCAGCCTGCGGGACGGCAGCCCGACGGCCACCTACTACGTGCATCCCCGGGTCGCCCAGGGCTACTCCCACCGGGGCCAGCTCCTGGGCGCTTCGGTCGGTCCGGGGGCCGAGGCCCAGACCCTCGGGGTGGACATCTACCACGGCTGGGGCCGCGCCGGCCTGTTCGTGGAACGGATCGGCTACGACGACGACGCCTACTTCGCCAACTACGTCCATCAGCACGGGCTCTGGGGTCACGACATCGAGGTCGCGGGCGGCATCCGGCAGACGCTGGTGCTCGGCGAGTTCGAGGCCTCCCTCACCCTGAGGCTCGCCAACCGTCGGAACCGGGACTTCGTCCCCCTGGACGAGGGGTACTGGGCCGAGCCGAACGGCACGGCCGCCTTCAGCGTGTCCTGGGTGCCCGGCGGCGGCTCGCTGCGAGCCGACCGGTAGTCGGAGAGCGCCGGAGCGCCGCCGGGGCCGGCCCTACTGCGCGATCGGGGTGGGCTCGGGGCGGAAGTCGAAGGCGCCGCTGCCGAGCTGGCCCGCGGCCCCGTCGCCCCAGCAGAGGATGCCGCCCTCCATGGTCAGCCCGCAGGCGTGACGCAGGCCGGCGGTGACCGTCCGCAGCCGGGCGTCGGTGGCCACGGCCACGGGCGTGACGCTGTCCACGGCCCGGCCGTCGCCGAGCTGGCCGTACTGGCCGCGGCCCCAGCAGTAGGCCCGTCCCAGGCCCGACACGCCGCAGACGTGCCAGCCCCCACCGACGCTGATGGCGTTGAGCGCGGCCGGCACCTCGACCGGGATCGGGTTCCCGGCCAGCTCGATCCCCGCCGTGCCCAGCTTGCCGCCGTCGTTGGAGCCCCAGATCTCCCAAACCCGCGGGTCCCGGTTGGGCG
>CAYMLW010000271.1:0-6250 GCA_964391035.1 uncultured Gemmatimonadaceae bacterium
TCAGCAACAGGATGGTCCCGAGATACCGCCCGCCCGGCGTCCGGTCCGCCCGCCGTCCCACGAACGGGAGCACGAACGCCGCCGCCAGCGTGGCCGCGGAGTAGAGCGTCGAGATACCGAGCCGACTGAGCTCCACCTCGGCCATCAGCGGCTCGAGGTAGAACGACAGCGCGAAGGACTGCCCGGGTCCGGACAGGGCGGCGCACAGGAGCCCGAGCCCCGCCGCGATCCAGCCGGGATAGGCGGGGTCGGGAAGCGCCCGGCTCAGGGCGCGGTGGAGGACCTCCATTCAGCCGCCACTCTCCGCCTTCCCTTCGGTTCCCGGGTCCACCCGCAGGACGGGTCGCCGAACCTCACGTTCCAGGGCCACCAGCCAGGCGCTCCTGGCGCCGAGCAGGTCGGCCAGCTTCCGGCGCGCCCGCAGGGACAACGGCTCCTCTCCCCGCCATGCCCGCTCCACCTCGGCCACCCCCACGCCGAGGGACTCCGCAAGCTCGCGGACGGAGAGCTCCGGCCCCCCCGCCAACTGCTTCAGGGCCGCCGATTCGGCCTCCAGCCGCTCGAACGGGTGCTCAGGGAGCGGCATTGCGCCTCGAGGAGACCGAGATCCCGCGTTCCTGTTCGAGCTCCTCCGTCCCCGTGGCGTGGTTCTGGCGGACACACCCGTCCACGCGCCGCATGACATCCCGCGCCCGGATCTCCGTCGACACCCTACGCCTCCCGGCGGGCCTCGACGATCGCCAGCGGTTTGAGATCCCGGTCCACCACCACCACCGGCTCCCGGTTCGCCAGCTCCAGCACGTTCCCGTCCAGCTCCTGGTCCTCGAACCAGAACTCCACCCCCGTCTTGAGGTGCGTCGGGACCGGGCACCGCTGCGGGTCGTGCCCCATGGGACGGCAGCCCCGCTCCAGACCCTTCCGCATGACCACGCCAACAAGCTTCCCCGTGTCCCGGGCTACCACCGGCAGGTACGGCAGGTCCTCCCCCTGGATCACGTCCAGCGCCCGCGCCGCGACATCCGTGATCTCCACGACCTCCGGCACGGGCCGCACCCGGTCCGCCGCCAGCTCCGAGCCATCCAACCGCGTCTCTTCCATCGCCACTGTCATCTGTCGTCTCCCTCTGCTTCCGCTCTTCCAGTGATCCTGCCCCGCGACCGTCGCAAGGACGACTTCTCCGTCTTCCGAGACCGACCCGGCTCCCCTCGAGCCCTCGCCGGAGCTCGGCCCGGAGACGCTCCTCGTCCAGCTCGGGCTCTTCGCGTCACGAGATATGCCTCCACGCAGCGCCGGGAGGCGTCGACCGCGGCGCCCGCGTTCGTCGCGGCCGCACTCGGTTCAGTCGGTCGTGCCTTCGGCTCGTCCTGAGGAGGTCCGGCCGATACGGATCAGGTCGGGGTGTCTCCGGCGAGGTGGGAAAGCCGGAGGTCGCTGCCAGGCAACCAGTCGTTCATGATATCACGCTCCAGAATCTCGGGGCAGTCTGGCGGCAGCAAGCGGCGATCATCGCAGCTGGCGGCAGCCTGTCTCGGTTCGTGGCGCGTGCGGCAGCTATGGAAGCGGCAGCACCGCAGCGAAGCATGTGGCTATGCACGAATAACTTTGTAGCATAACCCACCTCGCACTCGAGGACAACCCCGCGCTCGGTGCGGGGATCAGGACGGGCTGCACGGCGTGCAGGTGGGTGTTTCCGGGAAGACCATGAGGCGCTCGAACGGAATCTCGCCGCCGCACTCGACGCACGCTCCGTACGTCCCGTCCTCCATCCGCTGGAACGCCGTCACGACCTGCCCGAGCTTGGCCTGTTCCCGCTCCTGGAGGTTGCGGATCAGCCCCTGATTCTGGAGGGAGTCGATCCGGGAGAGGCGGCCGACGGCGGTCTGGTCGAGCTTGACCGGCCGCATGGCCTCCGCGGTCGAGCGCATGCTCCGCTCGAGCTTGCGCAGGACGCGGTCGAGCTCGGCGGAGAGCTCGGCGATCTGGGCTTCGGTCAGGTGGTGCATGGGTACCCGGGATCGGTGACTTCGTCGCCCTTGTACCCTCGGGAGCCCGGAAGGTCCGCATCCGCGGCCGGAGCGCCACTCCCGGGAGCGGCGAGCCCCGGGTCCACCGGTCTTCCGCTTCCGGGGTCATGCTCATGGGCTCGACCCCCGGGGGCGATCCCGTCCCCGGGGGGGGGCCGGGCACGTCCAGGGCGTCATGGCCGGGCTCACCGGAACCAAGCGTGCTCTGTGCTGTATGCACGTGAGTCCGTCGCTTCCTGGTTCTTCCAGACGGGTGGACGGAGGCCGAACCGTGTTCATCGAGCCAGGTAGAGCATGCCACGCAACCGGGTCGCAATCTTCACGCTCGAGCTTGCGACTTCGATCCCCGGGGCGGCACCGTCCTCCGGGCCGGCGTCGGTGGGCGGGGCCCGGGCGCGGGTATCGTGAGCCACTTCGCCCGGGGCCGATTCCGTCGGCGGACGTGGTCCAGGACCATGTCGCGGTGGATGTTCCACACCCACCTCTGGCTGGGCGTGATGACCACGGCCCTCGTCGTCGTCATCGGGGTCACGGGGCTCCTCCTGAATCATAAGCGCGCCCTCGGTCTCATGCCGGACGCGGAGCACGGATCGGGCGGGCAGCTCGAAGAAGCCCTTCCGCTGGCCGAGATCGTGGACGCGGCCCGTGACGGGGTCCCATCCCTCGCCGAGCCCGGCGTCGATCGGATGGACGTGCGCCCGGACGATGGGCTGGTCAAGGTCCGCTTCGAGGACCGCCACGCAACCGAGGTGACCGTCGACTTCTACTCCGGAGAGATCCTCACCGTCGGCCCGCGGAACGACGTCTTCCTCGAGAGGCTCCATTCCGGCGAGGTCTTCGGCGACGGTTGGGTCCTGCTCAGCGACATCGCGGCGGTAGCGCTCGTCGTGCTGCTGGTGAGCGGCTACTGGCTCTGGCTCTACCCTCGAAGCCGCTTGTGACGATCCATCGGCTGGCGCTCCTGGGGGGCCTATTCCTCATGCCGATCCTGCTCCTCTGGATCGGCCACGGGTTCCGTCATCTCGCGAGGCCTGTGAGGTACGCGTTCTGGGGTGGTGTCATCACCCACGTGCTGGCCATCGTCCTCACTGTGGTCCTTCTGACTACCCCGGCGGTGGCCTGGGAACCCGGGAGCCTGCGGGCGGCCGCGGCCCACGGGTCGCTCCTGATCGGCACCCTCTGCGGCGTGGTCGGAGGCTACCTGGCCGGGAGGATCGCCGGATCCCGGTCGAGTCGATGAACCGGTCATCAGCTCGACCCGCGGCGGTGACTCCATGCCGGCAGCTCCGAACAGCCAGTTGAGGCAGGATCCACCACGGCTGCGGTGCGAAGGGCCTGGCTTCAGTCCGCCACAGCCGCCATCCGCTTCCCGGCGGGCGAGTTCCGGGCACCGCGGACCGCGCTCCGGCGGACGCGGGACGCCGGCGGCGTGGCCGCCATCAGGATCAGCGTCATGACGAGGGCGGAGTTGATGCACCACATGCAGGTGGCGCCGATGACGAAGGGCTCGAGGAAGGTCAGGTAGATGGAGAAGGCCGCCCCACCGGCGGCCAGGGCCCAGACCAGCAGGTGGATGCGCTCGTGGCGCCGCCCGACGATCCACAGCGCGCCGATCCCCAGGTATCCGGCCACGCCCAGCACGCCGATGGGCACTCCGGCCAGGTACGCGTACGGACTCAGCTGGACGCGGTTGCAGTCGCCCACCGGCCCGCAGACGGCTTCCGTCCCTGTCACTTCGACGAACGCCAGATAGAGCGCGATCGCCGCACCGACGGCCGCCAGCGCCGGCACCGCCCACACCGGCCACTCCGCCATCGGCCGGCCCGGCCGCCACACCCGGCGGCCCGAAAGCACGAGAACCCCGATCATCCCCAGCAGAACGACGACGGCGATGGCGTTGCCCACCGGGTCTCTCATGAAGCGCTCGGAGACGGTGCTCGTCCCGGCATCACGATCGGCTCCGAGGATCCGTACGACCGGATCCCCGCCCGCCGCGGCCCCACCGGCCAGCATCCAGCTCTCGATCTCGACGGTGGGGCCGGACGCGATGCCCTGGAGCGACAGGAACGAGCGCAGCTCGGGGATCGGCGGCCAGTCCACGCCGGTCCCCGTCAGCCCCTCTTCCACCAGCCCCGGCAGCCGCGACGGGATCTCCCAGGAGCCCACTAGGACCGTGTCGCCCACCACCAGCGCCGGCACGCCCAGCCGCTGTCGTGGAAGCCGGAAGTGCTCCACCACCGCCCGGTACAGCGCCTGGCCCTGCCGCGTGTCCACGTTCACCGCCACGATCCGCAGCGCCTCGCCGTAGCGATCGAGGAGCGGCGGGAGGTGATCCCGCATCACGTCGTGGCAGTGCGGGCACTGGGGCGAATAGAAGAACACCGCCCGCACCCGCGGCTCGGAGCCCTGAGCCGCTTCCGCCGAGTCGGCGGCAGGACCCGCCATCGCCAGGACCGCCACGGACAGCAACCCGATCCATCGCATCACGCCTCCCACGTCACAGCTCCCGCGTCATAGGCTCACGCCTGGTACACCAGGTACACGCCCGCCAGCAGGACCAGGACTCCGGTGGCCCTGCGGAGCTTCATCAGAACGCCCGACCCATCGCCCCAGTCCACGAACCGCTGAACTCCGCCGGCCGAGCTGCCGGCGGCCACGATCACCGCGCTGTGCCCTACCCCGAAGGCCACCACCAGCCCCGCGGCCAGCAGCGGCGCCGACGCGGCCAGCGCCAGCCCCGCGCCCAGCACCGGCGCCAGGAACGCGAACGTGCACGGGCCCAGAGCCAGCCCGAATGCCAGCCCGAGACCGAACGCCCCCGGGATCCCCTTCGCAGCACCGCCGCTCCGGCTGCCGCTCCATCCGGGAAGGGAGATCACCCCCAACAGATCCAGGCCGATGAGGAGGAACAGCGCCGCCACGCCGTACGTCACCCCCGGTCCCAGATCCCCCAGCGTCCGGCCCACCGCCGCCGTCACCACTCCCATGAGGCCGATGGTGATCAGGATCCCCACACCGAACGCCAGCGACAGCGTGAACGCACGCCGGGGCCCGGGCAGCGAGCCCGGCGACGCCACGTAGCCGATGATCAGGGGGATCCCCGCCAGGTGGCACGGGCTCAGGAGCACACTCACAACGCCCCACCCGAGGGCCGCGGCCAGCGCCACTCCCGGTGAGGCCCCGAGCCCGGCGCTCAGCCCGTCGAGAAGGCCGCCCACCGCGGCGTCACTCTCCCCCGGAGGCCGGGCTCATGCCCAACCGCTTCATGTTCGCCACGATCACGTCCTTCGGCACGTACCCCTGCTGCCGAGCCAGCTCCCGCCCCGCTCGGTCGTAATAGACAAGCGTCGGGATGACCTGCACGCCGAAATGCGACCCGGCCTCACGGTCCTCCCACACGTCGTAGAAGTCCACCTCGAGCCGCCCGGCGTACTCCCGGCGAAGCTCCGCCCGGATCGGCGCCATGGCTCGGCACGGGATACACGAGCCCGCCCCCAGCGCCACCAGCCGGGGCACCCCCGGCTCCGAAGACTCGTAGCTCTCCGGCACCGGCTCGATGGGCACCGGCGCCGACGGGTCGTAGGGGATCTCCGCTGACGCGGCCTCCGGCTCCCCCGGCTTCAACGTCAGCGCGGCGCCCACCGCCAGCAGGACCACGCCCGTCACCATCAGCTTCCACGCCTTGTTCACGTTCGCCCTCCCGGTGGTCCCCGTAATCGGACTCTCGATGTGCCGGCGCAATAATAAATCGTATGGCCGATTTATTCTGTGGGGAGAACCACCAAAGTATCGACCCCGGATTTCAGGGTTTCCCCCACATACAGAGGGTGGGGCGGGCCGTTATCCTTTCAATCGATTAGACAATTTAAAGGGGGCGGCATGGATGACCTGGGTCAGATCTTCAAGGCGCTGTCGAACGAGACGCGGCTCGCGATCATGGGGCTGATCTTCCGGCACGGGCAGCTGTGCGTGTGCGAGGTGGAGCAGATCCTGGGGATCACGCAGCCGAAGGCGTCGCGGCACCTGCGCTACCTGCGGGATGCGGGCGTGCTGGAGGACGAGCGGGACGGAGTGGTCGTGAACTACGGGCTGCCGGCGTCGCCGGATCCGGAGCTGTCGGCGGTCCTCATGCTCCTGCGCGGTCTGCTTTCCAGTCGGCCGGTGCCGGACGCTGCTCCGCTGCTGGTGCAGATCCGGGAGGCCCGGCGGGAAGGCCAGGCGGCGAG
>CAYMLW010000272.1:0-4560 GCA_964391035.1 uncultured Gemmatimonadaceae bacterium
GGGGAGGGGTAGGGTGGCAAGTGGCAAGGGGCAAGGGTTGAGGGTTGAGGGGTGAGGGGTGAGGGAGGGGGTCATGAGGTGCGGATGGAGAGGGTGAGGGCATATGGCTGACAACAGGGCACTGACGCCGCGGGCGGAGGACTTCTCGAGCTGGTACAACGAGGTGGTGGTGCGGGCGGAGCTCGCGGAGCACTCGCCGACCCGGGGCAGCATGGTGATCCGGCCGTGGGGCTATGCGGTCTGGGAAAACATGCAGCGGGCGCTGGACGACAAGTTCAAGGCGACGGGGCATCAGAACGCCTACTTCCCGCTCCTGATCCCGCTGAGCTTCATCGCCCGGGAGGCCGAGCATGTGGAGGGGTTCGCCAAGGAGATGGCGCTGGTGACCCACACGCGGCTGATGGCCACGGAGGAGGGGCTGGTCCCCGACCCGGCGTCGGAGCTCGAGGAGCCGTACATCATCCGGCCGACGTCGGAGACCATCATCTACGACGCCTACTCCCGCTGGGTCCAGAGCTACCGCGACCTGCCGATCCTGATCAACCAGTGGGCGAACGTGATGCGCTGGGAGATGCGGACCCGGCTGTTCCTGCGTACCGCCGAGTTCCTCTGGCAGGAAGGGCACACGGCCCATGCCACGCAGGAGGAAGCGGAGGAGGAAGCGCTCACGATCCTGGGCGTGTACCGGTCGTTCATGGAGGGCTGGATGGCCATGCCGGTGATCACCGGTCGGAAGTCGCCGAGCGAGAAGTTCCCGGGCGCCGACCACACGTACGCGCTGGAAGCGCTGATGCAGGACAACAAGGCGCTCCAGGCCGGGACGTCGCACAACCTGGGGCAGAACTTCGCGAAGCAGTTCGACCTGAAGTTCCAGGCCGAGAGCGGCGACTGGGAGCATGCGTGGAACACGTCCTGGGGCGTCAGCACCCGGCTCGTGGGCGGACTGGTCATGATCCACGGCGATGACAACGGCCTTGTGCTGCCCCCGAAGCTGGCGCCGACCCAGGTCGTGATCGTCCCGATCTGGAAGAACGACGAGCAGAAGGCCGCCGTCGCCGAGGTGGCTGACCGAGCGGCCCGCCACCTCCGGGACGAGGGCATCCGGGTCCACATCGACGACCGGGAGAACGAGTCGCCGGGCGCGAAGTTCTGGGAGTGGGAGCGCAAGGGCGTCCCGCTCCGGATCGAGGTGGGGCCCCGGGACGTGGAGAAGGGGAACCTGGCCATCGCCCGTCGGGTGGTCCCGGAGGACGAGGATCGCAAGGCGTTCCTCCCTGAATCCGAGGCGCTGGCGTCCATGGGCGATCGCCTCCAGGCGGTCCAGGACGGGCTGCTGGCGGCGGCCCGGGAGCGGATGACGGCGAACAGCCACCGGGTGGACCACTACGGGGTATTCAAGGAGCAGGTCGAGTCCGCCGGCGGGTTCTTCTATGCCGGCTGGTGCGGCGGCGAGGCCTGCGAGGAGCGGGTCAAGGACGAGACCAAGGCCACGATCCGGGTTCTCCCGGGCGAGGAGTTCCGGTCGTCGCCGGCGCCGGAGAACTGCCTGGTGTGTGGCGGGGCGGCGGAACACGAGGCGGTGTGGGCGAGGGCATACTAGAGGAGACCTGAGACCTGAGATCTGAGTATCGAGGGGCGAGGGGTCGATTGAAGCGTGATCCTCGAGTCTTGAGGTTCGAACCGTGCCTGGGAACTTCAGCTATCGTGATGGCGGGCTGCACTGTGAGGCGGTGCCGGTCGAGTTGCTGGCCGGAGAACACGGGACGCCGCTCTACGTGTACAGCCGACGCAGTATCCTGGACCGGGTGGCCGCGCTGGACGCGGCGTTCGAGCCGCTGGACCGGTTGCTCGCGTACAGCGTGAAGGCCAACGGGAACCTGTCGGTGCTGCGGCTGCTGGCGGGGGCGGGGTGCGGCGCGGACATCGTCAGCGGCGGCGAGCTGCACCGGGCGCTGCGGGCCGGTTTCCCTGGCGAGCGGATCGTGTTCAGCGGGGTGGGGAAGACTCGCCGGGAGATGGAGGCGGCGCTCGAGGCCGGGATCCTCGGGTTCAACGTGGAGAGCGAGGGCGAGCTGGAGGCGCTGGGTGAGGTCGCGTCGTCGTTGGGACGGACGGCGCCGGTGGCACTGCGGGTGAATCCGGACATCGAGTCGCCTACGCCCCATGCGTACACGCGGACGGGGCACCGTGCGACGAAGTTCGGGGTCCCGACCGAGGAGGTGCCGCGGCTGTACCGGCGGGCGGCGGAGCATCCGTCGCTGGAGCCGGTGGGGATCGATGCCCATATCGGCAGCCAGATCGTCGATCCGGAGCCATACCGGCGGTCCGTGCTGCACCTGCTGGACCTGGTGTCGGAGCTGGCTGCCGACGGCATCGGGCTCCAGTGGCTGGACCTGGGCGGCGGGTTCGGCGTGTCGTACGAGGCGGCCCGGGACACCGAGCCGATCGTGTTCGCGGACGCCGTGCGGCCGCAGTTGGCCACGTCGGGGCTCCGGCTGATCCTCGAGCCGGGGCGCTACCTGGCGGGGCACGCCGGCATCCTGTTGACCCGGGTCCTGTACGTGAAGGAGATAGGCCCGAAGACCTTCGTCATCACGGATGCCGGGATGAGCGACCTGGTCCGGCCCAGCCATTACTCGAGCTTCCACCGGGTCGAGGCGGCCCGGCTACCGGAGCCGGATCGGCGACGCAGGACCGTCGACATCGTGGGCCCGATCTGCGAGAGCGGGGACTTCCTGGCCCTGGACCGGGAGATAGCCGTGCCGGAGCCGGGCGACCTGCTGGCGGTCCATACGGTGGGCGCGTACGGGTTCTCGATGGCGTCCACGTACAACTCGCGGCCCCGGCCGGCGGAGGTGCTCGTCGAGGGAGACCGGGCCCGCCTGATCCGGCGGAGGGAGACCGTCGAGGACCTCGTGCGGGGGGAAGAGGAGCTGTTGACCGGATGAGCGGCCGAGCGAACCGAATCCTGATTCTGGACTACGGGTCCCAGTTCACGCAGCTCATAGCGCGGCGGATCCGCGAGGAGCGGGTCTACTGCGAGATCCAGCCGCCGGGCGTGTCCGTGGACGAGATCCGGGAATGGGCGCCGCGGGGCATCGTGCTCTCCGGCGGGCCCGCCTCCGTCTACGATGACGACGTCACCGGCCTCGATCCCGGGCTGCTCGACGTGGGCGTCCCGATCCTGGGCATCTGCTACGGGATGCAGCTCGTGGCCCACGCAGAGGGTGCGACCGTCGAGCCCGGCCGGCGGGAGTACGGACGGGCGGAGATGGAAGTGCTGGACGACCACGCGCTGTTCGCCGGGTTCGAGGTCGGCGAGCGGATCACCGTGTGGATGAGTCATGGCGATCACGTGGACGCCCCGCCGGCCGGGTACCGGTCCCTGGGCCGGACCGGCTCGCTCCCGGTGGCCGCGTTCCGCTCGAAGGACGGCCGGATCTACGGCGTCCAGTTCCACCCGGAGGTGGCCCACACGCCCCGGGGCGACGAGATCCTGTCGAACTTCCTGTTCGAGATCTGCAACTGCGAGCCGACCTGGACCCCCGGCTCCTTCATCGACGACCACGTCACCCAGGTCCGGGAGGCCGTGGGGACCGCGTCCGTCATCGTCGGGCTCTCGGGCGGCGTCGATTCTTCCGTGGCCGCGACCCTCATGCACCGCGCCATTGGCGACCGGCTGACCGCCATCTTCGTCGACACGGGCCTGCTCAGGAAGGCCGAGCGGGAGTACGTGGAGCGCACATTCCGCAAGCACATGGGGATGCGCCTCGAAGTGATCGACGCGGCCGACGACTTCCTGGGTGCGCTGGAAGGCGTCGTGGACCCGGAGGAGAAGCGGAAGGTCATCGGCGAACGCTTCATCCGGGCCTTCGAGCGCGCGGCCGCCGAGGTGGGCGATGGTGCGAAGTTCCTCGTCCAGGGGACCCTCTACCCCGACGTCATCGAATCCCAGTCCGTGCGCGGGCCGTCCGCGGTCATCAAGACCCACCACAACGTGGGTGGGCTGCCGGAAGAGATGGACTTCGAGCTGGTCGAGCCGCTGCGCGAGCTGTTCAAGGACGAGGTCCGGAACGTCGGCCGGGAGCTGGGGCTGCCCGAGGAGCTCGTCGGGCGCCACCCGTTCCCCGGACCGGGCCTCGCCGTCCGGATCCTCGGCGCCATCACCACCGACCGCCTCGAGGTACTCCGGGAGGCCGACGCCATCTACCTCGAAGAGATCCGGGCCGCCGGTCTCTATGACGACATCTGGCAGGCCTTTGCCGTGCTGCTCCCCGTACGCAGCGTGGGCGTCATGGGCGACTTCCGGACCTACGACAACGTCATCGCGCTCCGGGCCGTCACTAGCCGCGACGGCATGACTGCCGACTGGTTCCCGTTCCCCCACGACGTCCTCGGCCGCATCTCCAACCGGATCATCAACGAGGTGGCCGGCGTGAACCGCGTGACCTACGACATCAGCTCGAAGCCGCCGTCGACCATCGAGTGGGAGTAGGGGCGCGGCTGGGCCGCGCAAGAGGGCCGCGGCTGGGGCCGCGCAAGAGGGCCGCGGCTGGGGCC
>CAYMLW010000272.1:4660-6221 GCA_964391035.1 uncultured Gemmatimonadaceae bacterium
AGGGCCGCGGCTGGGGCCGCGCAAGAGGGCCGCGGCTGGGGCCGCGCAAGAGGGCGCGGCTGGACGCGTGACAGATTTCTGCGGAGCGCAGCGACGTCTTCTTGCGAACGAAGTGAGCCCTCTTGCGGAGCGCGAGCGACGCCTTCTTGCGAACGAAGTGAGCCCTCTTGGCGCGCACCAGCGCGCCCTCCCCCCGCCCTACCTCACCCGGAAACCGGGACGGCCCTCGAGCGGGCCCTCCTTGGCCTCGACCTCGTGCTTCAGCTGCTCGTTGATCGCGTTCCAGACGGCGCGCAGGAGCTCGGTGTCCTCGGCGTGGTAGCGGACGAATTCCTCGAGGGTGGCCTGGTCGACGCCGTAGCGGTCCAGGATCCTGCGACGACGCTCCGCGAACTGCACCGCGGCGCTGTCCTCGTCGGCGGTCTCCCGTTCCGCCACCCGGATCGCCGACACGACCTCGATGAAGACGTCGGCCGACACCGGCGCCCCGTCCTTTTCCGCCCCGGTCGGTGGCGACGCAACGCCACAGCCCATCACGAAGGCCCCCGAACACAGGAGCGTCCACAGGCCCCCCCGGGCCGCGCGTCGTCTCATCCCGTCGCCTCTTCGGTCCATGGATCCGTGAGTCCGCCTCACGAAAGATAGACCAGAGCCCGGGTCGCGTCATCCCGGACGGATCACCCGGATCCGTCACCGCCGGGACACCACTCCGGGCGACCCCGGGCGCTACTGCCAGATAGGCAGTGCGCGACGGCACAGGATGTGTACCGGAAACGGGTGGAGACGTGGGTTCGGTGCGTCGCCGCGCCCGGAGGGAGCGGGCCGGGGACGCGGTGCGAAGGGGAAGCGAGATCGGATGCTGAATTCGGATCGATTGACGATCAAGGCGGGGGAGGCGATCCAGGCGGCGGGGTCGGACGCGCAGCGGCGGGGGAATCCGTCGCTGGAGGATGTGCATCTGCTGGCGGCGCTCCTGGAGCAGGAAGAGAGCGTGGTGGTGCCAGTGCTGCAGAAGGTGGGGGTCAGCGTGTCGCGAGTGGGCGAGCGGCTGCGGGGCGCGCTGGATCGTCTGCCGGCGCAGAGCGGGGCTGTGCGGCCGACGCTGAGCCGGGAGCTGAACCAGATCCTGGACCGTGCGGAGACGGAGGCCCGGGAGCTGGGCGACGAGTACGTATCGACGGAGCACCTGCTGCTGGCGCTGGCGTGGCAGAAGGGGAGCACGACGCGGGAGCTGCTGACGGGGGAGGGCGCGACGCACGAGTCACTGCGGGAGGCGCTGGCGGCGGTGCGGGGCCCGCACCGTGTGACGGACCAGGATCCGGAGCAGAAGTACCGTGCGCTGGAGCGGTTCAGTCGGGACCTGACGGCGCAGGCGCGGCGGGGGAAGCTGGACCCGGTGATCGGCCGGGACGAGGAGATCCGGCGTGTGATGCAGGTGCTGAGTCGTCGCACGAAGAACAATCCGGTCCTGATCGGGGAGCCGGGCGTCGGGAAGACGGCGATCGCGGAGGGCCTGGCGCAGCGGATCGTGAGCGGGGACGTGCCGGAGTCGCTGGCGGAC
>CAYMLW010000273.1:0-6214 GCA_964391035.1 uncultured Gemmatimonadaceae bacterium
GTCCGAGCCGCGTCGCTCGACCTCCCGGTACACGGCGTCGACGAGGACGATCACCGTGAGGGGGAGGACGAAGAAGAGGACGGCCTGCCCCAGCTCATCGGCGGCGTGATGGTCCGCGGCGCCCATGACCAGGTAGGTCGTGTAGACCAGGTAGAAGCCGAGGAACACGAGCCCCTCGAAGCGGGACACGCGGTGGCCCGTGAAGAAAATGGGGAGGCACGCGATCGCGACCGCCACCATGACCGGGAGGTCGAAGGTCAACGCCGACAGGGGGACCGCGAGCCCGGCGCCGGACACCGCCCCGGCCGCGCCAAGGATGATGAGCAGGTTGAAGATGTTGCTCCCCACGATGTTACCCACCGCCAGGTCCCGCTCGCCCCGGAGACTGGCGACGATGGACGTGGCCAGCTCAGGGAGCGAGGTGCCGCCGGACACCACCGTCAGGCCGATGACCAGATCCGGGATCCCCAGTGCGGCGGCCATAGCGGACGAGGCGTCCACGATCCCCCGGGAGCCGAAGACCAGGAGGCCGAGGCCGACCAGGACCATGACCAGGTCGAGGAGGAGCGCCTTCCTGCGGCCGGTACCGCCGCCCCTGTCTTCGACGCCTGCCAGATCGTCCGTCGTGCCGCCAGGGTCCCCGCCAGCGGTCCGGGCCGGGAACTCGGACCTCTCCGCGGGGGATGCGGGTCGAACGTTCCGCCTCGCGTCCTTCCGGGCCTGGACCAGCAGCACGCCGGTGTAGGCGAGGCCGGTGCTCAGCAGGAGCACGCCGTCCATCGGCCCTATGACGTGGTCCAGCGCGAGCAGCCCGACCGTGGCCGAGACCGCGATCATGAAGGGTACCTCGAGGCGGATGAGCCGCCGGTCCACGGCGAGCGGAGCCACGAGCGCTGAGGCCCCGAGGATGAGCAGAACGTTGATGATGTTGCTGCCCATCACGTTGCCGAGAGCCAGGCCGGCTTCACCCCGGAGGCTCGCCGCCGTGGTGACCGCGAGCTCCGGCGCGCTCGTGCCGAAGGAGACGACGGTGAGGCCGATGACGAGGGGTGCGACGCCGGCGGTGGTGGCGGCCCGGGAGGCCCCCCGTACGAGGAGCTCGGCCCCCGCGATCAAGGCGACGAGGCCGGTCAGGAAGGTCAGGACCACGACGCGGGGAGGTGGTGTTGCGGTTGCATGGCCTCGATCCTATCGTGGCCGGGCCCAGGGAGCAAACGCGGCCATCCGGCCCCGTTCGCTCTCGCCGCACCAGGCCCTGGACGAGGCTGGCAGCGAGGGCGAAGGCGGCGGTACGGCGGGCCCTGTTCGAGCGGAGGGGGTGGGATTCGAACCCACGGACCCTTGCGGGTCTCTCGATTTCAAGTCGAGTGCATTCGACCGGACTCTGCCACCCCTCCGGAAAGTGCGGAAGATAACACGCTCCGGAGGGGACGAAAACGCGGACGCGGACCGGACCGGACCACGCCCCCGCGAAGGTTCGCATCGGCCCGGAGACGCCCGTATCTTGCCTCTTCCACACAACGACGACTGCTGGAGGTGCTGCTATGACGTTCGTGAGCGAGCTGGAGCCGCAGGCGCTCTGGAGCCACTTCGACCTGATCCTCGAGATTCCGCGGGGCTCGAAGGAAGAGGAGGCCATGCGGGAGTACGTGCTGGAGGTGGCCGGGCGCAACGGGTTGGACCACCAGGTCGATGGGGCGGGCAACGTGGTCGTACGGAAACCCGCCGCGCCGGACCGCGAGGACGCGCCGATCACCATCCTGCAGAGTCACCTGGACATGGTGAACGAGAAGAACGCGGACGTCGACCACGACTTCTCGAAGGACCCGATCCGGCCGGAACGGGACGGCGACTGGCTCACGGCCCGGGGCACGACCCTGGGCTCCGACAACGGGATCGGCGTGGCCGCCATGCTCGCCCTGATGGAATCGGACGACGTCGCCCACGGCCCCCTCGAGCTGCTCTTCACCATCGACGAGGAGAGCGGGCTGACGGGCGCCGCCCAGCTCGACGGATCCATGCTCCAAGGACGGCAGCTCCTCAACCTGGACACGGAGGAAGAGGAGGCCGTGACGGTGGGCTGTGCCGGGGGCGGCGACACCCACCTCGCTCTGGCTGTCACACGGACGGATCCGCCGGCGAACGCGAACGCCATCGCCATATCCATCCGGGGGCTCAAGGGCGGGCATTCCGGGATCGACATCTCCCTCCAGCGCGGCAATGCCGTTCGGCTGCTCGCCCGGATCCTCGATGCCGGCGCCCGGGGCACCGACTTCCACCTGGCCGACTTCGACGGTGGCGACAAGCACAACGCGATCCCGCGGGAGGCCCGCGCCCTGGTCGTGGCACCCGACGACCAGCTCCAGGGGTTCCGGACACGGGCCGAGAAGGAATTCGCCGTCGTCAAGGACGCGTTCTCCGCGGCCGATCCGGGCATGGATCTCACCGTCGAGACGGCCGCCGTGCCCGCCGCGGTGCTCGATCGGGCCAGCACGTGGAACGCGCTGCACCTGATCCACGCGCTGCCCCACGGCGTCGCGGCCATGAGCTACGACATCCCGGACCTGGTCGAGACGAGCACGAACCTCGCCCGGGCCACCCTCGGGTTCGACGCCCTCGAGGTGCTGATGAGCACCCGGTCATCGGTGGCGAGCGAGCTCGAGGCGCTTCGCTCCCGGATCCGGGCCATCGGTCACCTGGGCGGAGCCGATGTCGAGGAAGAGGAGCCGTACCCGGGCTGGAAGCCAGACCTGGACTCCCATGTCCTGGCCGTCCTCAAGACCACCTTCGAGGAGCAGCGCGGGGAGGCCCCTCGGGTCGAAGCCGTCCACGCAGGCCTCGAGACGGGGATTATCGGGGAGAAGGTGCCCGGGATGGACATGGTCTCGTTCGGACCCCAGATCGAGTTCCCCCACTCGCCCGACGAGAGAGTGCTGATCCCGTCCGTGGAGCGGTTCCATCAGCTGCTGGTGAGGACGCTGGAGCGGCTCGCGGCGTAGAGCGAGCCACGGGTCCCCGAGCCCGAGCCCCGGCGCTCGGGGCTCGGGCCCGGTGCCTCAGATCGCCCGGGATTCGGTGGCTCAGTCCCAGCGGACGCGGTACGAGATGCTGTAGGACGCGCCGGTGGGCAGGTTGCGCCCGGCCAGGGCCAGTTGCATCCCTCCGCGAACGATGCCGGGACCCAGGTCCAGGGTCAGCCAGGGGCCGAGCTGCAGGAGACGACGGGACCCGCCGGGCAGACGCAGCCCCTGCTGGACCGGCGGCCGGCCCCACAGGGCATCCAGGTCCACGCCCCAGACCACGGGGTCGAGCAGCCCGCTCAGTCCGAGGTGGGCGAACCACTCGTCACCGGGCTTCCGGTCCGTCTCGCCGTCCGGCTCCCGCCAGCGATAGCCGGCCCACGCCGTGGCATGGAGAGCCGGCGGCACGAACGGCGACGGTTGGATCACGGCGCGCGCGTATTCCACGCTCAGCTCCCAGTCCCGCTGTCCCTCGGTCAGGGGGATCACCCGGGAGTCCACGGGGAACTCCCGTCCCGGCAGCTTCACGCCTCCGCGCACGGCGATGGGGACAGGCAGCCCGAGGGAGGCGACGTGGAGCCGGAGCGCACCGCGCACGTCCCCGATGCCGGTCCGGGAACGGCGCTCGACCTCGTCCTCGAACACCAGGCGGTGAACCGGGACCTGGAGCCAGGTCTCAAGACCCGGGAGCAGGCCCAGGGCTGCCGTGACGTACAGGGACGTCGTGCTCGCCGCGCCCCGGGCCAGGAGGGGACGACGGGCGCCGTTCGGGCCGAAGATGGCATCCGACCGCTGGTGGAATCCCGAGATCTGAGCCCACCCGCCGCCGCCGGCCAGTCGTCCGCCCGGGAGCCCGGCAGAGAATCCGGCCGCCGAATGGGGTGCGCTGCACACCGCCTGGCCCGTCCCGGGCATCGGCGCCAGGGCGAGCACGAAGGCTGCTGGCAGCCAGAACGACCGGCCGACTGCGACGCGCCGGGTCATGGCCGCTCCCAGATCTCGGTGTCCGGGTGGAAGGCCGCCCAGGCGAACCAGTACGCCATGTACGCGGCCGGGATCGGCGCGAGCCGGTCATGGACCAACGGGCCCTCGATCGCGTGTCCCTGGACGGTCCAGACCGATCCGGTACCCACGTCGATGATGCGCCCGTCTTCCACTTCCAGCGTCACGGGCCGACCGTCCACCTCCGGGAGGTACGCCATGGCCGACACCGCCTCCCGGCTCCACAGGACGACGATCGTGCGGCGACCGAGCTCGTGCTCGGCTACGTACACGGGCCCGGCGTCGAGCTCGCCGAAGGGGAAGGCGATGCCGCCCCCCTCACCGTCCGGGATCCCGAGCACCGGCTCCTTGGGCTGCCGCCGATCGTCGATCTCGGGCATCGGGTAGAGGATCTGCGAATTAGTCGGGCTGGCGTAGCCCCCGTACGGGTAGACCCTGTAGTCGCGGCGATAGCCCGTGTCCCCCGACACGACCAGGGTGCCGGGATTGAGCTCCCGCCATGCGTCCCAACGCATCTCCACGATGGGAAGCTGTGACAGCTGGGCACCGTCCCGGGGGCCACACCGGGCCCCCCGACTCATCTGCGGCCAGAGCGACTCCTCGTCGGTCCGGTCATACATGATCAGATTGTTGAGATACAGGAGCCCGGAAACGCCCAATTCGGCCCCGTCGATGGATGTACGGTCGAACACCAGGGAGGAGCCGGTCAGCGGGCAGTGCGTGATGGCCACGGCCTGGTCCCCGTGGGTGAGGTTCACGATCTCGTGCCACCACAGGATGTTGTGCGGTATGGCCCAACTCTGGCCGTCCAACTCGAGCCCGACCACTCGGTCGCTGTCCCCCAGGTAGGAGAGGCTCGGATGACCCGGCTGGACCATCGCCGGGTCCACCAGGGCGGGGATCGCGTCCTTGTTCGCCCCCGGGTAGATGAGGCTCTCGGGGATGCTGCAGGTGAGGTCCGGGATCGGACGATCCGCGGGAGACCCCACCAGGCCCCCGTCGTCGCACGCCGTCAGGCTCGCGACGAAGAGCAGAACGGACAGCCGGATTCCCGCCGCCAGCGGACTCTCCACCCTTCCCATCTCGCCTCCCTGTCGGGTTTGATAGACACTTCGATCAACCCAATGGCCTCAGGAGCCGAAATGGTTCCGCCGCCCGCCCGCCGCCGCCCGGGACTCTCGCCCGGGACGCTCGCCCTATCGCTGCGTGATCAACTCGATGGCACCGGACGCGTTCCCCGTTCCGAACCGGGTCTGGGCCTGGCCGCTGCTGTAGAACCGGATCTCGCCATACTGGAACGGAGACATGATACGCAGCTCCTCCACCGTCCCGACCTGCGACCCGTCCATATACACCATGATCGGCGTTTCCTGGGTGAAGCTCTTCGCCCCCCGCGTCCGCAGCCACCACGGCCGCTCCGCCTCGATCAGGTCGTACACGTTCCCGTACTCGTGCGCACGGATGTCCTCGTTCGTCAGCACGTTGCGGTTCCCCGTGACAGCCGTGCCGCCGCCCGCGCAGCCCACCAGGCCCGCCGCCAGCGACAGCGTAATCAACCACCTCATAGGCGTCCTCGCGGTTTGGAATGGTACGCCGGAGTCCGTTCCATACCATATCACCGACGCGTCGGTCCCGACCACCCCGCGTGCCATCCGGACGTCCCCGGCGAGGGTGCCTGGTTGACAGTGGGGCTCGGCTTATCTATCCTTTGATCCGGATACATGAATAAACCAACCGTCTTCCAGCGTCTGAGCTCGCTTTCGGACGAGACCCGGGCCCGGCTGCTGTACGTGCTGGACGGGGAGGAGCTCACGGTCGGGGAGATTTGCACGGTGGTGCAACTGCCACAGTCGACGGTGAGCCGGCACCTGCGGATCCTGTCGGACGAGGATTGGGTGACGAGTCGGGCGGACGGGACGAGCCGGTACTATCGCGGGACGCGGCGTCGGGAGACGGACGCGGAGCGGCTGTGGTCGGTGGTGCGGGAAGCGCTGGCGGAGAGCCCGGAGGCGGCGCAGGACGTGGAGCGGGCGCGGGAGGTGGTGAGTCGGCGTCGCACGCGGTCGCAGGAGTTCTTCCGGACGGCGGCCGGGAAGTGGGACAGCGTGCGGCGGGAGCTGTTCGGGGAGCGGCCGGAGTATCCGGCGCTGCTGGCGCTGTTAGATCCGGAGTGGGTGGTGGGGGATCTGGGG
>CAYMLW010000274.1:0-6205 GCA_964391035.1 uncultured Gemmatimonadaceae bacterium
CTCCAAACCCCCCAATCACAACCACTTAGCCGTCGTCCGAAAGTAGCCACACCCGTATGATTTGACATCGGCGGGACGCGGTCGTGGAGCGCTTCCAGCTCGCGAACGAAGGCCCCGGGCAGGAGATCCCTGCGCAGGGCCAGCACCTGGCCGAACTTCTGAAAGACCGGCCCGAGCTCCTCCAGCGCTTCGCGTGCGCCGATTGGCGTTGGGCGCGCTCGCACCGCCAGCACCCCGTGGCTTCGCAGGATCTGTCCGACCTGCAGGGCCCGGCGAAACGCGCCCCGCCTGGGGCCCTGCCGACGCCCGGTATCGACCTTGGCTTTCTCCATCTGTGTCCTCCTCTGGCACTCGGTTCCTCGGATCGAACATGGGGATGCGACCATGAATTGGCGGTTAGGTCTTCATGAAGAACCCGTTAGCTGGACGGGTTCCGACGAACCGGCGGTCGGGGATGAAGCCACCCTCACGTAGATCTCATCCTCACGTAATCCCCTCGACCTTATAGTTCGGTCGCAGGGACGGGACTACTGACACCATCAGGAGGGACTGTATGGGCACGCTCGGGTGGATCGTCGTCGGAATCGCGTTCGTCGGGTTTCACCTGGTAATGCAGCGGGGTCATTCGATCATGGGGGGTAGTGAGCCGCGGGCCCACGGAGGGCTGGGCGGCTGCTGCGGAGGCGGACACGATCACCCGGCGACAGGGGAGGTCGAGGGTCCGTCGTCGCAACCGTAAGCATCACCAGCGGAGTCGAGTTCAGACGATCAAGGGAGGGAGAAGCCATGGAGTGCCACGATTCGGAACGGTCCACACCCCACGACTCGTTGCCGGAGGACGGGGTGACGGTGCCTGTGCGGGGCAATCCCGTACACGAGCTCCTGGGAAGCGTGTCCGTGTTCGCGAGCGTCGTGTCGACCATCGTGGACGAGGCGCTATCGAGCGTATCCGGAGAGAACGCCCTGACCCTGGGGCAGCTCCGGTTCCTGGAGCTGGTCGCGCACGGGGATGAGGCCAACATGAGCGAAATCGCTCGGAGCGTGGGGATCAGCAACGCAGCGGTAAGTCGAACGCTGGACAAGCTGGCGGATCTCGGGTTGGTGACGCGACGTCCCGGAACCGTTGACCGCCGGACGGTCCGGCTCGGCCTGACGCAGGATGGCGATGCGGTGCTCGCCGACTATCGGACCAGGATCGAGTCGGCCCTGATCGGCACCCTCGCGGAAGGCGGAACCGAAGGACTGGCTCCCATCACGGCCGCGGTGGACCGGATGACGCGCGCACTTCTCGAGGCCCGGGCAGGCGAACCGCCGCCGTGCCGGGGCTGCATCGCGTGCAACCTCTTTCGTCGCGCCGCTTGCCCGCTGGGAGCCGACCGCCCCCATGCCGCCTGCCACTCCGGCGCCGGAGCGATTCGTGAGCCGGCGACACCCTCCTGAGACGACGACATGCACAATACTCTGTTCCAACTCGGCCCACTGACCATCACCACCTACGGCGCCATACTGGCTCTCGCCGTGTTCGTGGCGGGGCATGTGTTTGCCCGCGGAATGCGAGCGTACGGGCAGAGCCCGGATGACGCATGGTCGGTGGTGACCTGGGCGCTGCTGGGAGGGCTCGTAGGGGCGAAGCTGTACTACGTCATCCTCCACCAGGACCCGGGGGCGCTCTTCTCCCGGGCCGGCCTGGTCTGGTATGGCGGACTCATCGGGGGCGCCCTCGCGGTGGTCTGGCCGATCCGCCAACGGCAACTGCCGGTCTTCCGGACGCTGGACGCACTGGCGCCCGCTGCGGCGCTGGGGCACGCCATAGGCCATGTGGGCTGCTTCTTCTCGGGCGACAGCTACGGCCTCCCGTCCGATCTGCCCTGGGCGGTCGCCTTCCCGAACGGCATGCCGCCGAGCACGGCCGGCAACCTCCGGGCCCAGTTCGGAGTGGAGATCCCGGCGAGTATCCCGGACGCCACGCTCCTTACGGTGCACCCGACCATGCTCTACTCGGCGCTCATCCTGTCCGTTCTTGCCGCCGGCCTCTGGTGGGGGGTGAAACGGCGGAAGCCCGCAGGTCTGGTGTTCGGGGCATACCTGGCTCTGGCGGGCACCGAGCGGTTCCTCGTCGAGTTCCTGCGGGCCAAGGACGACAGGTTCTTCGCCGGCTTCACGACGGCTCAAGCCATCGCGGTCACGCTGATCCTGATCGGCGTGACACTCATCATCACCCGCTTTCGAGACGGAACTCCCCTCTCGTCGGCAACATCTGATCGGACCGCCGGGGCCCGACGGGTACCTCCGGCACGAGGCGCTGACGTGCCGTGAGTCCCGGCCGGAAAAACGAAGGCGAACGGTGGCAGCGCAGGCGGCGGCGAGCCGGGGTCGCCCGGGTCGTGATCGGTCTGGTGGTTCTTGCGCTGGTAAGCATCCTGGCCAGCCTGCAGGTCTTCGGAACGGATCGGTTCGAGGCGCGTGCCCGGGACAACCGGCTGCGGCCCACCCGGACGGCGCCGCCGCGTGGCACCATCTTCGATCGCGAAGGCCGGATCCTGGCCCACGACGTTCCCGGGTACGACATCGCTCTGATGTCGACGGGGGGAGGTTCCATAGAAACGGATGTCGAAGGCCTCTCGCAGATCCTGGACCTGGACGCGGCGGGGGTGCAGAACGTGCTGGACCGCCGGCGTCGGGATCCGGGACGACCGGTCGCGGTGGTCCGCAACGCCGCCCCGTGGCAGGTCGCCCGGCTGGAGGAGAACCGGTTCCGGTTCCCGGAGGCGGTTCTCACCGCATATCCCAAGCGCGACTATCCCCAGGGGGCGACCGCGGCACACGTAGTCGGCTACGTGGGAGAGATCTCGGGAGCGGAGCTGCGTGACCGGGACCGGTGGCGAGGGTACGAAGCGGGGCGGAAGGTCGGGAAGTCCGGCATCGAACGAAGCGGGGAGGTCGCGCTCGGTGGGTCCCCGGGATTCCGATACCTCATCACCGACGCGCAAGGGGAGTTCCGGGGCTGGGTTCCCGACTCGATGGCGGTTCCGGCCCGGCCGGGCACGGACCTGACGCTTACGCTCGACCTGGCGCTGCAGCGCGATGCGGCTGCGCTGTTCCCGGCCGATCGGGCCGGCGCCTTCGTGGCCCTCGACCCGTCCACCGGAGCGGTGCTGGCGCTCTACAGTCATCCCTCCTTCGACCCCAATCGATTCGTGGACGGGCTCGATGCCGACAGCTGGAGCGGCCTCCGGAACGATCCCGCCCGGCCCGTGATGAACCGGGCCATCGCCTCCGTTCAGCCCCCCGCGTCGACCTGGAAGCCGATCGTCGCTGCCCTGGCCCTGGACGCGGGGATCGTGGAGCCGAGCGATACCATGCCGATCCCGTGCCGGGGCGGGTTGATGTACGCGGGCCGATACTACCGGTGCTGGGGCATCCACGGTTCCCGGGATCTCCTGGGCGCCATTCAGGTCTCCTGCGACGTCTACTTCTACCAGCTCGGCCTCAAACTCGGGTTGGACGGATACCTCGACATGCTGCGCGCCTACCCGTTGCCGCGGCCGGCCGGCATTGACATCCCAGGCGAGCGGGCCGGGACGTTCCCGTCGTCCCGGGCATGGTGGGAGGCCGAGCTCGGATACGTGCCGGCGGACGGGGAGGTCCTCTCCCTGGCCATCGGACAGGGCCCGCAGGGCGTCACCCCGCTGCGGCTTGCCCAGCTGTACACGGCCTTCGCCCGGAGCGACGGGACGGCCATTACGCCATGGCTCATCGATCCACCGGATAGTCTCGCTGCCCCGTCCCCGTTCCAGGTGGCCGGGTCGACGGCCCGGATCCTCCGGGAAGCCCTCCGAAGGGTGGTCGGGCCCGGGGGGACCGCGGCGGGAAGTCGCCTGCCGGCGTGGGACCTACGGGGCAAGACGGGCACGGCCCAGAACCCCTCGGGCACCGACCACGCCTGGTTCGCCGGATTCGCGGGTCGCCCCGGGCACCCGGCCGACATCGTTGCCGTGGCGTTCATCGAGCACGGGGAGCACGGCTCGGACGCCGCCCGGTACGTATCGGCGGTGCTCGACCGGTTCCTGACACGCCGCCATCCATCCTACGCACGCGCTGCCAAGGGAGGGTTGAAGTGAGAAATCTGATCCTGCTGTTGGCCACAATCCTCGTGAGCTGCCAACCCGCCGACCCACTGGACACCGTCCCTGGAACACTGGGCGGCCGCACGCTCCACCACGACCTCGACGGCGAGCGAGCGCTCCAGGCCGTGACCCACCTCCACAACGCCGGGAAGACCGGGATCGACAGCGCCTGGATCGCCCACTACGGCGCCGATCGGCCGTCCGCCACGCTGTATGTGGGCATCGCGGCGGACTCCGCCGCGGCGGGTGCGCTCCTCGATGCCATGAACGTGGGGATCGAAACCCGGGCCACGCCGTTCCGGTATTCCGGGCAGGTCTCCATCGACCGCCGCTCGGTTCACCGCCTCGACGGACAGGGTCAGCTCCACTTCGTGACGGCAATGGGCCGAAAGGTGATCTGGTTATCCGTTCATCCCGAGCTCGCCACTCCGGCCCTGGCCGACGTGCTGGGGATCCGTGCGGACGATCCCGCTCTGCTGTCCGCCATCAGGGCAGGCAACTCCACCCCCGACGGCATCGCCGTCGAAGGGCTCGGTCCCCTGCTCCGGCAGCTCGTCGAGGACAGCGTTCTCGACACTCTCTCCCTCAACACCGCCCTCGCGCGGTCCGGCCACCCCCTGACCGTCTCCCAACGCCAAGTGCTCGACGGGCGCGATATGTCCCTCCGCGTGGACGCGGACAACGCGGCATTCCTCCTGAACACCCTCTGGACCCTGGGGCTGGCCAACGCCAACGCCGTGCTCACCCGCGGCCCGATGTTCACTCGGAGTGGCGGGCAGATCGGGCGGTTCGCATCCACGGGCGGTTGGTCGCTCGGTGCACGGCCGGCGACCCACGTGTACGCCGCACACCCGTTGGTTCCGCTCCGGCCGGCGCACCAGCGGCAGCTCGAAAACGTGCTCGAGCAGGTGTTCCGACCGTGCTGCGACAACTCGACGTACTTCCCCGACTGCAATCACGGGATGGCGATGCTCGGCCTGCTGACGCTCCTCGCCTCGCAGGGGGCCGATCAGGGTCAGTTGTTCCAGGCTGCGTACGTCGCCAACCGAATCTGGTTCCCGGAGCCATTCGCCCACATAGCGGCGTACCTGGCCAATCACCGGCCCGGTTGGACCGCAGAAACAGCCGTGAGCCGCGCGATCGCTTCCGGGTCGGGCCACGCCCGATTGATGGCACGCACCGACGAAACGAACGGCGTGAGCGGATCTCCCCTGCCCTGCTAGCGTCCGCGAAGGCGCCCAAGGTCACCGACCATGAACCGGGCTTCATGTCCGGTTCACCACCGCTTCATCCCGCAGGGGTCAGATTGCCCTGAGTCGAGCCGAACGGCCGTGCGAATGGCCATGGACCCTCAACCGGGAATATCGATGCGAGTACGAATCACTCTGATCCTCCTGGCTGCCGTCGCCATCGTGACGGTGGCCGGCTGCAGCGTGCCGGAGGGCGGACGGGAGCCCGAGCCCCGGCCGGCCGTGTGCGCCGATTCCGTCTACCTCGAGCTCGCTCGCGAGCATCCGGACTCCCTGTCCGACCGGGCGTGGGAACGGCTGCAGCAGCTGGAAGCCGCGTGCGATCGCCGGCGCGCCGGGTCGGTGGACGGTGCTGGGGCGGCGGTCCGCGCTGACCACCACGGGAACGACTGGGTCTGGATGCCGGCGATGATGGGCTTCGGGCTGATCATGTGGCTGATGATGGGGGGAGGATTCTGATCCCCGTACGCGGACGCCAGTGCCCTAAAGGATTCTTCATGCGGACTTCACGACCCTTTCACGCCTCCGCCATGATCTTGCCAGTCATGCACAACCACGCTTTGCGAACGAGAGCAGACATACAGATGACAAACTGGAAGCACTGGAGCAGCCTGGTGGTGGCGCTCGCGCTGCCGATGTCGGCCGGTCCGGCCGCCAGCCAGGCGCCGGCGTCGATCGGGGAATCCGACGCCTGGGAGAGCGCCGTCCGACCGGCAGCGGTGGCGGAACGTGAGGAGCTCACCCTGGACGAGGTCTACGAGCTGGTCCGGGAGCGGAACCCCATGCTCCGCGCCGCCGGGGCCCGGGCGGACGCGGCGGCGACCCGCG
>CAYMLW010000275.1:0-6199 GCA_964391035.1 uncultured Gemmatimonadaceae bacterium
GGGAGGACGCGCTCCTGGCGTTGGACCGCCACGCGACGAGCAAGATCGCTACGGAGGACGACCTCCGCGCGGTCCGCACGTTGGGGTTCCGCGGCGAGGCGCTGCCGTCCATTGCCAGCGTGTCACGGCTCACCCTCGAGACCGCGGAAGCCGGCGGCGTGGGGACGCGGCTCCGGGTCTCCGCCGGGCGCATCATGGGTGTCGAGGATTGCGCCCGGCAGCCCGGTACCACCGTCACGGTCGGGAACCTCTTCTTCAATGTTCCGGCCCGGGCCAAGTTCCTGAAGAGCGCGGCCGTCGAGACCCGGGCCATCGCCGACGCCATGACCGGCCTCGCCCTGGCCAATCTGTCGGCGGCGTTCCGACTCGAATCGAATGGCCGTACCCTCATGGAGCTGCCGGCCGCCCGGGACCTGACCGCCCGGGCCGCCGCGCTCTGGGGCGATGACTTCGCCGGCGCGCTGGTCCCGGTGACCCGCCAGGACGAAGCGGCGGAAGTGGCCGGACTGGTGGAGCGGCCGGACGCCGCGGTGAGCGGTCCGCGCCGCGTCCACCTCTTCGTATCGGGTCGGCCTTTCCGGGATCCTTCCCTCAAAGCGGCGGCGGAGCGGGGCTACCGGACCACCGTGCCCGAGCACGGCGCCAAGCCCTCGCTGTTGCTCTACCTGGAGGTGCCGGCCGGCGGCGTCGACGTGAACGTGCATCCGGCCAAGGCGGAGGTCCGCTTCAGCCGGTCCCGGGCGGTGGAGGACGCGGTGGAGTCGGCGGTCCGGGAGGCCATGTCCACGGTCGAGAGTGCGGCGACCCTCGACCGGCGAGCTCGCCCGCCGCAGATCCGCTCCCCCGAGACGGGCCGCGGCCGGAGCGGCGTGGGAGCCGACGCTCCCGGGCTGACCGAGGGCGGTGTCGGCCAGCTGGCGTTCTTCGTCTCCAGCGCGCCCCCGGAGCCCGGGGCCGATACGGACGATGGCGCTCGGACCGTGGTGGAGGAGGAGCGTCAGCACGCGCTCTGGCAGATCCACGACACGTACATCCTGGCGGAGACGCGCAGCGGGCTGCTGATCATCGACCAGCACTCGGCCCACGAGCGGATCCTCTTCGAGCGGCTGATGCGGGACTTCGACCAGGGCGGTCGCCCGAGCCAGCGGCTCCTGTTCCCGATCACGCTCAAGCTGTCGTCGGCGGAATACGCGGTGATCGAGGACACGCGCGCGCTGCTCGACCAGGCCGGCTTCCAGGCCGAACCCTTCGGCGGCCGGACCGTGATCGTCCACGCCGCGCCGAACCCCCATCCCTGGTTCGATGCCGAGCGCTGCCTGCGAGAGATGCTCGCCGAGCTCGCCGAAGGGAGCGAGCTGACCCGGGCCGCCCGGAACCAGTACGAGCGGCTGGCCATGACCTTCGCCTGCAAGGCCGCCATCAAGGCCGGCCAGCGCCTGTCCCCCGTCGAGATGCGGGAGCTCTTCGACGACCTCTTCGCTACCGAGCTACCCTACCACGACGTCCACGGCCGGCCCACGATCGTGCGCCTCTCGGTGGAGGAGCTGGAGCGACGCTTCGGCAGGCATGGTTGAGCGCGTCCTCGTCCTCACGGGCGCCACCGCCGTCGGCAAGACCTCCCTCTCCCTGGCCCTCGCCGAGACCCTCGATGCCGAGATCGTCTCCGCCGACTCCCGGCAGGTGTACCGGGGCATGGACATCGGCACCGCCAAGCCGTCCGCCGACGAACGCGCCCGCGTACCACACCACGGCCTCGACCTCATCGACCCCGACGAGCGCTACAGCGCCGGCCGCTTCGCCCGCGACGCGCGCCGCTGGATCGCCGGGATCCGGGGGCGGGGGCGGGTGCCCCTTGTCGTCGGCGGCACCGGCTTCTTCATCCGCGCCCTGACCGATCCCCTCTTCCGGGAGCCCGATATGGACGCCGCGCGACGGGCCCGCCTCGAGAGCGTCCTCGCCGGGCACGACCATGACCGGCTCCTCGACTGGCTCGATCGCCTCGACCCGGAGGGCGCGGCCGGGCTCCGGGAGCAGGGCGGCCGGCAGCGGGTCCTGCGGGCCCTCGAGATCGCCCTCCTCACCGGGCGCCCGCTCGGCTGGTGGCAGCGGAACCGGCCGCCCGGGGAGGAGGGGGTGACCGGCCCGGTCCTGGTCCTCGAGCGGCCCCGGGACGAGCTGTACGACCGCATCAATCGACGGGTCGACGCCATGATCGAGGCCGGGCTCGTCGACGAGGTGGCGGACCTGCTGCAACGGGGCTACGCTCCCGACGACCCGGGAATGAGCGCCACCGGGTACGCCGAGATCGTGGACCACCTGCGAGGCGAGGCGTCGATCGAGGAAGCCGCGGACCGGATCCGGCGACGGACCCGGGGATACGCCCGTCGCCAGCTGACCTGGTTCCGGAACCAGCTTCCGTCCCGGGCGGTACGGTTGGACGCGACGCGGCCGCTCGATGAACTGGTGGAGGAGGGGAAGAGGGAATGGAGAGCCTGAAGATCGGGATCACCGGCTACCCGGTGTACGGGGGATCCGGCGTGGTGGCCACCGAGCTCGGCCTCGAGCTGGCGCGCCGCGGCCACGAGGTCCACTTCATCACGTACGCCCAGCCGTTCCGTCTGTCGCGCTTCGTGGAGAACGTCTACTACCACGAGGTCGAGGTCCCGATCTACCCGCTCTTCGAGTACCCGCCCTACTCCCTGGCCCTGGCCGTCGAGATGCAGAACACGGCCGAGCGACGCGGCCTCGACATCCTCCACGTCCACTACGCCATCCCCCACGCCACCTCCGCCTGGCTCGCCAAGCAACTGCTCGGAGGCGCCGGGCCCCGCGCAGTCACCACGCTCCACGGCACCGACATCACGCTGGTGGGCCGGGACCCGTCCTACCACGCCATCACCCGCTTCTCGCTCCGCAAGTCCGACGGCATTACCGCCGTCTCGGAGTTCCTGAAGCGGGAGACGGTCGAGCGCTTCGACATCCCGGCCGAGAGCATCGAGGTCATCCCGAACTTCGTGGACCTGAACGTCTACCGGCGAGACATCGAGCCGTGCCACCGGAACCAGTTCGCCGCCGACCACGAGAAGGTGGTCATGCACATCTCGAACTTCCGGTCGGTGAAGCGGGTGACCGACGTGGTCCGGGTCTTCGCCCGGATCGCCGCCGAGACCCCGGCCCGCCTGGTCTTCATCGGCGACGGCCCGGAGCGGGGCCATACCCGGCAGGTGGCCGAGGAGGAGGGCGTGCTGGACCGGGTCGCCTACCTGGGGAAACAGGACTCGGTGGCCGATATCCTGGCGTGCGCCGACCTGTTCCTGCTCCCGAGCGACAACGAGGCGTTCGGGCTCGTGGCCCTCGAAGCCATGGCGTGCGGCGTACCGGTCGTGGGCAGTGATGTCGGCGGGCTGCCCGAGGTGGTGGTGCCGCCCGCCGGCGTGCTGAAGCCGGTGGGCGACGTGGACGCCATGGCCGCGGCCGGCCTCGACATCCTCGAGGGCGACCGGTGGGCGGACGCGTCGGCCGCCGCGCGGGAGCGGGCGAAGACCTTCTCGGCCGAGATCGTCGTGCCCCGCTACGAAGCCTACTACCGGCGCGTATTGAGCCGGTGAGCTACGTCGATGCCGTCATCCTCGGCCTGGTCCAGGGGCTGACCGAGTTCCTGCCCGTCTCCAGCTCCGGGCACCTGGTCATGGCCCAGACCTTCCTCGGCGTGCCGACGCCAGGGGTGTTCCTGGAGGTGGCGCTCCACGTCGCCACCCTCCTGTCCGTCATGGTGGTCTACCGGGCGAAGCTCGCCGAGCTCCTGGTCGGGACCGTCCGCCGACAGCCGGAGGCGCTCCGCTACGTCGGCATGCTCGTCCTGGCGACGCTGCCCGTCGTCGTGATCGGGCTCCTCTTCCGCGACGCCATCGAGGCCGCCTTCGACACCCCCTACGTCACCGGCTTCATGCTCCTCGTGACGGGCGTGCTCCTCCACTCCACGAGCTGGGGCCGGAGCGACGACGAGACCCGGACACACGACGCACCGACCCCCGGCCACGCCCTCGGCATGGGCTTCGCCCAGTGCCTCGCCCTCCTCCCCGGGATCTCGCGCTCCGGCAGCACCATCGCCGCCGGGCTCTGGACCGGGCTCCGCGGCGAGCGCGCCGCCGAGTTCTCGTTCCTCATGTCCCTGCCCGCCATCGCCGGCGCCGCCATCCTCCAGGTGGCCGACATCGGCAGCGCGACCCTCGATGGGCCCCTCCTCGCCGGGTTCGCCGTCGCCCTCGTGGCCGGTGTCGTGGCCATCAAGTCGCTGGTCTGGCTCGTCCGCCGACAGGGATTCCACCACTTCGCCTGGTACGTCTGGGCCGTCGGGCTCTTCTTCCTCGGCTACCTGTACCTGGGATGAGGGCCGTCGAGGTCGATGCCTGGTGCGGCCGGTCCGTGGCAGGGTGGCGGGAGCGCTGGGGCGTGCCCGCCCTCCGGGTCTTCCGACGGGTGGGTTCCACGAACGACGTGGCCGCCGCCATGGCCCGGGACGGGGCGGGGGAGCACGGCCTGGTCCTCGCCGACCAGCAGACCGCCGGCCGCGGTCGACGCGGACGCCGCTGGGTAGCGCCGCCGGAAGTCAGCCTGTCCATCTCCATGGTCCTCCGGCCCGCCTCCGCCCAGCTCGGGCTCCTGACGCTCCGCCTCGGCCTGGCCGCGGCGGATGCGGTCGACGCCGTCGCCGGGACCGACCTGGCGCTGAAATGGCCCAACGACCTGCTCGTGGCCGGCGACGGAGCCGGCCACGAGGGCCGGCGCGAGGAGGCGGCTGGCGGCCGGAAGGTCGGGGGGATCCTCTGCGAGGCCGAGTCCAGAGGCGACCGGGTCGCCCACGTCATCGCCGGGGTGGGCATCAACCTGGCGGACCCGGCCGACGGCTGGCCCGACGGCCTGCGGCACCGGGCCACGTCGCTCGCGGCTGCCGGGGCGGCCGTCGACGCCGCCGAGCTGGTGGGCGCCGTCGTCGAGCGGTGGCGGGCGGCCGACGGCCGGGTCGGACCGTTGAGCCCGGAGGAGCGCGAGGCCTTCGACCGCCGCGACGCCCTCCGCGGCCGCGACATCACCGTGGACGGCGGCCTCGCGGGCACCGCCGCAGGCGTCACACCCGACGGCGCCCTCCGGGTCGTGACGGAGCGCGGCGAACACGCCATCTTCAGCGGTACCGTCCGCATCCAGTCACAGCAGGGACAGCGCCCATGATCCTCGCCCTCGACATAGGCAACACGGAGACCGTCGCCGGCATCTTCGATGGCGACGAGCTGGCCGCCCACTGGCGGCTCTCGACCCACCCGGAGCGTACCGTCGACGAGTACGGCCTCCTCCTCCGATCGATTCTCCGGGAGAGCGAACTCGAGGCCGGCGCGATCCACGGCGCCGCCGTCGCCTCCGTCGTGCCGCCCCTGACCCACGCCGTCGCCGACGCCTGCACCCGCTTCCTCGACCGCACGCCCCTCGTCCTCGAGCCCGGTCTCGAACTCCCCGTCCGGATCGAGACCGAGGAGCCCCTCTCCGTCGGCGCGGACCGCATCGCCAACACCATCGCCGCCTCACGCCTCTTCCACACCGACACCATCGTCGTCGACCTCGGCACCGCCACTACCTTCGACTGCATCGACGGCGACGGCGCCTTCCTCGGCGGCATCATCGCCCCCGGCATCCGCACCGGCTCCGAGATGCTCACCCGGCGGACCGCACGACTGCCACGCGTCGACTTCGACCCGCCCGAGACCGTCATCGGACGCCGCACCGACACCGCCCTCCAGAGCGGCATCTTCTACGGCGCCGTCGAGGCCATCGACGGCATCGTCCGACGGATCAGGGCCGAGTGGGGCGGCCAGCCCCTCGTCGTCGCCACCGGCGGCCTCGCCCAGTTCCTCGCACCACACTGCCAGACCATCGATCGCGTCGACCCCTTCCTCACCCTCCACGGGCTGCGCATCGCCTGGGAGGAAATGGCCGCCGGTCAGTCCGCCTGAACGATCGGGCATCCAGACGGCGCTCGCCGCCGGGCCCGGGACACATGGGCCACGGTCCGGGCGGCTGACGGTCCAGCGCGCTTCCAGCGACCCCCCTCGTCACCGCGACACGGGAGACCGGGGGATTGGCTCCTTCGCCGCCTCCAGCAACCATCGACCGATGAACGGCTCGTCACCACCTACGGCCCACCGCC
>CAYMLW010000276.1:0-3903 GCA_964391035.1 uncultured Gemmatimonadaceae bacterium
GCTCGGCGTGATGAATACGTCCACGTCCGCCAGCGCCCGCTCCACCGCGCCCATCAGCATGGTCCGGAGCCGATTCGCCTGGATGTACTCGACGGCCGGGATCATGCGCGCGGTCCGGAACGAGTTGGGCCAGGACCAGGCCTCCTGCGACACGAGCAGATCGTCCCGCCCGCTCCGGGTCAGATCGTCGAATGCCGCGGCGGCCTCCGCGCTGAGGATGATCCGGAGCGCGCCCACGGGCAGGTCCTCCGGCAGCTCCACCGGCACCGGCTCGACCCCGAGCCGACGAACGGCGGCCAGGGCCCGGTTCTCCAGCGCGATCTGGCGGCGGGCCCGTTCCCGTTCCTCGTCGTTCTCGCCCCACGGCTCTCTCTCGAACCCGCTCCGGAGGTAGCCGATCCGTAGCCCGTCGAGAGGCGCGTCGCCGTCATAGTCGAAGGGCAAGGTCCGGGCCGTCGGATCGCGGCCGTTCGCGCCGTGGATCGCGGCGAACACCAGCGCGCAGTCCTCGGCGCTCCGGCAGATCGGCCCGATCTTGTCCATCGACCACGACAGCGCCATGGCACCGGTCCGGGGCACTCGCCCGAACGTGGGCCGGAGCCCGCTCGCGCCGGTCCGGGTGCACGGCGACACGATCGAGCCGAGCGTCTCCGTGCCGATCCCGAAACCCACCAACCCGGCCACCGTGGCCGCCGCCGACCCCGCCGATGACCCGCTCGAGCCCTGCTCCAGGTCCCACGGGTTCCGGGTCTTCCCCCCGTACCAGACGTCGCCCATGGCGAGCGCGCCCAGCGTCAGCTTCGCGACCAGCACGGCGCCTGCCTCTTCCAGACGACGCAGCACCGTCGCGTCCTCCTCGATCCGCTGCTCCTCGTACGGCTTCGCGCCCCAGGTGGTACGGTACTCCTCCGTCGACAGCAGGTCCTTCGCGCCCCACGGTATGCCGTGGAGCGGGCCGCGATGGAATCCGGCGTCCAGCTCCGCGTCGGCCCGCCGGGCCTGCCGCATGGCCAGCTCCTCGGTGAGCGCGATCACCGCCTCGAGCCGCGGGCCGTACCGCCGTAGCCGACCCAGATACAGCTCCGTCAGCTCTACCGCCGTGACCTGCCGGGTCCGGATCAGCTCCGACAGCCGGGTCAACGGCCAGAACGCCACGTCCTCGAGCCGGTCCGGCCGCCGCACGTCATCCGGTCGAGCCACGCGCACCCGGCCGTACCGGCGGGCGACTTCCGTCGGCCCATCGTCCGTCTCGCCCGCGCCCATCCCGGGGAGCTCGACGTACGGCAGCCTGGGGTCGAACTGGACAGCGGGAGAAACCGAGTTCGGGATCGAAACCCGACGGAGGTCGTTGTACGCCTCCAGGTTCCGGTTCAGCCCCCGAACCATCAGCTCACGCTCCTCGGGCGTGAACTCCAGTCCGGCAATGGCCTCCGCGTCACGGATCGTCTCGGTCGTGATCGGCTCCTGCTCCTGGACCCGGGCCCAGAGCGTATCGGCGAAAAGGCCGCCGAGCCCCAGAGTGGAGAGCTGGCCCACGAAATGGCGGCGGTCGAGTGTCGGCATGGGTGTCCCTCCGGTTGAGGTCGATCCGGGAACCTGGACCGGTGCGTCCACGCCAGCAAGTTCGGCGCTGGCCCGGGATCGTGACGGCCGGTAACTTGCCATGGATACCCCCACGGCATGAACGGCCTGTGCGATATACCCGGCCCCGAGTCCCGACCGATGGCCCAAGGAAGGCGCATATGAGCAGCTCCGAGACCCCCGAACGCAAGGTGTCCCGTCAGGCGGTGACGGAGCGGGACGCGCGAGAGGTGACGGAGGCGGCCCGAGAGAAGGAGTGGGTCAGGCCGAGCTTCGTGCGGGAGCTCTTCCTCGGCAACCTCCGCATGGACCTGATCCACCCCATCCCGGAGCCGGAGCCCGGCGCCCGGGAGCGGGGCGAGAAGTTCATGGCGGAGATGCGGGAGTTCCTGGAGCGAGAGGTCGACGGACTCCAGATCGAGAAGGACGGCAAGGTGCCCGAGCACGTGATGGAAGGGCTCCGAAAGCTCAACGCCTTCGCCATGAAGATCCCGCAGGAGTACGGCGGCCTCGAGCTGTCGCAGGTCATGTACGGGCGCGCCCTCGGGATGATCGGCACCTACTGCTCCGCCATCGGCGTCCTCCTCTCGGCGCACCAATCGATCGGTGTGCCCCAGCCCCTCAAGTCCTTCGGCACGCCCGAACAGAAGAAGAAGTACCTGCCTCGATTCGCCCAGGGTGAGGTCTCCGCCTTCGCCCTGACCGAGCCGGATGTCGGGTCCGATCCCGCCCGGATGGAGGCCACAGCCGACCCGACGCCGGACGGCGAAGCCTACATCCTGAACGGCGAGAAGCTCTGGTGCACGAACGGGCCCATCGCGGATGTCACCGTCGTCATGGCCCGGACCCCCGCGCCCGAGGGGAAGAAGCGCCGGCCCATCACCGCCTTCATTGTCGAGAACCACTGGGAAGGCGTCGAGAACACGCACCGCTGCGAGTTCATGGGGCTCCGCGGCATCGAGAACGGGCTGATCACCTTCAAGGATGTCCGGGTCCCGAAGGAGAACATCATCCTGGGCGAGGGGAAGGGTCTGAAGCTGGCGCTGACCACGCTGAACACGGGCCGCCTGACCATCCCCATGCACTGCGCGGCGGCCGGCCGCTGGTGCACGCAGGTCGCCCGGGAGTTCGCGGCCGAGCGGGTCCAGTGGGGCGCGCCGGTCGGCAAGCACGACGCCGTCGCCCAGATGCTCGGCGAGATCGCGTCCCACTCGTTCGCCATGGACGCCGTGGCGGAGGTGGCCAGCGCCCTGGCGGACGACGAGAACACGGACATCCGCCTCGAAGCGGCCATGGCCAAGATGTGGAACTCCGAGACGGCCTGGCGGGTGGTCGACCTGACCATGCAGGTCCGGGGAGGGCGCGGCTACGAGACGGCGGAGTCGCTGAAGGAGCGGGGCGAGGCCCCCGTCCCCCTCGAGCAGGTGATGCGCGACCTGCGGATCAACACGATCTTCGAGGGCTCCAGCGAGATCATGCGGCTCTTCATCGCACGGGAGGCCGTCGACCCGCACCTCCAGAAGGCCGGGAAGTTCATCGAGCCCGATGCGTCCATCGGCGAGAAGACACGGGATGTCGTGGGACTCGGGACGCACATGGCCGGATGGTTCGCCGGCAACATGGCCGGGTGGAGTCGCTGGCCCAGTCACGCGGACTTCGGCGCCCTCTCCGGACACATCGGGTACGCCGAGCGGCGCGCCCGCAAGCTCGCCCGCAGCCTGGCCTACGCCATGAGCCGGTACGGCGCGCGGCTCGAGAAGAAACAGGGCGTCCTCTTCCGGATGGTCGAGATCGGCGCCGAGCTCTTCGCCATGGGCGCCACCTGCGCCTACGCCATCAAGGTCGAGGGCCAGAACGGCGCGGGCAGCGGCCCCATCAAGATGGCCGACCTCTTCTGCCGCCACGCCCGGCGGCGTATCGAGGACCGCTTCGACCGGATCTTCGACAACCACGACGACGCCACCTACCGGCTCGCCCAGGAAGTGCTCGACGGCCAGCACACGTGGCTCGAGCACCACATCGCCGAGCCGCCGCGTCCCGACCTGGGCTGAGCCCCGGCTCCTGCCCTGTCACCCGCGCGTCTTGCCCCCGGGGGGATCGGGTCTGTAGACTGGAGTATTCCCCTACTCCACTCCCGACACGCGGCACCATGCCACTGATCGCCGCACTACTGCCGGATCCGGGCGACCGCGAGACCCTGGCCGCAGCGGCCTCCGGCCACCGGGTCACGTGGGCCGACGACTGGAAGGACCTCTCCCGGGTCGTACGGAGCGAACCGGTCGTGGTCGCCATCGCCGACCTCCACGCCGAACGGGGCAAGAT
>CAYMLW010000276.1:3913-6184 GCA_964391035.1 uncultured Gemmatimonadaceae bacterium
TTCTCGAAACGGTATCCCCGGACCCCCATCCTGGTCTGGGGCGACCTCGGTGGACGGGACCTCTTCCGTCTGGGGAAGGCGGGCGCCATTGAGGTGGTGGTCGGCGGCGAGGCCCGCAACCGGGAGCTGATCGCGGACCTCCTGGGTGATGCCACCCGGGACCGGGTGGCGGACCGGCTCGACGAGCGATTCGCGCGGCGCGTGGGGCGACCCGCCCGCCAGCTCATCGCCACCGGGGCGGCCGGGATCCCCGAGGGGATGCAGGTCCCGGAGCTGGCCGAAGCGATGGAGATCTCCGTGTCCACACTCGAGCGGAGGTGCCAGGCCTGGGGCCTCACCACGCCCGGCCGGATCCTCCTCTGGCTCCGGATCGTCTACGGGCTGGACTGGCTGCTGGAGCCGGGTCGCAGCGTCGAGTCCGTGGCCGGCCAGCTCGGTTACTCGTCCGGGGCCGCGTTCCGGAGGGCGATCAAGGTGACCGTGGGGGGACGCCCCACACCGCTCCGCAACCCGGACGGCCTGGCCGCGGCGATCGACGGCTTCGTGGCCGACTGCCCCGGCGATCCGGAGATCATGACCCAGGTGCACTGATGGCGCGCTACGACCGCATTGCCCGGATCAGCCCACCCGACCGTGAGGACGCCTTCCCCGGCTGGCTCTCCCTGAGGGACCTGGACGGGAGAGAACGAGAGCCCGAGCTCGGCCGCCGGGCTCGTCTTCGGTATCTCGCCATCCGGCCGGTACACCGCCTGTTGAGGAACGGGCTGGACGTCGATCCCGACTCGCTCCGACTGCAGCTCGACACGGTGCGGGACGAATTGGGCCGCCTCCCCGGTCGTGATCCGGAGCGTGAACGACTCGAACGGTACCTCCAGGAGATCGGTCGGCGGTCCCCGGGCGGCCTGATCGCTGGCACCCTCGACGTCGGCCGCGGGGCGGAAGCCGGCGGCCACCTGTACGCGGCCGAGGAGTTCTACGCCACGGCCCTCGAGCTCGCACGCACCCATGACGTGCCCGAGCAGGCGCTGCTCGCCCTCCGCCTGCTCGGTCGCGTCTACCGCAGGCGCGAGGAGTGGGAGCTGGCCACCGCCCGGCTCCAGGAGTCGGCGCTCCTCGCGGCCTCTCGTGACCGGACCACCGAGTGGGCCCGCAGCATGGCGGAGCTGGCCGCCGTCCAGCTCCGCCGCGGCGACCCGAACGCCGCCCTCGCTACCCTCGCCGAGATCGATGGACGCGGTCGGGACGGCCACCGGCAGGTCCGGGCTATCGCCGCCGCCGGACGATGCGCCCTTCACCTCGCCCAGGGCGCTGCCGATGCCGCCCTCGAGGCCGGATGGATGGCGATCGAACGACTCGACCCCGACGATGAGACCCGCAACGGCGTGCTCCTCAACATGGGCGCGGCATTCCGCCGGCTGGGACTCCTCGACGGCGCCATGTCCTGCTACCGGATCGTGGGGCAGTGGGCGGCATGGCCCGAGGACCGGATCGAGGCCGAGCTCGAACTGGCAGGCACGGCCGCCGAGGCGGGGGATGCCGAGACCTTCGACCGCTGTCGGACCTACCTGCTCGACAACCTCGATGGAGCCGACCGGCCCCTCAAGGCGCTCGTGTGGCTCGGCCTCGGCAAGGCCGCACTCCTCGTCGGACAGTCCGCTGCCGCCCGCGAGCACCTCCGCGATGCCGTGTGCACCGCCCGCGACCTGGGCGTTACCGACGTCGTGGACCGCGCCGAGCGCCTCCTGAACGACATGATGGACCAGGACAGCGCCGAAGCCGCCCACTACGAGCCGACGCCCACGGCCAGGGAGATCGCGACGCTGCTCCTCGATTCCGCACCGGCCACCAGCTAGCCCCACGAGCTAGTCCAACACCGTCCGCCGCCCATCCCGGACCTCACGGACCCAGGACCGGTAGTCGATCGCGGCGACGAGCGCGGCCTCGATGCTCCGCACCACGTCCCGCTCACCCACCTCCCGCCGGGCCCGCTCCACCAACCGGCCATCCAGCACGAACGTGTGCGGACGTCGCTCCGTCCCGTTGTCGTTGGCCATGACACCTCCAGGGATCAGGACGGGCATACCGCCCGCCCGGCCCCACGTTCGGAGTGCACGTGGGGCATCGCCATGGCGCGATGGGACGACCCGACCAGCGAATCCGATCCGAGTCGTACGCCGGCGCACGCTTTATGGGAAGATCGGCAGTACCCGGTCGGACCGGCGGATGTCACGGGCGCCGTGACGCACGGCCAGCCCCACCCCCACCCCGAAG
>CAYMLW010000277.1:0-6156 GCA_964391035.1 uncultured Gemmatimonadaceae bacterium
CGGCGTCAGCCGCCCTCTTGCGGCGTCAGCCGCCCTCTTGCGGCGTCAGCCGCCCCGAAGAATCTCGTCCACGTCGCTCTGGATCCGGCCGGCGTGGGCGCCGAGATCGGGGATGCGAGTGACGCGGTGCCATTCGGCCCGGACCACAGCCTCGACCCGTTCGTAGGCGAATTCGAGCTCGTCGTTGACCACCACGTAGTCGAACTCGGAGACGGCTTCCAGCTCCCGGCGGGCGTTGGTCAGACGGCGGCGACGCTCGACCGGGTCCTCGCTCGACCGGCCCGAGAGCCGGCGATTGAGCTCCTCGGCGGAGGGCGGGAGCACGAAGACGAGGAGCGCCGTGGGGAACATCTTCCGGACCTGGCGGGCGCCCTGCACGTCGATGTCCAGCACCACCGTACGGCCCTGCTGGAGGGGGCCGGTGATCTCGGCTCGGGGGGTTCCGTAGCGTCGGCCGTGGACCACGGCCCATTCGGCGAGTTCGTTCCTCTCGATCATGCGATCGAAGGTGCTGTCGTCCACGAAGTGGTAGTCGCGACCGTCCTTCTCGCCGGGTCGCGGCGGTCGGGTCGTGGCGGAGATGGAAAACGCGACCTCGTCGTTACGCTCGACCAGGAGCTGGGCCAGGGTGGTCTTGCCCGTGCCGCTGGGGGCCGACAGGACCACGAGGAGTGCTGGACGGGTGAAGCTCATTCGACGTTCTCCACCTGCTCTCGAAGCCGTTCGATCTCGTTCTTGATGTCCACTACTCCGTGTTCGATCGGGGCGTCGTTCGCCTTCGAGCCGATGGTATTGGCCTCCCGGTGCATCTCCTGGACGAGGAAGCTGAGGCGCTTGCCCACCGGTTCGGCCGGGTCGTCGTCCAGCATGCCGCGGAAGTGATCGATGTGGCTGCGCAGCCGGACGACCTCCTCTCCGATATCCCATCGATCGGCCAGGATCGCGATCTCCCTGGCCACCCGGTCCTCGTCGGCCCCGGCCTCGGCGGCCAGCTCCGCGATGGCGCGGCGGAGACGGTCGCGCTCCTCGACCAGTCGCTGCGGCCCTCGTTCGTTGATGAGGCCCAGCGCGTCCCCGATGGCATCGAGGCGCGCCTCCAGGTCGTTGCGGAGATTCCGGCCCTCGGCCTCCCGCATCGCGACCACGGCCCGGGCCGCCTGGAGCGTCACCGCCTCGACCGCCGACTCGGCCACGACCGCCGCCTCCGGCTGCTCCCGGATGACGAGATCCGGCTGCTGGGCGAGGAGACCGAGATCCACCGTGCCCGGGACCTCGAGCTCGTCGGCCAGTTGGCGGAGAACCTCGAGGTACTGGCGCGCCCGGTCCGTGTCCAGCGCCAGACGCGATCCCGACTCCCCGTCACCCTCGAGGCGGTACGTCAGGTTCACGTGGCCCCGGGCCAGCTCCCGCTTCAGCCATTCCCGGATCTTCGGCTCGAAGCGGTCCAGCGCGGCCGGGCTGCGAACATTCAGGCTGAAGAAGCGGTGGTTGACCGTCCGGATCTCCGCCCGGAGGACGCCCGCCTCCGTCTCCATGGACGCGTCGCCGAACCCCGTCATGCTGCGGATCATGGACGGGAACCTACGGGCGCAGGGGAAGAGACGAAAGGCGCGCCGCCGGGGCCTTCGGGGATCAGTTGAGGAAGTGCCACTTCACGCCGTACAGAACGTTCTGTCCCGGCCGCTGGAAGCCGGGCAGGTCCTGCTGGCCCAGGCGGTGCAGCAGATTCTGCCAGCGGATGAACGCCCGTACCGTGACGACACGTATGCTCAGCTCGAAGTCGGTCGCCCGGTAGGCCGGAACCTGGGTCAGTGCGGGGATCGCGGTCCCATCCTGGCCGGCGACGGGAACGGCCATGGCCCCGCGGTAGGCGTGCTCGAGTCGGGCAAAGATCTCGAGGTTCCCGCTCTCGAGGGGGAGGTGGTGGTACTCCAGTGTGGCCCGGGCCTGGTGCGCGGGCAGGTACAGCCAGTCGGCTGGACGGTCCATCCCGACCCACCAGCCCCGGACGGTCAGCGGGGCCCACCCCGTGGGGAGGCGCGCCGAGACCTCGAGCCCGTCGGCCCCGGCGCCGCTCGTGCCCAATCCGTCCGGCTCCGGCGCCAGCCCCATGCCCGGGATCGTGTCCGCGGTCACCCGAAGTCCGGCGACACCGATCCTCGCCCGCCCTAGCGCCAGCTCGGCTCCGACCCGGGCGCCGGTCCGGGTCGCTCGCAGCCCGGCGGCGTCCGGGGACGGGAACCGGACGGTGACCCCATCCCCCAGGAGCGGCCCGCCGAAGAGGCCGGCGAACGCGCTGACATTGAGGAACGGCCCGACCACCGTCCGGGCGGACCAGTGTCCCGTGCCCGGTCCGTTCCCCCACGACCCCGCTCCCGCGGCGGCCTCGAGGGCCACGCGCGGGGAGGGGATCGCCCGGACCTCGGTCTCGACCTCCATCGTCGGCAGACGCGGGTGGTCCCGGAGACGGAACGCCGTCGACGCCTCGATCGGGAACGGGGCGTCGAGCCCGGCCCGGAGCCGCAGCCCCCCATGGAGCGTGCCCTCGTCCACCGTCAGCTCGCCCACCGTCTCCTGCAGATTCGCCCCGCCCGCATACACTTCGCCCGTCACGGGCCCCAGCTCCGTGCGCGCCCGAAGGGCCCAGTGGGTGAGGGTGCCGGAGAGGGCATCGCCCACCCCGGACCGGTCCATCGAGCTCTGGCGGTACTCGAGCTGGGCGCCCGACGTGCCGCGGATCCAGCTCCACTTCAGCCATCCCACCGTGTGGTTGCTGCTGCCTCCGGGGATCAGTCCGTCCGCGGCCAGTCGCTCGAACCCCAGCCCCAGGGGGCCGCCCATGATCCGGGGTGCCAGGAAGAGGCCGCGGAACATGTTGAGGTCCAGGTCGCCCGTACCGGCTTCTACGATGCTCTCTGGCTCCGGGGTGGCCGGCCGCATGGTCCACACCCGGACGGTGGTGCCGGAGGGGTGGCGCTCCACGCGCACGCGTTCCAGCGCCAGGAGCGCGAGCCGGGCGGGCTCGAACGTAGGCGACGCCAGCGGGTCGAGCTCGAACCCGTCCACCACGTACCGGATACCCCCGGCCGTGGCGCCCAGGACCGCCGCCCACTCGGGCTGATTCGCCAGATCGGTCCGGACGGGCACGACGCCGGGAACCCGCTCCAGAAGCTGAAGGAGCGAGACGTCCGGGAACCGCTCCATTTCCTCCCGGTCCCACTCCCAGACGCCCCGGGCCCAGCCAGGCGGGCCGATGGGCTCGAGGGCCGGCAGTGCCGGGGGCGGCTGCGGCACGGTGTCGCTTGGGACGGTGTCCTGGGCGGCATCACCGGTCAGGGAGGGCCGACGCCCCGGCACCGTGTCGCCCCGCCCCGGAGGCCCCTTCTCCGGGATGGTGTCCGGTGCGCCGGGATCGGGGATCGTGTCCGGCCCCCGCGGCGCGGGCACCGTGTCGGGTGGCGGCGCGGGTACGGTATCGGGCTCCTGGGCGCCGGCGTGGCCCGCACCCGCCGCGGCCAGGAGCGCGCATATCAAAAACGCCCCCGACCGCGGCGGGCGTCGGGGGCGTGGCGGTGAGGCCGCCTCGGTCATCGTGCCGCTCGATCCCGGATCCATTCGATGAAGAGCCGTGTCGGTACGCCCGTGGCCCCCTTTCGGAGGTACGGCGCGGGCTCGTCCTGCCACGCCGTGCCCGCGATGTCCAGGTGGACCCAGGTCATGTCTCCCACGAACTCCTTGAGGAACCATCCCGCCGTGATCGCACCCGCCGGGCGCCCGCCGGAGTTCTTGATGTCGGCCACATCGCTGTCGATCTGCTCACGGTACCCGTCCCACAGGGGCAGCGGCCAGCAGCGCTCGCCCGTGCGCTCGCCCACGGCCCGGATCTCGTCCATGAAGTCCCCGTCATTGCCCATCAGCCCGACGGCCTCGTGGCCCAGCCCGATCACCACCGCACCCGTCAGCGTGGCCGCATCGATGATGGCGGCCGGTTCGTAGCGCTGTGCGTAGGCCAGCGCGTCCGCCAGGATCAGGCGCCCCTCGGCGTCGGTGTTGATGATCTCTACCGTCTTGCCCGAGTACATGTGCAGCACGTCGCCGGGCTTCGCCGCCCGACCGGATGGCAGGTTCTCCGTGGCCGGGACCAGCGCCACCACGTTGACCCGCGGACGCAGCCGTGCCACCGCCTGCATGGCTCCCAGGACAGCGGCCGCCCCCGACATGTCGTACTTCATCTCCTCCATCTTGCTCGACGGCTTGATGGAGATCCCGCCCGAGTCGAAGGTCACGCCCTTGCCCACCAGCGCCAGCGGCGGCTCGCCCTCGTCGCCGCCCCGGTACTCCAGCACGATGAATCGGGGCTCCTCCTCCGAGCCGGCGGCCACGCCGAGGATGCCGCCGAAGCCGCCCTCCTCGAGCGCGGCCCGGTCGAAGACGGTGAGCTCCATCCCCCCCTCGTCGGCGATCCCGGCGGCGACCTCCGCCAGGTGCGACGGCGTCGCGACGTTCCCGGGCTTTGCGGCCAGTTCCCGGGCCAGGTTCTCCGCGTCGGCGACGATGCGCCCCACGTCCGCGCCGGAGCGCATCTCCTCGGCTTCGTCCTCGTCCCCGGCCAGGATCGACACGCTCTCGAGCCGGACCACCGCCTCCTCGTCCGACCGCCGGCCTTGCTCCGTCTTCAGGTCCCGGTAGTCCCACGCGGCGAGGACCGCCCCCTCGGCGGCGCCCCGGGCGGCGAAATGGGCGCCCATGTACTCGCTCTTCCGCTCGACATGGCCGAGGGCCAGCGTCATCTCGGTGACCCGCAAGCGCTCCGCCTCCCGAACGGCCGAGCCGATGGCCTTGCGCAGCTCTTGCATCGAGTAATCGGCCCGCTTCCCGATCCCGACGAGCAGGACGCGCTCGACGGCGAAGCCGGCGTCCTCGGGGAACACCGTGACGGTCTCCCCTTCCCGGCCCCGGAAGTCGGACCGCCTCATGAGGCGGCCCAGCAGGCCATCGAGGGCGACGTCCACCGCGACCGCCGCGCCCATCGGCTCGTCATCGTCCTGGAAATGCTGGAGCACGAGCAGCGAGGTGCGGGCTACCGTGGGGTCGTCCGTCCGGATGGAGATATTGAGCGACATGGCCGTCAGTCCATGAGGGTTGCGATCTAGCCGCGCTGGTCGACGGGCTGAACCGTCCGGCTCTCCGGCCCGACGTACTCCGCTTTCGGCCGGATCAATCGGTTGTCGGCGAGCTGCTCCAGGATGTGCGCCGTCCACCCGGAGACCCGGGCACAAGCGAAGACGTTGGTGTAGAACGCCGACGGTATGCCCAGCCTGTCATACACCGACGCGCTGTAGAAGTCTACATTGGCGTAGATCTTCTTGCCACGCCGATCCATCTCCGTTCGGACCGCATCGCGGATCCGGTCGGAGATGTCGAACCACTTCGAGCTGCCCAGCTCCTCGCCGAGCCGTCGGAGGATCGGGGCGCGGGGGTCCACCGCCCGGTACACCCGATGGCCGAACCCCATGATCTTCTCCTTCCGTTCGAGCGCCCCCTGGATCCAGGGTTCCGCCCGCTCCGGCTCACCGATCTCCTCCAGCATCCGCATGACCCGCTCGTTGGCGCCCCCGTGGAGCGGGCCCTTGAGCGTGCCGATGGCCGAGGTCACGGCCGAGTAGACGTCGGCGAGCGTCGCCACGGACACCCGGGCAGAGAACGTGGACGCGTTCATGCCGTGCTCGGCGTGGAGGATCAGCGCCACGTCCATGGTCCGGGCCTCGGCCTCGCCCGGCTCCTCGCCGTTCAGCATGTATAGCAGGTTGGCCGCGATGCCCAGGTCGGAGCGGGGTTCGACCGGGTCCTTCCCCTCCCGGATCCGGGCCGTCGCCGCCGTGATGGTCGGCATCGCGGCGACAAGACGGATCGCCTTTGCCAGCCCGGCCTCCCAGGACATGTCCTCGGCCGCGGGATCGTGGAGGCCGAGCGCCGAGACGGCGGTGCGGAGGACGGCCATCGGATGGGCGTCGGGGGGCGCGGACCGGATCAGCCCTTCGACCGGGCCGGGAAGCGTCTGGTGGTCGCCGATCTGCTCACGGAGCGACGCCAGCTCGCCGGTCGTCGGGAGCTCACCCCGCCAGAGGAGATGACAGACCTCTTCGAACGTGGCGT
>CAYMLW010000278.1:0-6109 GCA_964391035.1 uncultured Gemmatimonadaceae bacterium
CCCGTTCCCGAAGTCGATCTACGACAACGTGGCCTTCGGCGCCCGGGTCAACGGGTTCAAGGGCGACATGGATGTGCTGATCGAGCGCTCGCTGCGCCAGGCGGCCCTCTGGGACGAGGTGAAGGACCGGCTGCACGACGGCGCGCTGGGGCTCTCCGGGGGCCAGCAGCAGCGGCTGGTCGTGGCCCGTGCACTGGCCATCGAGCCGGAGGTCATCCTGATGGACGAGCCGACCTCCGCGCTGGACCCGATCGCGACCCAGCGGATCGAGGGGCTCATCTTCGACTTGAAGGAGCACTACTCCGTCGTCATTGTTACCCACAACATGCAGCAGGCAGCCCGGATCTCCGACTACACGGCGTTCCTGTACATGGGCGACCTGATCGAGTACGGGCCGACCGATACGCTGTTCACGAATCCGAAGGAGCAGCGTACGGAGGCGTACATCACCGGGAGGTTCGGATGAAACAGCACCGGCATTTCGAGGCGGAAATGGACCGGCTCAAGGAATGCCTGGTGCGGATGGCCGGCCAGGCGGAGGACCAGGTGGCGCTGGCGGTGGAGGGCCTGCTGGCCCGGGACCTGGACACGGCCCAGAAGGTCATCGCGATGGACGTGGAGGTCGACCAGCTCGAGATCCAGATCGACAACCAGGCCGTCAGTCTCCTCGCGCTCCAGCAGCCCATGGCCCGGGACCTCCGGTTCATCACCATGGCGATGAAGATCGGAAACGACCTCGAGCGCGTAGGCGACCACGCCGTCAACATCGCCCACGCCCTGGAGTACATCGTCGACTCGCCGCCGCTGCCCCATCTCCCCGAGCTCGAAGAGATGTCCGGGATCTGCACGGAGATGCTGGCGGACTCGCTGGACGCGTTCGTACGCGGCGACGCGGAGCTGGCCCGGACCATCGGCCGGCGCGATGACCGGGTGGACGAGCTCCACGAGAACGTCTTCCGGATCGTGCTCACCCACATGATGGAGGATCCGCGGAAGATCGGCGCCGGGATCGACATGATCCTGGTCTCCCGGAACCTTGAGCGGATCGCGGACCTGGCGACCAACGTGGCCGAGGACGTGGTCTTCATGGTCGAGGGCGAGACCATCAAGCACCACGCCCACAGAGCGGACAAAGCAGCGGGCGCTCGAGACACGTAGGACCTGCCGACTAAGGCGCTGTCCCGCTTGACATTGCGGTGACTCCGGGGCCATTCTGGCTCCCGTCAACCCTGCCCACTGGAGTCCTTCCCGCCACGGAAAGGGGGCGCATGGCCCCGCACGACCCGACCCGCCCCGGCGGACGCAACGGCGAGAACGATACGCCCGGCCGCCCCGGCCACCAGGTGGTGGACGAGGTCGAGGTCCTCGAGGAGCTCCTGGCCCAGGTGGTGGAGGAGACCCGGCCCCAGCCCGCTCCCTGGTTCGGCGACCTCCGGGGCCGGACCGCCGTGATCACCGGTGCCGCCACGGGGATCGGGAGGGCGACGGCCCTCGAGCTCGCCCGTCACGGAGTCAACATCGCCTTCAACCACCTGCCGCAGGACGCCCACGACGCCCGGGAGACGGCCCACGAGCTGCGCCATCTCGAGGTGCGCGTGGTGCACCGGGCCTGCGATGTCCGGGACCCCGAGGAGGTCGAGGCCTTCGTGGACGAGGTCCGGGAGACGTTCGACCGGATCGACATCCTGGTCAACAACGCCGGCATCGGCCGGGACCGGGCCCTGTGGCGGATGAAGGACGAGGACTGGGACGCCGTGCTGTCGACCAACCTTACGGGCGCCTTCAACATGATCCGCGAGCTCGCGCCCGATTTCCGGGCCCAGCAGGACGGGAAGATCGTGAATATCAGCTCGATCCACGGGATCCGGCCCGAGTTCGGGCTGGCGAACTATGCCGCCTCCAAGGCCGGACTCCTGGGACTGACCCGCTCCGCGGCCGTCGAGCTGGGGCCGTCGAACGTGAATGTGAACGCCGTGGCGCCGGGCTACATCCGGACCACCCGTCTGACGGAGGCCGTCCCCGCCGAGATCATGGATCGGGCCCGGGAACGCAGCGTGCTGGGTCGTCTGGGAGGACCCCAGGACGTGGCCCACGTGGTCCTCTTCCTCTGTTCGGAGCAGGCCCGTCACATCACCGGCGCCGTCATCCCTGTGGACGGCGGCCACCTTCTGTAGCGTCGTGGCCGGGACGATCGTGCGAGGGGACCGGGCGCGAGCATCGATGGTCGTGAGCCTGGCCGTGGCCGCGGCCTCCCTGGCGTGTGCGGCCCGGGACACGACGCCCGGCCCGCCGCCGCCACCGCCGGACCTGGGTGGGCTCCGGGTCATGCTCCTGCCCGTCCGGGCGCCGGCGCCGGCACAGCTGGACGCCGAGCTCACCTTCTGGATCGTCGACCGGTCCCTGGCCACGGACTGGGTCCTGCCCGGCGAGCTCGAGGCGGCCATCGAACGCACGCCGGCCTGGCGGGTCAGGCTCGAGACGCTCCAGCGCCCGATCATTGACCTCGGCGGCGGCGATCGCCGGCTCCGGGACCCGCTATACGGGGTGCTGCGCCAGCTCGGGGCCCTCGTGGACGCCAACTACGCCGTGGTGCCGGGCTCGCCGGTGGAGGTCCGGGACAGCACGGGGACCGACGTTCTGCGTCTGCCCGTGGCGGTGGTCGATATCGAGCTCGGCCGGGTCCTGTGGCTCCACACCCTGCAGGGCGAAGGGAACACGGACCCCCGGGTCGCGGTAGCCTCCGTGGCGGAGGCAGTGGCCCGGGCCCTGTTCCCGTGAGGCGCTCCGTCGCGAACCGAGGCGAAGAACGAACAGGGGATACACGCGTGAAGGACAGGCTGACCGCAGGCGTCCTCGCCTGCGTGGTTGTCGTGGGCGGGTGCGACCGGATCCGGGAGTACCTCGGAGCCGACACGCCACCGCCGCCCCCGGCGGACTCCGTGGCACCGTACTACGCCGAGCACCGGGGCGTGGATCGGGTGGAGGTGAAAGGCAACGTGGTGGAGCTGCACGTGCGGCAGCCGTACCGGCAGCTCGAGCGGGGGGGCTCGCTCTGGGCACGGGTCGGGCCGTACGTCTACCTGATGACGCCATCGACCCGATCGGTGTTCGAGGATTTCCACGGTGTGGCGGCGGTCCGGGTGGTCACGTACCTGCCGGACGGCGACGAGGTGGCCCGCGCCATGCTGCGAAGGGATACGATGAGCGACCTCCAGTGGCGTCGCACGCTGAATATCCTGGGTCACGCGCTCCAGTCCGGTCACCAGAACCCTCGCAAGCTGGAGGAGCTGACGGAGTGGAGCGAGGACCGGACGGAGTTCGAGTACAGCCCGGACTACACCAACTGAAGGGCGGCATGAGCACGACCATCACCCTGATCCCCGGCGACGGGATCGGCCCCGACATTATCGACGCAACGCTGCGGATCCTCGACGCCGCGGGCGCCGACCTGGAGTACGACCGGCAGTTGGCGGGGATGGCCGCGGTGCACGAGCTAGACGACCCGCTCCCGGCCCCGACACTGGATTCCGCCCGCCGGACTGGCGTGATCCTGAAGGGGCCATTGACCACACCGGTCGGTTCCGGGTTCCGGTCGATCAACGTGGCGCTGCGCAAGGAGTTCGACCTCTACGCCAATGTCCGGCCGGCCGTGACGCTCATGCCGGGGGGCCGCTACGAGGACATCGACCTGGTCCTCATCCGGGAGAACACCGAGGGGCTCTACGTGGGCGTCGAGCACTACATCGGGTTGGAGGGCGACCCCAAAGCGGCGGCCGAGTCGGTCATGATCATCACCCGATTCGGCGCGGAGCGGATCGTCCGGTACGCCTTCGAGTACGCCGTGGCCAACAACCGGAAGAAGGTCACGTTCGCACACAAGGCCAATATCCTGAAGTACACCCAGGGGCTGTTCCTCGACGTGGGCCACGAGGTGGCCCGGGAGTACGCGGGCCGGGTCGAGTTCGAGGACATGATCATCGACGCCTGCGCCATGCACATGGTCCTCAACCCGTACCGGTTCGAGGTCCTCGTGATGGAGAACATGTTCGGCGACATCCTGAGCGACCTCATGGCCGGGCTCGTCGGCGGGCTCGGGATGGCGCCCGGTGGCAACATCGGCGACGACGCGGCCATGTTCGAGCCCGTCCACGGCTCCGCCCCCGACATCGCCGGCCAGGGCATCGCCAACCCCACGGCCCAGATGCTCGCCGCCTGCATGATGCTCGACCATGTCGGGCAGGACGACGTCGCCACCCGGGTCCGCGAAGCCCTCACCTCCTGCCTCCGGGACTGCCCGCCCGAGGAGAAGACGCGGGACCTGGGCGGGAGCGCGACCACCCGGGAGTTCACCGACCAGGTGCTGGAAGCTCTCGGCTGACGGCTGGCGGCTGATGGCTGACGGCTGACGGCTGGCGGCTGATGGCTGACGGCTGGCGGCTGATGGCTGACGGCTGACGGCTGATGGCTGACGGCTGGCGGCGGACCGCGGATCGCGGACGGCTCAGGGACTTCGCCGCCGCCCTCTGTCACGAGGGGCTTGACGGCCCTGGGATCCCTGGAATACGCTGGGGTCGGGGCGCCCGTCCCTCATGGACCCCTCCCTCAACGCGAGATCGCGTGACGACGACCATCGAAACCCCATTCCTGGACAGCGTCATCGGCCGGATGGACGACCGCCTGTCCGAGCTCGCGGAGCGCCGGGACCGCCGGGAGCGATTCCTGCTCATGTACCGGACCTTCAAGGGCGAGCTGCGACGGAACCTGAGCGAGGGGCGGTTCCGGGATCCCGAGTGGTCGGAAGCCATCTGCTGTCGGATGGGGGAGATGTACTTCGAGGCAGACGCGGCCTACCGGGACGGTACTGGCTGTCCTGAGCCGTGGACGCACGCCTTCGACGCCGCCGGCGGCCGCCGGACCAATCTCCTCCAGGACATGCTCCTGGGGATGAACGCCCACATCAACTACGATCTCCCCCTCTGCACGCTCGACACGATGCGTCGCTTCGGCGACATCGATGAGCTACGCGACGAGGGCTCCGCCAGCCTCCGGTTCCGACGCCTGCTCCGGCTGCGGTACCACGATTTCCTGCTGATCAACGAGATCGCGTGGGAGAGCATACCGGAGATCCAGGACGTCGTCACCGAGCGGTTCAATCGCCTGCTTAAGCTGGCCAACATCCTGAGCTTCCGGTTCAGTCGACCGATCGCCGAGCAGATCATCTGCGAGTATCGCGATCGGGCCTGGGCTCACACGCTCGTGATGCTCACATCCGACGATGAAGGGGTGCAGGCGACCCGGCGTCACCTCTCCCTCTTCGCGCTCCGGGCCGCCGGACTCGTGGAGCGATTGACCCTGAACCCGCTCCGGCACCTGCGTACGTCCCCCCTGCCCGAGCCGGAGCCGGCGGTCATGGAGCATGTCGTGGGCGCCCTGGTCGGACGGCTCGGACACCGGCCGACCCGAGCCATCGCCCGCCAGGCGCTCGTCGAGTACGGACCGGAGGCGCAGCCGATCCTCCTGCGGTCGTTGGAACAGACCCCGCCGCTCCCCGTCGTCCGGGCCGAGCTCTATGCCGTGCTCGCCACCCACCCCACGCCTGCCGCCCGTGCCGCGCTCCTGGGCGCCTTGTCCAGGGAGCGGGAAGTTCGGGACCACCTGCTCCGCACCCTCGCCGGCCTGGAGGACGAGCTCGGAACGGTCGACCGCGAGCCCCTGCTGGCTTCGGCACGGGACGACCTCGATGTCGCCCGGGAGATCCTGGACATGATCCACGCACTCGATCCGGACGAACGCCGCGGATCGCTGCTCGATCGGGCGCTGCGACAACGGGCTCACAGTGCCCTCGACAGGGCCCGCAACGGGCTCCGCGCCATCGGCCGTGCGCCGGAGCTCTCATTGCCGCCCGGCGCGAGCTACCTCTCTCCCGTGCCTTCGCTTCCCGAGCTCGGGAAGGCGGCCGGCCTCATAGGGGACGCCATCGACGCTCTCACGGAGGGGTCGGAGCCGCCCCGGGACGACCCGGTGGAAGAGGACAAGGTCGGAGCGGACAGAGTCGAGGGGGATGCGGTCGAGGGGGATGCGGTCGAGGCGGACGCGGTCGCGAAGCTGC
>CAYMLW010000279.1:0-6053 GCA_964391035.1 uncultured Gemmatimonadaceae bacterium
GGGATCGCGAACGAAGGGGATCCGACCCGGCTGGAAGACGCGATTCGGGCGGCGAGTCACGCCCCGGCCGATATCGAGGTCCTGATCAGCACGCACCTCCATTTCGATCACGCCGGGGGCAATACGGTCCGGCTCCCGGATGGCCGGGTCCTGCCCGCGTTCCCGCGGGCCCGCCACGTGGTGCAGCGGCGGGAGTACGAGTTCGCGCAGATCCAGAACGAACGGATCCGGGCCAGCTACGTGGCTCGCAACTACGAGCCGGTGGCGGAGGCGGGGCTCTGGGACTTCGTGGACGGCGAGGCGGAGGCGGTGCCCGGCGTCCACGTGAGGCCCACGCCCGGGCATACGCCGCACCACCAGTCCGTGATCTTCCGGTCGGCTGGTCGGACGGGCTGCTTTCTGGCGGACCTGGTCCCGACGACGGCGCATCTGCCGCTTCCCTGGATCATGGGCTACGACCTGGAGCCGCTGGTCACACTGGAGTCGAAGCGGGAGCTGCTGGGCCGCGCGAAGGTGGAGGACTGGCTGCTCTTCTTCGAGCACGACCCGGTCACGCCCTGGGGGCGGCTGGACCGGGCCGAGAAACGGCTCACACTGGTGGACGGACAGCCATGACGGTGCGGCGCCGGAGACCACCGGCCGCGGCCCGTCCGCAGGCCGCTGTCGGATTGGCCCAGGATCCCTCGGGCCGCTATACTATCCACGCTCCACGGCCCTGCCGTCGCGGGGCCCAGACAACGACGCGAAGCGGGAGAACGATAGATGAATGACTCGGCGCGCACGGCCGTGATCGTCTCGGCCGCACGGACCCCCATCGGCCGCTTCCTGGGCGGCCTCGGCTCTCTTTCCGCGGTGGACCTCGGGGCCCACGCCATCCGGGCGGCCCTCGAACGTTCCGGCATCGACGCGTCGGACATCGGCGACGTGCTCCTCGGAAACGTCGTCTCGGCCGGACTGGGCCAGGCGCCTGCCCGCCAGGCCGCCATTGCCGGTGGCGTCCCGGACAACGTCGGCGCCATGGCCATCAGCCGCGTCTGCGGCTCGGGGCTCCAGGCCGTCATGTCCTCCGCCCAGGCCATCCGCGCCGGCGACGAGCAGGTCATGCTGGCCGGCGGAATGGAATCCATGTCCGGCGCCCCGTACTACCTCTTCGGGCACCGGGGCGGCGTGAAGTTCGGAAACCAGGAGCTCGTGGACGGCCTGATCTATGACGGCCTCACCTGCGCGTTCGGCCACTGCCATATGGGCGGGCACGCCGAGTACACCGCCGACAAGGCCGGCATCACGAGGGAAGAGGCCGATCGTTTCGCCTACGAGTCGCACCACAAGGCGGTCAAGGCGCAGCAGGAGGGGAAGTTCGACGCCGAGATAGTGCCCATCGAGATCACGACCCGGAAGGGCACCACCACGGTCGACGCCGACGAGTCGCCCCGGGCCGACACCTCCATGGAGGCGCTGGCCAGGCTGAAGCCGGTCTTCACCCGGGACATGCCGGAACACGTGAAGGAGCCGGTCGTGACCGCGGGCAATGCGCCCGGACTGAATGATGGAGCCGCGGCGCTGGTGGTGGTCAGCGAGGAGTACGCGGAGGCCCACGGCCTCGAGATCATGGCCCGGGTCAACGCGTACTCGAGTGGCGCAGTCACGCCCCAGGAGCTGTTCTTCGCACCCGTCCGGGCCGTCCGTCGGGTGATGGAGAAGGAGGGCAAGTCCATCGGCGACTACGACCTGATCGAGGCCAACGAGGCCTTCGCCGTCCAGGCGCTGGCCGACGGCAAGGAGCTCGGCTGGGACTGGGACCGGGTGAACGTCCACGGCGGCGCGGTGGCGCTAGGCCACCCGATCGGCGCCTCCGGGGCCCGGGTCCTCGTCACCCTGCTTTATGCCATGAGAGAACGGGATGTCGCTACGGGCCTGGCCACGCTGTGTCTGGGCGGCGGCGACGCTGTCGCGCTATCTGTCGAAAGGATCTGAGGATGCAGAATACCCTGACGCGCATTCGCAAGACCGCCGCCATCGAGCTGGTGCCCGACCGCAACGTGCGGCGGGTGCTCGCCGTGGGCGCCTTCGCGCTGGCCACCGCCCTCGGCGCCCATGTGGCCGTGCCGCTGACGCCGGTGCCCGTGACCCTGCAGACGCTCTTCGTGATCCTGGCCGGCGCGCTGCTCGGGCCGTCGCTCGGCGCCGCCTCCCAGCTCGCGTACCTCGGGATGGGAATGGCCGGGCTCCCGGTGTTCGCCGGCGGCTTCGGCCTCGCGTACCTCGCCGGACCCACCGGCGGGTACCTCCTCGCGTTCCCGGCCACCGCGTTCGTAGCCGGGATCGTGGCGCGCCGGGCGCCCCGCTCGGCGGCGGGGGCCGTGCTCCTGTTCGTCGGCCTGTTCCTGGCGTCGCTCGTGACGCTGGGCGGCGGTACCGGGTGGCTGGCCGCCATGACGGGCGACCTCGAGCGGGCGGTCGCGATCGGCCTGGTGCCGTTCCTTCTCGGCGACGTGCTCAAGGTCGGCCTGGCCACGCTGATCGCGTGGCGTGGCCGCGAGCGCACCCTGGGGTTGCTCTAGCCCGGCGCCGGTTGGCAGCCGGGTTCCGACGATGGTTCGTCCAGGACGGGCGGCTCCGGACACCGTGGCGAGTGCTCGCGTTCGTCGCGGGGTTCATCCTCGTCCTCCAGGTCGAGCTGCTCCTGCTTCCCGGAGTGGCCGGGGTCCCGATCGCGGACGACCGGCTGTCGGCCGGACTCATCGCGCAGGCCGCCCTCGGCCTCGCCGCCGCGCTGATCACCGGGTGGGCGCTCCTGGCGTGGGTCGATCGGCGACCCCTGGCGGAGCTGGGCTTCGGACTCTCCCGTCGCGTGCCGCTCGAGCTGGTTGCCGGGCTGGGCGTCGGCACCGTCGCCATGCTCGTTACGACGGCGCTCTTCGCCGGGCTCGGAGGCTATCGCTTCGTGGCGGAGCCCGGGACCACGGCCGGATGGCTGACCGTTGCGGCCGGCAGCCTGGTGGCCTTCGCGGTCCCGGCGGCGGCCGAGGAGGCGATCTTCCGGGGCTACCTGTTCCGGGCCGTCGTGGATGGCGCCGGGCCATGGGCCGCGGTCGCGCTGACCAGCCTCTTGTTCGCGCTGTCCCATGGCGGGAACCCGAACGCCGGCCCGCTGGGACTCCTGAACATCTACCTGGCGGGCGTGCTGCTCGCCGTGGCCGTGCTGCGGACCGCGAGCCTGTGGTTCGCGAGCGCGCTGCATCTGGGGTGGAACTGGGTGATGGCCGGCCCGCTGGACCTACCCGTCAGCGGGCTGGAGAGCTACGACATCCCCTTCTACGACGTCGAGGCCCGCGGAGCCGACTGGCTCACCGGCGGCGCGTTCGGCCCGGAGGGCGGCCTGGCGGGCACCATCGCCGTGGCAATGGGAATCGCACTCATACTGTGGATCACGCGCCCCGGCTCCCGGCTGGCCGGGTCGTATGCGGATAGGAGAGCGGGACATGGCAATCGATAGGGTCGGTGTGGTTGGCGGCGGAACCATGGGCAACGGCATTGCCCACGTCTTCGCCCAGACGGGGTACCCCGTCACGCTGGTGGACGTGGACCAGGAGCGGGTGGACGCCGCCCTGGGCACGATCCGGAAGAACCTCGAGCGGCAGGTGAAGAAGGAGACCATCGAGGCCGCGGCGGTGGACGAGATCCTGGGTCGCATTGACGGGGCCACCGAGATGGGCGCCATCGAGGGCGCCGACCTGGTGATCGAGGCGGTGCCGGAGAAGCTGGACCTGAAGACCGGGATCCTCGAGACCCTCGACGACCTCGTGGGCGACGGCATCCTCGCCACCAACACCTCCTCCATCTCGATCACGGCCCTCGCCGCCGTGACGAAGCGGCCGGAGCGGGTGATCGGGATGCACTTCATGAATCCCGTGCCCGTGATGAAGCTGGTCGAGGTGATTCGCGGGCTCCAGACCACCGACGAAGTCACGAACCAGGTCATGGAGGTCTCCAGGGGCCTGGGCAAGACACCGGTCGAGGTCAACGATTTCCCCGGCTTCGTATCGAACCGGGTCCTCATGCCCATGATCAACGAGGCCGTCTTCGCCCTCATGGAGGGCGTGGCCGAGGCCGAGGCCATCGACACGGTCATGAAGCTGGGCATGAACCACCCGATGGGACCGCTCGCACTCGCGGACCTGATCGGACTGGACACGTGCCTGAACATCCTCGAGGTCCTGCACCGCGACCTCGGCGACGATCGCTACCGCCCCTGTCCGCTGCTCCGCAAGTATGCGGACGCGGGCTGGCACGGCCGGAAGAGCGGCCGCGGCTTCTACCAATACTGATCCAGGATCCAAGATCTAGGATTCGAGTGGCCCGGCGGGGTGGGGCCGCCGGTGGCTCCGCGGCCGACCCGGCGCAGCCACCTCCGAGGGAGGGGCGGGGGATCAAGGGCGAGGGTCGAGGTACCGGGGGCAAGGGTAGAGGCCGAGGTCGGACGCGAGGGTCGGGTGGTGGGTGAAGGAGCGGGAGCGACGAGCGGGCGGACCGACCGGGGACGTGTCGGGGCCGAGGAGAGGCCGGAAGGCCGGCGCACGGCCGGCTACGCTGCCTCGCCCGGCGGGGCTGTGGGAGGGACGTACGTCCTGGATCTCAGATCTTGGATCCTGGATCTGGTGCGATGACCGCGTGGATGAGCGGCGAAGGATGAGATCGACGCGATGGTCGAAGTGACGACAGAGCAGGAGCAGATCCGCGAACTGGCTCGCCAGTTCGCCGAGGGCGAGCTGCGACCGAATGTCGAGGGCGGGGACCATGAAGCGGCACTGGACCCGGCGATCCTCGAGCAGCTGGCCGAGCTGGGCTTTTTCGGCATGCTGGTCCCGGAGGAGCACGATGGTATGGGCTTCGACCGGGCCACGTACCTGGCGGCGCTGGAGGAGCTGTCGTGGGGAGAGCCGTCGATCGGGCTGACGCTGTCGATCCACAGCGCGTTCCCGGTCACGCTTCTGGTCCGCCACGGCACCGCCGAGCAGCGGGAGCGATGGCTTCCGGAGCTGGCCGCGGGTGCCCGGATCGGCTGTTTCGCGCTGTCGGAGGAAGATGCGGGCTCGGACGTGGCCGCGGTGGCTGCCCGGGCCGAGCGGGACGGGGACGGCTGGGTCCTGAACGGACGGAAGAAGTGGGTGACCAATGGCCGGGTCGCCGGGCTCGCCGTCGTGGTGGCCCGGACGTCGGAGGGTCGGGACGGGCTGAGCGCGTTCCTGGTCCCGACCGACACGGACGGCTGGACAGTCGGCTCCCGGGAGACGACCATGGGATTGCGACCGCTCGAGGTCGTGAGGGTAGACCTGGAGGGGTTGAAGCTGCCCGGCGACGCGCTGCTGGGCGAGGAGGGCGCCGGCTTCCGGCTGGCGATGGAAGGACTGGACCTGGGCCGACTCGGCGTCGCCGCGCAGGCGGTCGGGATCGCCCGGGCCGCGCTGGATCATGCCGTGAGGTATGCGGACGAGCGGGAGCAGTTCGGCCGTTCGATCCGCCAGTTCGAGGCGATCCAGTTCATGCTGGCGGATATGGCGACGAAGGTCGCCGCCGCCCGGTCGCTGCTCGTCTGGGCAGCGGAGGAGGGGACGACGCAGTCGTCGTCCATGGCCAAGCTGTTTGCCAGTGAGACGGCCATGGCGGTGACCACGGACGCCGTGCAGATCTTCGGCGGCTACGGTTACATGCGGGACTACCCCGTGGAGAAGCTGATGCGGGATGCCAAGGCCACGGAGATCTACGAGGGCACAAACGAGATCCAGCGCGCGGTGATCGCGCGGGAGCTTTACAGGAGGGGGTAATGGAGATTTTCAGCAACATCGAGGAGCACGAGCACGAGCAGGTGGTCTTCTGCTACGACCCGGCTTCGGGGTACCGCGGGATCATCGCGATCCACAATACCACACTGGGGCCGGCGCTCGGGGGGACCCGGTTCTGGAACTACAGCAGCGACGCGGAGGCGCTGACGGACGCGCTCCGGCTGGCCCGGGGCATGACTTACAAGTCGGCGGCCGCCGGGCTGAACCTGG
>CAYMLW010000280.1:0-6019 GCA_964391035.1 uncultured Gemmatimonadaceae bacterium
TTCACTGGCGTAGGCGAGGCCGAGGTTCACCACATAGGGCGACTGGCCCTGCAGCGGTCGGCTCCGATCCTCGATCCCGGTCAGCTCGATGGCCCCGGTCCCCGGCAGGTAGGCGTTGATGGTGTCCGCGGTGCGCACGCCCGACTGGATCAGCGTCAGGTTCGCGTTGAGCCCCACGTCGCGGAACGCGGGGCCCAGGGCGCCGAGGGACGTGCGGATCTCGAACTCGGCGCCGTAGTTGGTTGCGCCGTCGGCGTTGGCCCAGCTCCTGATCAGCTCCGAGCTCGGGAAGACCACGACCTCGATGGGATCGTCGAAGTCCTTGTAGAACGCGCTCACCGCCACGAGGGAGCTGTGGCTGGAGAACCATTCCCATCGGGCGTCCAGGTTGCGGATCAGGGTCCGGCCCAGCGTGGGGTTGCCGACGGTCAGGAACCCTCCGGCGTAGTCGGCGAAGCTGAAGGGAGCCAGCTCGCGGAACTGGGGCCGGGCCAGCGTCTGTGATGCGCCCAGCCGGAAGTTCACTCGGTCAGTGGGCGAGTAGGTCAGGTTGATGGCGGGCAGCACGTCCGTGTTGCTCAGGCTCGCCTGCTCCAGCGGCTCCTGGTTGGAGACCGGGTGCAGATCGAAGGGCGTCACGGTCTGGGTCGTCTGCTCGATGCGCGCTCCGGTGAGCATTCTGAGCCGCGGCAGCAGCTCGAAGTCGACCATGGCATAGCCGGCGTGGACGGACTGGCTCGCGTCGTAGTTGTCGGCCCGGAACGTGGACTCCTCGACCTGGAACCCGCCGGGCCCGATGGTCTCGGTGGTGAAGAGGTCGTTCGGGTCCCGGGTCCGTACCTCCGTGGGGAGCTGGCCGTCGGGCCGGAACCGGAACCGGCGCGCGAAATTGCTCCGCTCGCGCAGCTCCAGCGCGCCGCCGAACGAGAAGTCGGCGCGCAGCCCGCGGAAGCTGAACGGCACCTCGATGTCGACCCCGGCTCCGTACGTGTCCTCGTCCAGGTCCGAGTGGAAGACACTGCCGCTCTGGATGAAGTCGTCCCAGAGGAAGACCCCACCGGTCTCACGGTAGAGAACCTCGCGGGTGTTGGGCTCGTAGCGGCGCGCCTTCGAGTAGCTGCCCCGCCAGTCCAGACTCGCATCGCCCAGGAACCCGAGGTGGTGCTGTCCCTTGAGCTGCGTGGTCAGGACCGTCTGCTCCAGGAACTGGAGGCGAGTGTTCCGCTGGTCACCGTTGGAGTCCAGGTTGAAGCCTTCCAGGATCCGGGACTCATCGTCGACCGTCCGGTTGTACATGGCCGACAGGGTCACCCGGTTGGCCGGGCTCAGGTCCAACGCCAGCTGTGCGAGCCCACCGAGCGCCGCCTGCTGCGACGTGCTGAGGCCCGAATAGTCCACTTCGGGCTCCTCGCCCGCCGCCGAAGAGAAGACCCGCTCGACGAGGTCCGCGCGGTTCGTGTACCCGCTGGACTGGGAGACCGAGAGCAGGTAGCCCAGCGAGCGCTCCGCACCCAGCGTCACCTGGTTGCCCAGGGCGAGATTGATGCCCTGGCTCGGGGGGAGCGTGCTGGTGGTCGGGCCCCACGGGCCGATGAACGCCTCGCCGATCCGCTCCAGGTCGGCGCCGGCAATGTTGCCGCGCGTGATCCGCACGTTGTCCGGCAGGAAGCTGGGCAGGTCCCGCGTCCCGTCTTCGATGGCCAGGAAGTCCAGGCCGCCGCCGGCGTAGCCGTAGCCGTTCTTGAACGTCGTTGCGGTGTTGAAGGAGGAGGACACCCCCAGCTTGAAGATGCCGAACGGCGGGAAGTCGCGCGTGTTGATCTGGACCAGGCCGCCCGCATAATCACCCGGCTGGTCCGGCGAATACGACTTCGCCGTCACCACACTCTCGAGGAAGTCGGACGGGATGAGATCCAGCGGAACGACCTTCTTGTCCGGTTCCGGCGAGGGGAGCGGCGAGCCGTTGATCGTGGCCTGTCCGTAGCGCTCGCCGAGGCCGCGCACGTACACGTACTTGCCCCCCACCACCGACACGCCGGGGGAGCGGGAGAGCACGGCCGCGGCGTCGCCATCGGGGGACCGACCGATCTGATCCCGGCCTACGGCGTCCGTCACCGTACCTGTCGTGCGACGCTGGCTGAGCAGCGCCACCGTGCTGCCCCGCTCCTGCGCCGCCGACACCCGGATCCCGTCCACGGCGATGGCCTGCGGCGCGATCGCGATATCGAGGACCGTGCTCCCACCGGTGCTCACCGCCACGCCGGTCACCGTCTTCCCCGCAAAGCCGATCAACTGCACGGCCACCTCATGGGTGCCCGCCGGCACACGGCGAAGCATGTAGCGTCCATCGACGCCCGTCAGCGTGCCCGAACCTTCCCCCGGAAGGTGGACCTGCGCACCCTGGAGAGGTTCGCCATTCTCCTCGTTCACGATGCGACCCGTGATCCGACCGGGCTCGCCGTTCTGCGCCGAGGCTCCACCGGCCATGACGAGTAGAGCGGCCGCCGCCACGGCGTACCGCGACGTCCAGGTCGACCGGGCGGTCCTCATCAACAGCCTTCGTCCGGTCCGTAGCCAGTGTTGCTCACCCATGCGTTACCCACCTCAGCGATCTATGACGGCATCAGGTGCCGCACCTCCGAGCACCGGGCGCGCCTCGTACGGCAGGCGCGCAGCCGATTCAGTTTCGACAACGACCTGGACGAAAGGTGGGCGGCACGTGTCACGCGAAGGTCACCGATCGTGTAACCGCCACGTCGCGAACTGCGCACGCGGTCATCGGGCGTGGTTCTGCGGTCCCGGATCGCACCGGGTGGCGGACTGCCATCGGGTGCCGCCACCGTGCTGTCATCGGCATTGTCGATCGGCTATTCTTCGGTGCCGGCGGTGGGTAGAACCCTTCCGCACAGCCCCGATCCCTGACCCGGCGGCCCCAGCGTCTCCTTGGTCCACCCACGTCAGCACAGCTTCACGACCCGATGCCAACCGACCCGATGCCAACCGACCCGACGTTCTCACTCCCGCGGTGCTCGGGACCCCGCCGGCCCGCGGGATTCCCAGCCTTCGGGATGGTCGTCGCCCTGGTCGTGGGCGCGTGCGCGGGAGGTCCGGCGCCGGGGGGGATCGAGCCCGGGGCCATGGCCGCCACCCCGTCGCCCCTCGTCCCCGCGGAGCCCCCGCCCGCGCTGCTGGATGACGGCGACCCGGCATCCCTCGGAACCGCCGTCGCCCGGGGCCTGGAATGGCTGGGGAAGCTGCCGGCGGACTCGCTCCTGGACTTCGGCACACGGAAGGTCTCCGCGGGACGGATCCTCGCCGGCATGGAGGCGCTGCATTCCTTCCTCGCGGACGACCCCACTCCCGGGGCGCTGGCGGAGTGGGTGACGGACCGGTTCGACGTGGTCGAGTCGGTGGGCGACGGGGCCGGCGACGTGCTCTTCACGGGCTACTACGAGCCGGTGATCCCGGGCGCCCGAACGCGGACGCCGCGGGCGACGGTGCCGGTGTACGGCCGGCCCCACGACCTCGTGATGGCGCGGCTGCCGTCCTTCGACCCCGAACTGCCGGACCGGACGCTCACCGGCCGGGTGACCGACGGCCGGCTCGTGCCGTACCACACGCGACGTGAGATCCAGGAGGAGAGCGCCCTGGCCGGGCGTGGACTCGAGATCGCCTGGGCCGAGGATCGGACCGACCTGTTCTTCGTCGAGGTCCAGGGGAGCGGCGCCATCCGGTTCCCGGACGGCGAGGAGCTCGGGATCTCCTACGCGGGAAGCAACGGCCAGCCCTACCGTAGCATCGGTCGCCTGCTCATCGACGAGGGCCTCGTCCCGGCGGAGCGGATGTCGATGCAGGCGATCCGGGACTACCTCGACCGGCGCCCGGACCAGGTCTCCCGGGTGCTGAACCACAACCCGTCCTTCGTCTTCTTCCGACCCCGCGACACGCCGCCGATCGGGGCGCTCGGCGTCCCCGTCACGCCGGAACGCAGCATCGCCACCGACTACCGGATCTTCCCTCGCGGCGCCCTGGCCTTCATCGCCACCACCCGGCCCGCCCTGGACGATCAGGGCCGGGTCGTGGCGGGGCCGGCGCTGCGCCGGTTCGTGCTGAACCAGGACACGGGCGGCGCCATCCGGGGGCCGGGGCGCGTGGACGTCTTCTGGGGGCGGGGCGAGGCGGCGGCGGAGACGGCGGGTCGAATGCAGCAGGAGGGGCGTCTGTTCTTCCTGGTGCCGCGGGAGGGCGCGTTCGACCCGGCCGCGGCTTCGGGTCCCGCCGGCGGACTACGGGTGGTCGTTCTGAGCGATCTGAACTCCAGCTACGGCTCGACGCGCTACGAGCCGGAGGTGGCGGGGATCATCGAGCGGGTAGCGGACGAGTGGCGGCCCGACCTCGTGCTGCTGGCGGGGGACGTGGTGGCGGGGCAGAAGCCGGCGCTGAGCGACGCGGAGGTGCGGGCGATGTGGGCCGCGTTCGACTCGGTGGTGGCTGCGCCGCTGCGCCGCGCCGGGATCCCGTTCGCCTTCACGCCGGGCAACCACGACGCGTCGGGCCATCCGGCCCACGTCCGGGACCGGCGCCTGGCGGCGGGCTACTGGGCGAACGCCGATCCGGGGATCGGCGTCCTGGAGGGGGGACGCTTTCCCTTCCACTACGCTTTCGTCCGGGGCAACGTCTTCTTCCTGGTCCTGGACGCCAGCACGGGCGGGGTGGTGGCGGACAGCGCGCAGATGGCGTGGATCCGACGGGCCCTCGACAGCGACGCCGCCCGGACGGCTGGCCTCCGGGTCGCCCTGGGCCACGTCCCGCTCTACCCCATCGCGGAGGGGCGGGACCGGCCGGGCGAGTTCCAGGCGGACGCCGACTCCCTCCGACGCGTGCTGCAGGCGGGCAGTGTAGCGCTGTACGTCTCGGGACACCACCACGCCTATTTCCCCGGCCGCAGGAGTGGGCTGGCGCTGCTCCATGCCGGCGCCCTCGGCCAGGGCGCGCGTCCGCTCCTCGGATCCTCGCCCTCCGCCCATCCCTATCGCACCGTGACGCGGCTGGAGCTCTTCCCGGCCCTCGACTCCATCGCGGAGCGCACCTACCGCCTGGCCGGGGACACCCTCGTGCCGCTGGACCCGGCTTCACTGCCGCCCCGGATCGAGGGCTCCACAGGCCCCGTCTTCCGACGCCCCCCGGAGAGCAGCGGCGCCACCCTCGTGTCCTACAACATCCGCGCGGGCAGGGACACCGATGGCCGGCCGAACCTGGGACGGGTGGCGGCCCTCGTGGACTCCGTGGCGGCGGACATCGTGCTCCTCCAGGAAGTGGACCGGGGCACCGCCCGCTCCGGTGGGGTCGACCAGCTCGCGGAGCTTCGGCGCCTCACCGGCATGCACGGCGTCTTCGGTCGGAGTCTCTTCTACGACGGCGGCGAGTACGGTATCGCCCTGCTGTCGCGCTGGCCGATCCTGGAGAGCCGCGTGACGCCACTGCGGGCCGAGCCGCCGGAGGAACGGGCGGGTCCGGCCCACGAGCCGCGGGTCGCCCTCTTCGCCCGGGTCGACGCGCCCAGCGGCCCGCTCAGCGTGGTCAACACCCACCTGGGGGCGGGCGCCGCGGGGACCTACCGCCGGCAGGAGCTGGTGGCGCTCCTCGCCGAGATCCATCGGACGACCGGCCGGCGCGGCCCGCTGGTGGTCGGTGGAGACCTGAACGCCACGCCGGAGAGCGATCTCGTCGCCGCGGCGACGCTGCCGCTCCACGACGCCTTCGCCCGCTGCGGATCCGGCGACGGCGCCACGTACCCGGCCCACTCGCCCGAGCGCCGCATCGACTACGTCCTCCTTCGGGCCCTCGACTGCACCGAGGCGAGGGTGGGTGGGACGACGGCGTCGGATCACCGGCCCCTGGTCGTTCGGCTCAGCGCCGATTCCGGCGAAGGACCGGACCGGGCCCACGGCCATGACCCCGATCCCTAGTACTACTCTGTTAGATGTATCTGGCTTGGCATCCGGCGCTCATGTAGATT
>CAYMLW010000281.1:0-6019 GCA_964391035.1 uncultured Gemmatimonadaceae bacterium
GCGCCCAATGCGCCGAGGTCGAGGGCCTCTGGGACGCGGCCGCGGGGGTGTGCCGCCCCGCCGAGGGCGACTGCTTCGCCTGGGCGAAGTTCTGGCAGGGCGGGCTGGTCTGGTACGGCGGGTTCATCGGCGGCGTGATCGCCTTCTGGTGGCAGGTTCGCGCCCGTAGGCTTCCCGTGGCCGAGATGTTCGACGCCGTGGCACCCTCCCTGGCCATCTCCTATGCCGTGGGCCGCACGGGGTGCTTCCTCGTGGGCGACGACTACGGCCGTCCCACCGACTCCTGGGTCGGAATCGCGTTTCCGGAAGGCTACCCGCCCACGACGGCCGGGTACTTCCGCTCCATCGGCTACGACATCTCCGCCCAGATCCCGGACACCGCCGTCCTGGCCGTCCATCCGACGCAGCTCTACGAGATCGCGGCCGGACTGGTCATCTTCGGAATCCTCTGGCGACTGTCCGGGACGCTGCGCACGGGCCGCCTCTTCGCCGTCTACCTGGTGCTGTACGGGATCGAGCGCTTCCTGGTCGAGTTCGTCCGGGCGAAGACCGACCTCTTCGTCGTCGGCCTGACCACGTCTCAGCTGATGAGCATCCTGCTCGTGGTCATCGCGGCGGTCATCTGGCAGCGCACGGCCAGCGCGCCCCGACCAGCCATGAGCGGGGCCGGGGGCGGCGGAGCAGGGGGGACGGGATCGGCCCGGGGCTGACCGTGCGGCTGCTCCTCGCCTGCGTCGTCGCCCTGGGGGCCGTCGCGGCCGCAGCGGCACAGGTGCCGGACACCGCCGCCCCGCCAGGGGGACGGGAGGCGGCGAGGGACACGATTCCGCCGCCCGAACGGACCGTCCCGGACACCGCCGCCACGGCGACCCCCGGGACCGAGCCGGCACTCGGCTACGAGCCACCCCGCTGGACCGTGTCCTTCACCCTCGGCACCCTCGGCTTCGGGAACCTCCAGACGCAGCCCTTCCTGGCGGAGCGGCTCGATGGGCACGGGACGGTCCTGAGCACGGCGAACCTGACCCGGACGGTCCGGGCCGACGGCGGGTTCCAGGGCACCGCGTCCGGCGTTGTCAGCCTGAGCCGTGCCTGGGCGGCAAGGGTCGGAGTCGGGGCCGCCCGCTCCACTATCGGCGTCCGGTTCTCCGGCACCGACGACCTCTTCGCGTTGTCCGCATCCCGCCTCGCGGACCCGCTCGACGCGACGGCCTGGCTACTCGTGGGGGAGGCGGGACTCCGGTACCGGGTGCCGACGAGCACCCGGGCCCGGCCGTACATCGAGCTCGGCGTCGCCGCCCTGCACTGGCGCCCGGACCGGACCGCCGCGCTGCCGGACCTCGAAGAGCTCTGGCGCTACGCCGCCTACGCCGCGGCCGGCGCCGTCGTCCCCCTGGCCGGCCCGTGGCGTGCCGAGCTGCGCGCGGTGCGGCGCCTGTCGCGGACCCCGACGCCACCCTCCGCAGCCGGGATCGTGGGCCCGTCGAGCTCGACGCTCCGGCTGACCGCACAGCCCGGCTCGGGCACGGCGTACGCGGACGTGGCGCTGGAGCTGCTGAGCGAGCTGCGCCTCGACGTGGGCCTCAGCGTCGGGCTCGGGCGCCTCCCGCCACCGGATCCACCCGGAACAGGCGCTCGACCGTCGCCGTCCGCCCTGTAGCCCGGTCGGTCAGGGTCAGGGCCAGGCGATAGAGACCGGGATCCATCCCCGCCAGATCGAGGGTGAACGCGATGGGCACCGGCTGGTTCGTCCGTGCGTCCTCCCACCGGACCCGGACGGGATCGTCCGGGCCACCGAGCCCGATCTGGCGACCCAGCCAGCGCAGCGCCCGACCCACGAAGCCTCCCGGCTCCGCGCCCTCGACCCACCATTCCACCGCGAATCTCGCCTCCCTGGTTGGGCGGGCCAGACCTGCCGCCTCGGCCCACACCAGGACCTGAGATCCCGGCTCGACGACCAGGTCGGCCAGGGGGTCCAGCTCGCTCCGATCTTCCGGCAGCGTGTCCCGGGGCGCGGCAATGAGCAGGTCGGAGAGACCCGGCGGGGTGGGGATCCGGATCTCGATCGGCGCCTGGGCCCAACCGGCCAGCCCGACGCTGTCGTCATCGACCTCCAGCCGGAAGACGTAGCTGCCCGGCTCCAGTGCCAGATCGGCCCGGACCTCCACGTCGCCCGAGTCATCGATCCGGGTCCGCCCGGGAGCCCGCCCCACCTCGCGGCCCAGCGAATCCATCACTACCAGCCGACCGACGGGCTCCACCGCCCGTGGATCGGCCGTATCCGGCCGGAGCACGCCGGCCACTACGAGCCGGCCGCCCCCCGCCTCCTCGAACCGGGCCGCCTGCACCATCAGGCCACGGGTATGGCGCAGAACCACGGGGGCGTACGATGATCGGACCGTGTCCCGCTCCAGCTCCTGCTTCACGCCCGGCAATGGCAGTCGGGACACGCCCGCAGTCAACAGCGCCGGAGGGACGAAGGAGACGGCGTTCGGGTCGAACGTCTCGACCATCGAGAGGTCCGTCCTGCCCAGTCGACCCAGGGGAGGTCGGATCCGCTCCCGGCTGGTCGGCCGGCCGTAGCGGAGCAGGATCTCCTCCGTGTCCCGGCCCCACGAGACCATTCCGGCCGTCCGTGGAGCGTCCGCCAGGATCATGGCCCAGGCATGGCGGGCGTAGTGGGCGGATCGGCGCTCGTTGCCCTGGTCCCCCAGGCTCGGGTCCGCAAACGCCCAGAACCGGGCGTGGTACGTCTCCCGGGCCCCATCCTCCAGGCCCTCGTACGCGGACCGCTCGGCTGGCTCCAGAAGCATGCCCACATCGTCCAGCCGCTCCCGCTCCTCGGCCGGCAGGGCGCTGCGCGCGCTGTCGAACACGGCCTCGGCCCCGGCAAAGCGACCGGCCTCGTGCAGCGCCATCCCCAGAAGAAGCAGGCTTTCCGGGGTTCGGTCGGCCGCCCAGGCGTGGGTCCGGGCCGCGGCCACGGCTTCCGACGCACGGTCATCGTCCACCAGGTACCGGAGCAACGGAGCCGCCGCCTGCTGCTCGCCCGGCTGCAGAGAGAACCACGACCGGTAGGCCGCCACCGCACGCCGGCGCGCCGCCGGGATGTCCGGGTGCTCCGGGTGCGACGGCGAGTCGTCGTCGTCAGTGAAGTGGAAACAGAAGCGGCCGATCACCTCATCACATTCCCACGACCCGCCCCCGAGGCGCGATGGAGCCCGTCGCCGGAGCAGCGATTCGTACACGAAGGCCGCCCGCTCCGCGGCCCGCCGGATCGGGCGCACCGGGTCCTGCGGCGCCGGGTCCGGGGATGCGGCGGAAAGCGATAGGAGCAGAAGGACTTCGAGCACGTCTCCAACCTGTGGTGGAACGGGGTTGCCCTCCGGCGGGCTGTCCCTGATTCAACGCTCGCCTCGCCCGGAAGAGGACGCCCCATCCCGCAGCGCGCAAGGCCGGAGCCATCGTCATCGACGCCTTCTGGCCCAGGGATCCCCGGATCAGTACGTCCACCGACGGATCCACGCCGCCACGATCTGCCGCCGGAGCTCCGCCTCGATGAACGACAGCGTCCGGGCACCCACCAGACGATCCAGACGCTGCACCGGTTCCCAGGCCCCACGGAGAAGGCCGAAGTCGGCCCGGTACTCCAACCCGATCGCCGACAGGTCCGCCTCGGCGCTGACCGGCCACTCCGCGTTCAGGAACAGATCATTGCGGAGCTCCACGCCCGCGATGGCGTAGATCCCACCGGACGGCAGGTAGTCGAGCCGGAAGTAGTCGAGGACATCGACCGCCTCGGTGACACGGGATGCGAGGCCCTCTGTGATGCCCAGATAGGCCACGGACTGCCCCAAGAGACCGTCCCCCCCACCCCCACCGGCGACCTGCCCCAGATCGCTCGTGTTGCGGCCGAACAGCAGGAAGCTCAGGAGCTCCGACTCGGGGATGGAGGGGCCGACCGCCGTGGCCAGCGACAGCGACGGGTTCTGGAGGGTGCCTCCGACGGCGACCTGGATGTCGAACGTGCCGCCGTCGGCTGAGCGGACGACGCGTGAGGCGACGATATCGAGTCTCGGGTTGGGTTCGGGCGAGCCGAAGAAGCGGATCTCGGACGAGACGATCTGGAACTGCCTCGTGATAACGCCCGCACGGAGCTCGAAATAGCCGCCTTCGCCACGGAGGGTGCCCTGGAGGGGAACGGACTCGCCGGTCTTGTTGACGGTGAGGGTCCCGGCGAGGGGGATCTCGGCCTCCTGGGTGGCGAATCGGAGGTCGGGACCGGCGGTGAGGCGGAGGTCACGGATCGAGAGGCTGCGCTCGCTGGTGGGCGCGTCGAAGGTGGGTTCGGCGGCGAACTGGAGCCTGGAGTCGCTGAGCCGGCTGCTGAGGTCGGGCTGCTGGAGCGGTGCGAGGGAGAGGGCGCCGTTATCGGCCCGTATGCTGCCGGTGAGGATGGGTCGTGCGAGGCTGCCGCCGACGTCGAGGGTGCCGTCGATATCGGCTTCGTCGCCGCCGAGCCCCTGGATCCGGAACTGTTGGAGCTCGGCCCGAACGTCGAGGACGGGATCCATGAGGTTCTGGAAGTCGAGGGTGCCCCGGAGGACGGCCCGACCGCCGCTCTCGATGACGAGATGCTCGAGGTTCGCCTCGCGCCCGCTCAACAGGACCCGTCCGCGAATCCCCTCGAAGCGGCGATTGAGGACGGGCACGGTCAGGGCGCCATCGAGGAGCTGGGCGGCGCCGGAGAGACGGGGCTCGGCTGGCGTGCCGGTGACGCGCAGGTTGGCCTCGACACGGCCGTCGACCTCTTCGACCATGGTCAGACCCGGGTCGGCGGTCGAGAGCGGGAAGGTATTCGAGGCGATGCGGAGGTCGATGGGGGCGTCGTCTACGAGAGAGAAGAGGGGGTCGCCGGCGAGGCGCAGGCGGGCGGGAAGCGCGCCCTCGATCTCGATCGTGGCGGAGTCACCGAGGAGCCCCACGCCGTCGACGGACAGGGTGGCGGTGTCGTACGTGAGGTCGGTGTCGAGGCTGCGGATCCGGACGCCGCGAAAGTCGCCATCGGAGAGGCCGACTCGTAGGTCGAGAGCGGGCGAGTCGGCGGGGCCGACGAGGGTTCCGTCGGCCGTGAGCATGCCGTTGAGCTCGACCTTCACTCCGGCCAGCGCCAGCACGTCGCCGATGGGCAGCCCGTCGACCTCGATGGAGGCGTTCACATCATCGGCGGGGGCCAGGACGCCGTCGAGGGCGATCCGGCCCGGCCCCTCGGCCTGGTTCAATGTCAATCCCTCCACCTCGAGGGCCTCGTCCCGGGTCCAGGCGATCTCGGCGGGCCGGGGCAGCCGCCACCGCTGGCGCCGGAGATCGATATCGAGGCGGCGAAGCAGGATGTCGCGACGACCCGCCTCGTCGATCCGGCCGATGGCCTCGATCTCGAACACGCCCCGCTCCTCCTCCTGATCCGCGTCCAGGATGAACTCGAACTCGGACCGGCCGAAATCCATGGTGAGGTCGATCCGGTCGAAGTCCGTGGCCGGGGTCCGGAGGTCCCGGCCTTCCAGATTCGCTCCGATCCGGGGCAGGCCCTCCTGCGAGGCAAGGGCATAGCTCCCGGCCAGGGACTCGGCCGCCCACTCCCCCCACCGGGCCCTCTGTGCCGTCACTTCACCCTCGAGTCGCGGGCTCTCCAGGGTCCCGGCGATCGCGCCGGAGAGGTCGACCTGGCCACCGGCGAACGGACGGCGCCTTTCCGGGTCCGGCGGAAGGTAGGGACCGAGTGGCTCGAGGTCGGCCACGGCGAGGCGGTAGTCGATCTTCCCTGAGCCGTCGACGAAGTCCCACTGTCCGTCCGCTTGCAGGCTCACGGGTCCGGCCTCGACCCGGACCGCCTCGACAACGACCGTCCCCTGGCCCAGCGTCGCGCGCAGGAGGAGCGTGTCCCCGGGCTCCGTCTGCCAGCCGGTGAAGCGCCCGACGGTCGACAGGCTCGCCGTGGCGGTCCGGGGGCCCGTGCCCCTGC
>CAYMLW010000282.1:0-5958 GCA_964391035.1 uncultured Gemmatimonadaceae bacterium
TCCAGGGCCCGGGAGAGCGGGGCGATCTGGCCGTTCACCTTCGCCCCCGAGCATTGGTGGCCCACCTCCGTGTGGACCGCGAACGCGAAGTCGATGGGCGTGGCCCCCTTCGGCAGCTGCTTCACGTCGCCCTTCGGCGTGAAGACGAAGATCTCGTCCTGGAAGAGGTCGATCCGGAGGAACTCCATGAACTCCTCCGGCTCCCGGGTCTCCTGCTGCCACTCCAGCACCTGCCGGAACCAGGTCAGCGTCTCGTCGACCTCGTCCAGCTCCTGCTGCGACGGCGGCTGGGCCCCGTCCTGCTTGTACTTCCAGTGGGCGGCGATGCCGTACTCCGCGGTGCGGTGCATCTCCCGGGTCCGGATCTGGATCTCGTACATCCGGCCGCCCGGCCCGAAGATGGTGGTGTGGAGCGACCGGTACATGTTGGACTTGGGCGTCGCGACGTAGTCGTGGAACCGCTCCTGGAGCGGCGTCCACTGGTTGTGGATGATCCCCAGGGCGTGGTAGCAGTTGGCCACGCTGTCGGTGATCACCCGGATCGCCATGAGGTCGTAGATCTCCTCGTACGGCTTGTCCCGCCGGACCATCTTCCGGTGGATCGACCAGAGGTGCTTCGGCCGGCCGTAGACCTCGCACGGGATCCCGTTGTTCCGGAGCTCCTCCTCGAGCGGGCGACGCAGCCCTTCGACCCACTCCTCCCGCTCGCCCCGCCGCTCCTTCACCTTCTTCACCAGCTCCCGGTAGGCCTCCGGCTCCAGGTGCTTGAAGGCCAGGTCCTCGAGCTCCCACTTGATCTGGGCCATCCCCAGCCGGTGGGCCAGCGGCGCGTAGATCTCCCGGGTCTCCAGCGCGATCCGACGCTGCTTCTCCGGCCGCAGGTGGTCCAGCGTCCGCATGTTGTGGAGCCGGTCCACCAGCTTGATCAGGATGACCCGGGCATCGCTGGCCATGCTCAGCAGCAGCTTCCGGTAGTTCTCGACCTGCTGCTCGGTGTTCGACCGGAACTTGACCTTCCCGATCTTGGTCACCCCGTCCACCACGTTGGCGACCTCTTCGCCGAACTCCCGCGCCACGTCGTCGAGGGTGCGGGCCGTGTCCTCGACCGTGTCGTGGGTCAGCCCCGCCACCACCGAGACCGTGTCCAGGTGCAGCTCCGCCAGGATCCGGGCCACCTCGGTGGTGTGGACGATGAACGACTCGCCCGAGGCCCGCTTCTGCCCCCGATGGGCGTCCTCCGCGAAGGCGTAGGCCCTGACGATGAGGGGGACATCCAGCCGGTCGGCGTGAGGCTCCACCGCCTCGCGCAGCCGCGAGGGCAGCCGTTCGAGCGACGCGGCCAGCCCCTGGCCGGCGTCGGCTTCGGCGGCCTCGGCGGCGGCGTCGCGCTCGGGCGTACGGGCGCCGGCTGCGGTGGGATTCACGGGCTCTCCCGGGCAAAAAGGCGTCGCGACACGGGGCCGGACGCCGCGACATGCTCTCCCTGGACTCCTACCCCGGACCGGTGGACCGGTTCAGAGCCTCCCCTGAAACGTAGGACTTGCGGGGGCCGCGCGCCACTTCCGTGGGGCCGCTACTCGGCTGCCTGGGCCGGCTGGACCACGCCCATGTAGCCGTTCTCCTCGAGCCAGCCGAGGATCTGGTCCACACACTCCTCCACCGAGTGCTCGGCCGTCTTCACCACGATCTCCGGGTTCTTCGGCTCCTCGTAGGGCGCGTCGATCCCGGTGAAGTCCTCGATCTCGCCCTTCCGCGCCTTCTCGTAGAGGCCCTTCGGATCCCGCTCCTCACATACTTCCAGCGGGGCGTCCACGAAGATCTCGATGAAATCGCCCTCCGGCATGATCGACCGGTTGTTGTCCCGGTCCTCCCGGTACGGCGAGATGAACGCCGTGCACACCACCGTCCCGGAGCTGTTGAACAGCTTGGCGACCTCCCCCACTCGCCGGATGTTCTCGGTGCGGTCTTCGTGGCTGAATCCCAGGTCCCGGTTCAGCCCGTGGCGGACGTTGTCTCCGTCCAGCACGAAGGTCCGACAGCCCCGGTTGAAGAGCGCCTCCTCCACCGCGATGGCCAGCGTGCTCTTCCCCGAACCGCTCAGCCCCGTGAACCAGAGCGTCACACCCTTGTGGCCGTGGGCTCCCTCCCGGTCCGACCGGGCCACCTTGCCCCTGTGCCAGAAGATGTTCGAGGACTTCGGCATCCCTTCTCGGTCGATCATATCAGCTCTCGTGTTCTGGTGTCAGCGGCCCCAAGGGTATGAGGGGTCGCGGCTCGCGGCAAGTCTCCGGGCCATCCAGTCGCGAAACGATGGCGTCGATGCGGTCGAGCTGCCGGGTATAGGTGTGCTCCAGTGCCAGCCGTCGCCGGCGATCCTGCAGTCCCGGGTCGTTCAGCCGCGGCAGAGCGTCGAGGGTCTCCGGCAGAAGCGCCGACAGCGGGCCGTCGTCCCGCTCGGGCATGCGGACCAGGTCCGGCTCGCCGGCGTACAGCGCGATGCGGCTGGACACGATCACCCGTCCGGTACTCAGGTACTCGAGGATCTTGTGCGCGTTCGAGCGATCGTACTGCCGGTCCCGGTCGTACGCGAGAAGCAGGCAGTCCATGCGCTGCAGGGCGGACGCCAGCCTGCTCGGGGGAAGGGCGCCGTGGAATCGCGCGTTGCGGTGCCGCTCCAACTCCCCGGGAAACGCGATGGCGTCGGGATCCGCCCGCGGCCGCTCCAGGGGCGTGGGGGTCCGGGGCCCCCAGAAGTGGAACTCGACGGCCGGGTGCGCCTCCACCATCGCCCGGATCGCGGTGCGGTCGATGGCGGGCCGGACCAGGTTCCCCGCATAGCCCACCCGGAGCGGGCCGGGGGCGCGGGGCGACGGCGTGGTCTTCAGCCCGGCCCGGGCCAGCGCGGCGAACGGCGGGGCGAGGCCGTGGTGGACGAAACGGGTGGGAACGCCGGCCCCGTCGACGGACGCGAGGATCTCCGGCGAGACGCTGAGCACGAGATCGGCGGACCGGGCCACAGCCACCTGGTGCCGCCGCTCCAGGCGATCGACGGGGTGGTAGATCGTGAGTGGCGCGCCGAAGGCCGCCAGGTCGGGGAACGCGTTCGGGTCGAAGCACCAGACCACGTCCGGTGGGGCCGGCAGCGCCCGCAGGATCCCGCGGACCTCGCGGCGCAGCAGGCCGCCCAGGACCCTGGCGGCGTGGTAGCGGACGGCGGAGGGGATCCAGGGGCGGTAGCGCACGATAGCCACGCCCGGGTGGTCCGGGAGCCGTGTGACTGTCGGGGCACAGGGTCGCCCGGGGTCGGGTCTTTCGAGGAAGAACACACGGTTGCCCCGGCTCGCGAGCTCGAGGGCGTAGTGGTGTTTCGAGACCGGTATGTGGTCCCAGGGCTGGGGCGAGATCAACAGGACGGTCTTCCCCGCCAGGACCTCCGTCCCCGGGGCGACCCGGCGCTCCTTCTCACCGGTACCAGGCCCCGTCATGGAAGCTCAGGCTTCCCGGAGGAAGCGGGCCGGGTTGCCGGCGTATATCCCGGGGCGCGTGATGTCCCGGGTCACGACGCTCCCCGCGCCGATCACGACATGATCGCAGATCCGGACCGGCAGGATCGTCGCGTTGGTGCCGATGGCGACGTGGCATCCGACGGCCGTGGGCCGCCATTCGGCAGGGTCGCCGGCCGGCCCACCCCCTTCGAAAGCGTCGTTGATGAACATGGCGCCGTGAGAGATGAAGCAGTGGTCGCCGATCCGGACGAGCTCGCAGATGAAGGCGTGGGACTGGATCCGGCAGCGGGCGCCGATCACCGCGCCCCGCTGCACCTCCACGAATGGGCCGATGAAGGTGTGGTCCCCGATCTCGCATTCGTAGAGGTTGACCGGCTCGACGATCGTGACCCCTTCGCCGAACCGGACGTCCCGGATCCCGATCGACCGGATCTCAGGCTCCATGACGGACCGCCCTGTAGATCGCCTCGATGGTCTCCACGGTCCGGAGCCCGTCGTAGCCGTCGGCGGTGATGGCGTCCGTGCCGCGCAGCACGTCCACGACATTGTCGTACACCCGGTCGTGGTTCGACATCGAGCCCTCGTAGTGCCCGTACCGGTTGGCGGGACGCCCCGGCCGCAGGTCACGGACCGGAGTCCCCTCGATCCGCTGATACTCCAGCTCGTTCAGGTACTGCCCCCCGATCTTGACCGTGCCCCTCTCTGCGACGATCGTCAGCGAGCCCTCCATGTTGCCGCCGTACGCGTTGACCGTGAAATGGAGCGTGCCGAGGGCCCCGCTCCGGAACCGGGCGGCCACCACCACGCAGTCCTCGAATTCGATGCGCGGCCCGTGGGCCTGGTTGGCTCCCAGCGCGTGCACCTCCTCGAGCTCCCCGATCATCCAGCGCAGCAGATCGATGAAGTGGCTGAACTGGGTATGCAGGATGCCGCCATCCAGCGCGGCCGTACCCTTCCAAGGGTCGGCGGCGTAGTACGCGTCCCCGCGGTTCCAGAAACAGCTCAGTGCCACGCTGTGGATCCGGCCCAGCCGGCCCTGCTCGATGAGTCGCCTCACCGCGAGGACCGGGGGGTTGAACCGGTTCTGCATGACGACGAAGAGCCGGCGATCGGCCCGCTCCGTCGCCTCGATCATGGCGCGGCACGCCGCCGCCGTTGTCGCCATGGGCTTCTCGCACAGCACATGCGACCCGGCCTCGAGCGCGTGTATGGAATGATCCGGATGCAGGGCGTTGGGCGTACACACCGCCACCACGTCCGGCCGGTGCTCCGCGAGCAGCGCCTCGATCGTCCCATAGTGCGCCGCGCCGTACGGACTCGCCAGGGCGGCCGCCCGCGCCTCGATGACGTCACACGTGGCCGCCAGCCTGCCGCATCGACAGATCTGCGCGACGTGCCGCCGTGCGATTCGACCACAGCCCACCAGCCCGAACGTCAGGGCGCGGCCAGGAGTCGGGGGTCGATCCTCGGTCTCGATCACGGTCCTCCGCTGTCCACCACCCGCCGGTGCACCATGGATAGGGCCACCCGGGAGCCCGGGTCAAGCAGATCCTACCGGGAGCCCGACTCCGGCCTGCGTCGCGGCGAGAGCCGGTGGGCGGCTCCCTCAGAACGGCCAGAAGATCGGGACGGCCACCATGATGGTCACGATGACCAGCAGCGTGAGGGGCGCGCCGAGGCGGGCGTAGTCGGTGAACCGGTAGCCGCCCATCCCGTAGACCATGGTGTTGGTCTGATAGCCGATCGGGGTCAGGAAGCTGGCGGACGCAGCCACGGTCAGGGCGATCAGGAACGGGCGCGGATCCACGCCGAGCTCGGCCGCGGCGGCGAGGGCCACGGGAAAGAGGAGAACGGCGGCGGCGTTGTTCGTGATGAGCTCGGTGAGGATCAGCGTCGCTAGGGTGAGGCCTAGAAGCACGCCGATGGGGCCGGCGCCCGCGAACCCGGCCACCACCAGATGGCCCACGGCGGCGCCGAGCCCGCTGGCCTGGATGGCCGCCCCGATCCCGAAGCTTGCGGCGATCACGACCAGGGTGTCCAGCTCGAGGCTGTCCCGGGCCTCCGCCGGGGTGATGGCGCCGCCGGCCACCAGGAGGATCGAGCCGACGAGGGCCGTGTGCAGGATCGGCACGCCGAACAGCCCGGCCACGAGCACCACGCCGAGCATGACCGTGCCGACGAAGTAGGCCTGCCGGGCCGGTGGCGGCGGGCTCCCGCCCAGGTGACTGACCAGGAGGAACTCGCTGCGGTGACGCCAGCGGTCGCCGAAGCCCGGGTCGCTCAGGACCAGCAGCGTGTCACCCTCCTTCAGCGACACCTCGCCCAGCTTCGCGTTCACCCGCTCACCCGCCCGGTGAATGGCCATCACCGCGGCCTGGTACCGGCTCCGGAAGTCCGCGCTCTGGAGCGTCTCGCCCACCAGCGAGCTGGCCGGGCTGACCACCACCTCGAA
>CAYMLW010000283.1:0-5881 GCA_964391035.1 uncultured Gemmatimonadaceae bacterium
GTGCCCGAAGCTCGAGGCCAGAGCATCGAACGGCAGGGCGGCCTCGGGACTCAGCGCTGCCACCACCATGCCGAGTGACTCACCCCCTGCCACGTCCGTGATCGGCAGATGAAGCCGGAACAGCCCCGGGAGCTGGCTCCGGCTCAGCGTCGCCAGATTGAGGTGCGGCTCGCTCCGCTCGCTCCCCAGCGCGTACAGCACCACGCCGCCGGGGTCCAGGAGCTGGATCCCTGTGTACGAGGAGCCGAACAGCGACCAGGCCCGCATCAGGTAGTCGTTCGCACGGCGGTACGCCGAGTCCATCGGCGCGCTGCTCCGGCCCGCGCTCACACGGAGCAGCCGTTGGGTCTCCTCGTTCTCCGTGAGCAGGCGCAGCTCCGACCGACGCAGCTCGTAGCGATCCGCCACCCGCTCCGACGCCTGCGCGGCGATCGACCCCGCCTGGGCCCGGACCAGGGCCTCCACCGCATCCATGGAACGCAGGTAGCCCAGGACCCCGAGCGCAACAATCGGCGCAACGCCCAGACCCAGAAACAGCGCCAGGATTCGGGTACGGAGATCCATCGGCCACCCTCCGCCGCGACCGTACCCCTTTATCATACGCACCTGCGCCTCCCCGGACGAGCGGAGAAGCCGACCCGGAAGGCCTCACCGTGCCGAGTCCGCAGTGAAACGAAGGCGGACAACGCCGTCGCCGGGGATGTCCAGCTCCCGGCCCGCCAGCAGCACACTGCCCGGCACCGCCCGCAGGTCGGACACGCAGAGTCGGATCAGGGAATCCGCCGGCGTGCTCTGGCCATGGGCGTGTCGAAGCCGCTCCAGCATGATCACGCTGCCATCCGCCAGCGTCACCGCGACCGTGTCGGTGAACAGCGCCTGGCCCGCCACCATCATCCGGGAAGCGAACCGCTCCCGGATCCCCCGGAACGCGGGGGGATGCGTGGCCGCCACCAGCCGGGGACCGGCATCCGGTTCCTTCGGCCCGCAGATCACGAGCACTCCACCACGCATCTCATCACTGCCACGCGGATAGCCGTCCGCTGTGCCGTAGAAAACGTATTCGCCGGGCGGGGCCACCTCCGCCGAGGCCTCCAACAGGGCCTCCGGAACCGCGAGATCCACCGCCGAGCCGCCGTCACACCCGACACACACGCAGACCGGGGCGATCGCGAGCAGGTAGCGCAACCTCGTCATCCGATCCTCCGGGTTCGGGGACCGACGCGACCGCGCACGGCCCACCCTCTCCGTGCCAGCCGCGCCCGCTGCCTCTACCACCACGACACGTACCAGTGTGACTACTTCGCCCAACTCGCTGTGACACAACACGATAGGACGTCCAATGACTCGGCCCGGTAGTCCTGTTTCGCTACGGAGGTGGTAGCGACCCGCTACCGCGCGGTCCCCATTCCGGCCGTCGGCGGGGCTCGTGACCCGGCAGCGATTCACTACACGGAGTGTAGCGAACTGCTACGACCGGACGCGGTGTCCGATCACCTATATTGTTATTCCCCAATGGTTTACACACCAGGGCAGGTGTGGTACGGATCGTGTCAACTGGGTACCCGACCCCAACGGGAGGGAACCCATGACGGTCCGATCGGTCCGTACGTTCTCGGTGGCGGTCCTAGTGTTATGAGATACGCTCACCCTCACCGCGTGCCCGGGCGATGACCCATTCGCTCCCGAGACCGGTGTCTGGCGCGGGTACGCCGACGGGATGGAGGTCGTGACGCTCTACATCAGTGGCGGCGCCATCAGCTCCACGGGCTCGCCGCTGGACGAGGGGGCCTCGCTGATCATCAAGCTGCCGTACTCGGGCGTGACGATCACGAACTACGTCTACGACGACATCGCGATCAACGGGAAGCGGTTCTCCTTCGATCGCGGCAGTCGGACGGCCGTCGGGGGTCGAATCGAGATCGAGGGGACCTTCGAGACATCCACGCGGCTGACGGGGACCGTGAGCCATGACGAGGACTCGTTCAATGCCCGAGCCAGCTTGAATTACGACTGGGTCGCGGAGCACTGAACACGAAACGGGAGGCCTACATGATCGGATCGAGTCGGGCAATCGGCCTCGTGGCCGTGGCATGGCTGTTTCTGGCCGCGCCGCTGTCGGGGCAGGACCAGGGGGACCGGGAGCGATCCGGGTTCTGGTTCCGTGGCAACCTGGGTGGCGGATCGGCGGTGTTCTCCTCCGATCCTCTGGAGGTATCGGGTACGAGCACGCTGATCGGGCTCTCGTTCGGCAGGTTCCTGAGCGATGACCTGGTGGTGTTCGGCGACCTCCATGGCGCGGTCATCTCCGGTCCGACGCTGGAGATGGGCGGGCGCACCGTGGACACCGACGATGATGATGTGACGGCCACGCTCACCGGATTCGGCGTCGGTGCCGGGTACTACGTGGTTCCGAGCAGCGTGTTCGTCGGCGCGGCGGTCGGAATCCAGAGACTGACCATCGAGCAGGAGAGCACGAACATGGAAGGCAACACCGACCCCGGTGTGGGTGCCTCCGTGATCGTGGGCAAGGACTTCATCATCTCGGACAACTGGATGCTGGGTGCGGCGGGGCACGCCATGGTCGGCACGATGAAAGACCAGGACAGCGACGATACGCTCACGGCCCGGGCCTTCGGCCTGTCGTTCACCTTCTCGTACACCGGTGAGGGGTGGCGGAACTGACGATCGGGCGATCCACCCCTGGGACACTTCACAAGGAGAGACTCATGAAGACCGGGATCCGGGCTGCGGCCCCCCTCCTCCTCTCGGTGTTGACCCTGGCCGGATGCACGCATTCGGTGAATGTCGATCTGCAGCCGCGCTTCGATCCGGGCGTTTCTCCGGACGATGTCCTGGCGACGGTGCAGCCTCCGGTGACGTTCGTGCGCGGGACGTTCACGGACCGGAGCGCCGGCGCCGAGGAGGAACGGATCGCCCAGTTCAAACAGGGCATCCACACCTACAACCTGTTCCCCGAGCGTCCTGTAGAGGAGGCGCTGTTCGACGCCGTGCAGGCCACGCTCGAGGAGTCGGGCCAGCAATGGCTGGCTGCGGGCGGCGGCGACGTGCGCGTCGACCTCGAGCTGCTCGACCTCGAGGCGAGTCGGCATGCCGGGTTCATCAATGTCGGGGCCCGGTCCAGGGTGCAGCTCCGTGCGATCTTCGTGGACCCGGAGACGGAACGCGAGATCTACTCGAACGTCTACACCGGCTCGGACGAGCGGCAGCAGGCGCTGATCGGGCTGATGGGCATGGTCCGGGAGTCGCTGAACACCGCCCTCGGCGAGTGCGCGCGCTCCATGGCCGGGGACGAGGCACTGGCGGCGGCGATCGCCCGGCACTGAGGCCCGGTTGCCGGAACGCCCTCGCGTCCGCAGGTTCCGGACTCACATGGAGCCCCCACCCGCACGTGCACAGGAGCGTAGCGGATGGACCCTCATCGTCGGTGCCCGTCGGCCCTCGGGACCCTGTTGCCCCTGGCGGCCGCCGTGTGCGTGGCGACCGCGTGTGTCGCCACCCCACACTCGGAGACGCGGCCCCCCGTCCCCGGTGAGCCCGCGGCCGGGACCACACCCGATCCAGGCGTCGTCGCCGAGGCCGGGCGGATCCACGATCGCGCCCTCATCATCGACTCGCACGTCGACATCTCGCCCCGCTTCGCCCACGAGGTGAACCCCTGCGAGTGGACGGACCGGCAGGTGGACGTGCCGAAGATGGTCGAGGGGGGCGTGGATGCCGCCTTCTTCATCGTCTACGTGGGGCAGGGCGAGCGGACGCCGGACGGCTACGCGGCGGCGGAGCGGACGGCTCTCGACCGGTTCGCGGCGATCCACCGGATGGCCGAAGATCTCTGTCCCGACCGGATCGAGCTCGCCTATTCGGCCGCCGAGGTCGAGGGGATCGCCGCGACGGGCAGGCGCGTGGCGGTGATCGGGATGGAAAACGGCTATATGGTTGGCCGGGATCTCTCCCTGCTCGAGCGCTACTACGACCTCGGGGGCCGTTACCTGACCCTCTCCCACAACGGCCACAACGACATCTCCGACTCCGCCAATCCCGGTCCGGGCGAGTCGGAATCGGAGCACGGCGGGCTCAGCGCCTTCGGCGAGGGGGTCGTCCGGGAGATGAACCGGCTGGGGATGATGGTGGACGTGTCCCACGTCTCGGGTGAAGCCGTTCTGGACGCCGTCCGGGTCTCGCGTGCGCCGGTCATCGCGTCGCATTCGGCCACACAGGCCCTGACCCCGATTCCACGCAACCTCGGCGACGCCCAGCTCCGGGCCATCGCCCGCGGCGGCGGCGTGGTCCAGATCGTGGGGCTCGGCGAGTTCGTGAAGCTGCCGGAGCCCGGGAAGGTCGCGGCCCAGGAGTCGCTCCGGGAGGAGCTCGGCATCACGAGCTACGCCGCGTGGCAGCGGCTCACCGACGCCGAGCGAGCCGAGTACCGGCGCCGCGCGGAGGAGATCGACGCCCGCTGGCCCGGCGGCACGGTGGCCGACCTGGTCGACCACATCGACCACGCGGTCGACCTCATCGGCATCGACCGCGTGGGCATCAGCTCCGACTTCGATGGCGGCGGCGGCGTCCGCGGCTGGAACAGCGCCGCCGAGAGCCTGAACGTCACCCTCGAGCTGATCCGACGGGGCTACACCGAGGAGGAGATCCGCAAGCTGTGGGGCGGCAACCTCATGCGCGTCTGGCGGGAGGTCGAGCGGGTGGCGGCGGAAGGGGTTCCCGCTTCGTAGTCCTTCGTCTCCGGCGTGGCAAGCCGTTCCGACAGTTCCGACGCCTTTCACCAGCCCCGCGCTCGGCCACCCGCCGGACCCCAGCCCGCCCCAGCCGGGGGCCCGGCCCTACCGGCAGGCCCGCCCCTACCGGCAGGCCGTCATGAGCGCGGTGGCGATCCGAACCGCGGCGTCCCGGTCCTCCCTCGACTCGGTCGAGACATCGGCCTCGACCTGGAAGCTCGTCGCTCCATCGAGGACATAGAGCGTGTTGCCGCTCCACGACGCCATGTCGCCCACGTCGTCCACGGCCTGGAAAGACAGTCCGCCGGGGACCGCGTCCGCCATGTCGCCGGCCAGCTCCCGCTGGCTCTCGGACAGCTCGCCCTCCTGGACCTGCTCGTCCAGGCGCTCGGCCATCATCTCCCGGCCCCGCTGGACCTCCTCTTCCGTGGGCAGGTACTCGCGCCGGAACCGGGCCCGGGGGTCGTCCGTCTCGTACGTCTCGATCCAGGCCAGCCGGATGCTGTTGCTCTCGGGGTACTCGATGCTGCGACCCGCCACCTCGCGGCTCGCCATCCGATCGCTCGGCCAGCTGTACGAGCACGACGAGAACGACGAGCCGCTGTAGCTGTCCTGCTCCGTGTCCGGGGGCGCGCCGGCGATCTCACCCCGGACCAGCTCCCCGGTCAGCAGGTCGCACGGATTGCTCGCGTAGTCGGCGACGCACGACGCCGCGGCGCCGCCGGCCCCGACCACCGCCCCACTCGCGGCCTCCCTCTCGACCTCGCCCGCCGCGGCTTCTCCTCCCCCGTCCCCGCACGCTCCGAGCGCCAGGACGGTGGCGAGGATGAGGAGCCCGACGGGAGCGTGACGGGCGGAGATTCGCATACGGTCCTCCTGCGGGTAGCATCGGGGCTGGACCCGGCCATCATGCAGAACGTCCGTCTGCGCAGCAACCCGGCCCGCGAGCCGCCAGCCGCCAGCCGCGAGCCGCCAGCCGTCAGCCGCCAGCCGCCAGCCGCCAGCCGCGAGCCGCCAGCCGCCAGCCGCGAGCCGCCAGCCGTCAGCCGCCAGCCGCCAGCCGCCCGCCGCCAGCCGCCAGCCGCCAGCCGCGAGCCGCCAGCCGCCAGCCGCCAGCCGCGAGCCGCCAGCCG
>CAYMLW010000284.1:0-5879 GCA_964391035.1 uncultured Gemmatimonadaceae bacterium
ACCGGCGGAGGGCCCGTCGCGCGCATCGTCATCTCCGACGGCGGAAACAACCTCCACGCCCTCGACGATGCCGGCACCATCCTCATGCACCTCCCGTCCACCCTCGGAGCCTACTACGCTCCGTCGCCCGACGGCCACTTCACCGTCGAGTCCATCACCTTCGGCCCCACCTGGCACTACCAGCCCGAACTGCTCAGCCGCGTCGACCCCGGCAAGGAAGACGCGACCCTGCCCGAAGGACCCAACAACGCCGTCGGCATCGTCTGGATGCAGCTCTCCAGGGACCACTACGGCATCCACGGCACCAGCGTTCCGGAGACCATCGGGTACGCCCCCTCCCACGGCTGCGTCCGCCTCACCAACTGGGACGCCGGCGCCCTCGGCCAGCGCATCCCGGAGGGCGTGCCCGTCCAGTTCCGCGACGTCACCAGCCGGTAGGATCGGACGCTCCGGCGCGGTGCGCCTCCGCTGTTCGGACGCCCGGCGCGTTGCGCCTCCGCTGTTCGGGCGCTCCGGCGCGGTGCGCCTCCGCTGTTCGGACGCTCCGGCGCGGTGCGCCTCCGCTGTTCGGGCGCTCCCGGCGCGGTGCGCCTCCGCTGTTCGGGCGCCCGGCGCGGTGCGCCTCCGCTGTTCGGACGCTCCGGCGCGTTGCGCCTCCGCTGTTCGGACGCCCGGCGCGGTGCGCCTCCGCTGTTCGGGCGCCCGTGGAACTTCCATCCCGTCGGGGGTATTATCTCGGCAGTGAGATAATTCTCGGGAGGGGCACCATGAACGGGCTCAGGACGACGGGATTCCATCACATCACGATGGTGTCGGCGGATGCGGGTCGCACGGTGCGGTTCTATCGTGAGTTGCTGGGGCTGGGGCTGGTCAAGAAGACGGTGAACTTCGACGATCCTGGCTCGTACCATCTCTATTTCGGCAATGGGGCGGGTGAGCCGGGGACGCTGCTGACGTTCTTCGAGCGATCGGAGGCGTCGAAGGGCAGGTGGGAGGTCGGCGGCGTGCATCATGTGGCGCTGGGGGTGGAGACGGAGGACGCGCAGCTGAAGTGGAAGCGTCGTCTGACGGATGCGGGTGTGGCGGTGAGCGGGCCGTACGACCGGGGCTACTTCACGAGCATCTACTTCGCGGATCCCGATGGCCAGATCCTGGAGATCGCGACGGCGGGCCCGGGCTATCTCATCGACGAGTCGCCGGAGGAGCTGGGTCGCGAGCTGAGGATCCCACCGGAGCGACTGCTGCGTGGGCATCGGGACGAGGCGGCGATCGGGGCGTTGACGTGGCCGGAGCCGGTGCCGGAGGTGACGGGGGACATGCGGCTGAGCGGGATCCACCATATCAGCGGGATCACGGACGACCTGGAGCTCGCGCTGGACTGGTACCCGGCGGTGCTCGGGCTGGAGGTGATCAAGCGGACGGTGAACCGGGATGACGGCCGGACGCATCACTACTTCTGGGGTGCCCGGGATGGCGATGGTGTCGCGCCCCACAGCGCGTGGACGCTGTTCGGCTGGCAGGGCTCGACGTATCGTGCCCGTCCGGGGATCGGCCAGACCCATCACGTGGCGTTCCGGGCGCGGGATGAGGAGCAGCAGGCCGAGTGGCGGGAGCACCTGTCGCGGCTGGGCGTGGACGTCACGCCGGTGCGGGACCGGGGCTATTTCCGGAGCATCTACTTCAGGGCTCCCGACGGGCAGCTCCTGGAGATCGCCACGGACGGTCCGGGGTTCCTGGTGGACGAGCCGGTGGAGGCGCTGGGGAGCGAGCTGAGGCTGCCGGGGTGGCTGGAGTCCCGGCGGATGGACATCGAGGGGACACTGGAGCCGATCCGATGATGCCGAGAAGGGAAGTGGAGCAGGGACTGGCCGCGACGGTGTATCAGCCCGACGGCGCGGCCGAGGCTGAGCCCGTCATCGTCCTGATGCACGGCCGGGGCGCCGATCCGTCGGACCTGGGGCCGCTGCGTCACGGGATCCCGACGGGCGCGTCCCTCGTGCTTCCCCGGGCGCCCCACTCCGCGCTCGAGTGGGGCTACGGCCCGGGCTGGGCGTGGTACCGCTACGAAGGCGGGACGCGCCCCGAGGCCGCCAGCTTCGAGGCGTCGCAGGCGCGGCTCGAGGGTTTCCTCGACGAGCTGCCCGACGTCCTCGGCTTCGATCCCGGCCCCATCGTTCTCGGCGGATTCTCCCAGGGCGGCACCATGGCCCTCGCCTATTCCCTGCGACACCCCGGTCGACTCGCGGGCGTGCTGGTGTTCAGCGGGTTCCTGCCACAGCACCCGGACGTGGAGGTGACCGAAGAAACGGTTGGCACGCCGATCTGGTGGGGCCACGGGACGCACGACCCGGCGGTGCGGCACGCGTGGGCGGTGGAAGGACGAGCCGCCCTGGAGGCCGCCGGGGCCGACATCGAGGCCCGGGACTACCAGATGGGTCACGCCATCTCGCCGGAGGAGCTCGAGGACGCGATGGCGTGGGTGAGCACCCGGCTCCGTCGCTGATCCAGTCTGCTCCCGCGACGCACCCGGTCGTGACGCAGCTGGGAGCGACGGCCACGGAGTGTGGCCGCCAGCACCCTGGATTTCGTCCCGTTCCGCTATTCCCTCGCCCCGCAGGCGCCGTTTCATTCGGACTCACCCTGTCCTCGCCTGGCCAGGGACGCAGCACGGACGGATCGAGGAGGAACCGATGGAGGCGAGCGGTCCGAAGGCTACGGGAATGGGCGCCGGTGCGCGGCCGCAGGGCCGGGCATCCAAGCGCCCGCCGGTCCGCGTCCGGGAGGCGGGACAGCGGCTGGAGTTGAGCTTCGCGCCGCCGTTCAGCGACGATGACATCGGCGTGGTGAAGGGGATTCCCGGTCGCCGCTGGGTCCCGAACCGCCGGTTGTGGACCATGCCGAACACGGAAACCGTGCAGCGGGCGCTTTCGCGCGCGTTCGGCCCGAGGCTGGTCATGACCTCATCGGCCCCGGCGTCGCCCCGTTTCCCGGCGGACGGCGACGAGCTCCTCGACGCACTCCGCCGCGCGCTGCGGGCCCGCGGCTACTCGCCGAAGACCGAGGCCGCCTACACGGGTTGGGCACGGCGGTTCGTCCGATTCAGCCGCACATCGGTGGACCAGCTCGACGACCTGGACGCTACCGACGTCCAGGCGTTCCTCGACCACCTGGCGACCGAGCAGCACCTGGCCGCCCGTAGCAGGAACCAGGCCGCCTCCGCCCTGGGCTTCCTGTTTCGCGAAGTGTTCGGACGGGACGAGCTGGCCGGGGTCCCGCGAGCAAAAGGGCCCCGGCGGGTCCCGGTAGTGCTCACGCACGGAGAGGTCCTGCGCGTACTGCGAGAGCTCGAGGGAAAGTACTTCCTGGTCGTCGTGCTCCTCTACTCGGCCGGCCTCCGACTCGACGAGTGCCTGCACCTGCGGGTCAAGGACATCGATTTCGAGCTACGGCAGATCCTCGTACGGGACGGCAAGGGACAGAAGGACCGGTACGTGCCTCTCGCCCACCGCGCCGTGGGACTCCTGCGCGCCCAGATCGCACGGGTGGCCGAGCTCAACAGGATCGACCGGGCGGCCGGCGAGGGCTGGGCGGCTCTCCCCGGGGCTCTTCACCGCAAGGACCCCGGCGCAGGGTACGAGATCCGATGGCAGTACCTGTTCCCCGCATCGACCCGCACGGAAGACCCCGTGACCGGCCGGAGGGGACGCCGGCCCCTCCACGCCACCGCCGTGCAACGCCAGGTCAAGGCCGCCGTCCGACGATCGGGGATCCCGAAGCGTGCCACGTGCCACACCTTCCGCCATTCCTTCGCGACCGAAGCCCTGCGCGGGGGCTGCGACATCCGCACGCTCCAGAGCGTCATGGGGCACAAGGACCTCCGAACCACGACGATCTACCTGCACGTGATCGAAGAGAGCGGACTCCACATCCGCAGCCCCCTCGACCGCCCGGACGACCCCGAGGCCTACGACCCGGTCCCGATCGGCCCGCCGTGGGGAGAAGAGGCCGATTAGAGCTGGGACCTGGCCAGGCGGCAATGGGATGGGAAGGGGTGGCCGGATCGTTCGGAGTAGACCGTGATTAGGCTGCGGCCGTCTCGGCTGCGGCTCGTCGCGATTAGGCGGCGTCGCACGCCGTACCAATTCGACCAGCACGGAGTCGCCCGAGGGACACCGTGGCGGCGCGTTCCGTAGTCGCACCCGTATGTTTCCAGGTGTCGGCTCGCAGCAGATGCATTGCCACGGCGAGCCGCGAGTCGCAGCATAGAAGTGCGTTATGACCCCGCTGATTGAAGTAGGAGAGGGAGCGGGTAGGGGAGTCGGATTCGATCACTCCGCCGGGCCTCCGACAGTCTTCAAGGACCGATCGAAGTCACCGGGCGCGGTATGGTCGGTATGGGATGTTGCAGTAGTATGCGGATCGAGTGGAACGGGGGCCGCGGGGTCATCGTCTCTGCAGTAACACACAGACGGGAATCCTCGGGATGGGACTCGGTAGGATCCCGGCGAACCTCCAACACCGCGCCCTGCGCCCGGACAAGTAAAGCGGCCTGACCTGCTCCATGGCGGCCCGGCTGGCGGACAGGGGAACGGAATGTCTTCGGACGGGCGTCTCCCCGGACCCCGAGAGCCTGCGTGGTTACAGCGCGTAGGAATCGTATTGAGCGGGGCATAACGAAGAGCTGAAGCTGTCGGCCTGTTCGGGAGAGGGTCCTGCGCGGGGACAGGTCAAGGAGCCGCTGGTGGACGCGCGGTAGGACGGGCCGCAGCTTAGCTCCAGTGCGTTATGACTCTCGAGGAAGGCGTTGGACCGGGCAGTGCGCGGGGAGTAACTTGACCCTATGACCATGAACGTGTTGACCCGGGACGAGGCGATCAGACGCCTGACTGCTGCGGAATCCGAAATCCGTGGGTTGGGAGTAGAACGTCTAGCTCTTTTCGGGTCCGTAGTTCGAGGAGAAGCCCGTCCGGACAGCGACGTGGATGTATTGGTGAAGTTCTCCCCTGGCGCCAAGACGTTCGCTCGGTTCCTGGCCCTCTCCGAGCTTCTGGAGGAAAAGCTGGGACGACCGGTGGAGCTGGTGACCACCGAGGCGCTGTCGCCGTTCTTAGGGCCGCGTATCCTGGCCGAGGCACAGGATGTCGTTCGAGCCGCGTGACTATCTTCGGCATATCCTGGCCGAAGCCGACTATCTCATCGATACGAGTGCTGGCCTGACGCTCGAGGAATTCCTGGCCGACGAGACGCTACAGCGTGCCTTCGTCCGCAGTCTTGAGGTAATAGGAGAGGCCGCGAGCAAAGTGCCTGCTGAGTATCGAGCCCAGCATCCCCAGCTTGAGTGGCGCCTCATGACGGCCACGCGCAACCGGCTGATCCATGGGTACTTCGGAGTGGACTACGAACTGGTCTGGGACGTAGTGCAGAATCGAATCCCAGAGGTTCAGACGCAGGTCCGTTCGATCATCGAGGTGGAGTAGAAGGGAGACGGCGGTCCGCTTTGCGCGGCCCGCTATCCTATTGGAAGGAAGCGACTCGTTGGTGAGGAACTCTGGCTGTCGCTCGCATCGTTCTATCTGCCCGCAATTCGAAGGAACCGCAGAGAGTCATAACGAGGGCGTGAACCTGACAGCGCGCTGCGCGCGCCGCAGGTTACGCCCAGTGCGTTATGACCCCGCTGATTGAAGTAGGAGAGGGAGCGGGTAGGGGAATCTGATTCGATCACTCCGCCGGGCCTCCGACAGTCTTCAAGGACCGATCGAAGTCACGAAGAACAGGAGCAGAGCGAAATGTTTGGTCAATGCCGACAGGCGAGGCGTGCGTATTCACTAGTTCGTCGCTTCCAAAGTGTCATAGCAATCATGCGACATCCTCCACGCCGT
>CAYMLW010000285.1:0-5876 GCA_964391035.1 uncultured Gemmatimonadaceae bacterium
TGGCGGCTGACGGCTGACGGCTGAGGGCTGACGGCTGGCGGCTGACGGCTGATGGCCCACCCTCCCGGCCACCCACGGCTGGCGGCTGGCGGCTGGCGGCTGACGGCCCACCCTCCCGGCCACCCACGGCTGGCGGCTGGCGGCTGACGGCCCACCCTCCCGGCCACCCATGGCTGGCGGCTGGCGGCTGGCGGCGGAGGGTCCAGCCCGGGCCACGCGCGGGCACCGCGGAAGCCAGCCCGACGGGGGCTCGCCCCCCATGGCCGGGGTGGTCGCTCCATCGATATCCCCGTTACCCTTCGACCATGACCGCGCACCCGACTCCGCTCGCCGCCCTCTCGGATGGGATCCGACGCACGGCCCGCCGCCTCGGCTTCGAGGCGGTCGGGATCGCACCGCTCCGACCCAGCGACCACGCAGCGCTGTATCGGGCCTGGATCGAGCGCGGGCTCCACGGCGCCATGAGCTACCTGGCCCGGGAGGACGCCGTCGAGGCGCGGCTCGAGCCGCGGAGCCGATGGCCGGAGCTGAGGTCCGCCGTAGTGGTGGCCCACCACTACGGGGCCGTGGGGGCGGTGCGGAGCGCAGCCGGCTCCGGGACGGCCCACGCGGACCGGAAGGCGGCGGACTCCAGGGCGGAAAGCGCCGACCCGCCGGGCACGGCACCCTCCGGGGGCCTCGGCCGGACCGACGACGACGCCAGCACCACCCTCATCGATTTCGCCTCCGGCCTCCCTACCCAGGGGGATCCGGCCACCGGGGTGATCGCCCGATACGCCCGCGGGCGAGACTACCATAAGGTCGTCAAGAAGAAGCTGCTGAAGCTGTTGCGGTGGGTCGAGGACGAAACGGGCGCGGAGCTGCCCCTCGCCCGGGCGTACGTCGATACCGGGCCGGTGCTGGAGCGGGAGCTGGCGCGCCGGGCCGGGCTGGGGTGGTTCGGCCGCAACACCATGCTCATCGATCCGCGGCGGGGATCCTGCTTTTTCCTGGGCGAGCTGCTGCTCCCCTTCGAGCTGGACTACGACGACCCGTTCGAAGCCGACCGGTGCGGCACCTGCCGGGCATGCCTCGACGCCTGCCCCACCGGCGCGCTCCTCGGCCGCGACGAGAACGGCGCGCTCCTCGGCCGCGACGAGAACGGCGCGCCGGTCATGGACGCCCGACTGTGCATCTCCTACCTGACTATCGAGAACAGCGGGACCATACCGGAGGGTCTGCGGCCGATGATGGGGAACCGGGTGTTCGGGTGCGACATCTGCCAGGAGGTGTGTCCGTGGAACGGGGCGAAGCTGGTGCAGGCAACGAGGGAGCAGGACTACCTCCCCCGCGACCCATCGGCTTCCGGGGGCGGGGCTTTCGCGGGCTCGGCTGCGTTCGATACGGGCACGGGGAGGCACCCGCACCCGCACACGCACAGGGGGCCCTCCACCGCCTCGCCGTCGCTCGTCGAGCTGATGCGGATGACGCGGGAGGAATGGGACGTGTGGACGCGGGGGTCGGCGATGCGGCGGGCCGGGTACGCGGGGTTCAAGCGGAACGCGGCGGTGGCAATGGCCAACTGGTTGGCTACTGTGGACGAGCCGCCGGAGGCGGCGGTGGCAGTGCTTCGGGAGGCGCTGGAGGATCCAGAGCCGCTGGTGCGGGAACATGCCGCGTGGGCGCTGGAGCGGACTGAGAAGGCGTAGCGAGCTCTCGCGGCGCAGGGCTGAGTTGCTATCCCGCCCATTCCGGCTCAGACTCCCAACTACAGAAGAGGCGAAGGAGTTCGCCCTGACCGCGGCCCCGTGCCGCTGATGACTCCTCCCACCGGCCCCGCCGGTCGGGAGGTTTTTTCATGGAGGTGCCATGATCTGGTTGTACATCGCCGCGGGCGGCGCGGTGGGCGTGGTGGCGAGATACGGCATCGCGGGATGGGTGCAGGAGCGTAGCGGCTTTCACTTTCCCTGGGGCACCCTGGCGGTCAACATCCTGGGGTCCGTGCTGATCGGCGCGTCCCTCCGCTACCTCGAGGCGTCGCCGGCGACGGCGGAGGTGCGCGCCTTGGTCACCATCGGCCTTCTCGGCGCCTTCACCACGTTCAGCACGTTCAGCTACGAGACAGTCGCGCTCCTGGAGGACGGGGCGTTCGGCCGGGCGCTCGGCTACTCGATGGGGAGCCTGGCGTTCGGGATCGTCGCCGTGTACGCCGGGATGTACGCCGCCGGTTTTGTCGTCCACGCGAGGGGGTGACCGTGACGCATCGGTTCGAGGGCGAAAGGACCCTCATGCGGATCTTCATCGGGGAGAGCGACCGCTGCGCGGAAGGTCCGCACAAGGGGAAGCCGCTCTACGAGGCGCTCCTGCACCTCTTCCGCGAAGAAGGCTTCGCGGGCGCGACGGTGCTCCGCGGAGTCGCCGGCTTCGGCGCCAGCGCCCGCGTGCATACGGACCGGATCCTCCGACTGTCCATGGACCTGCCGATCGTGGTGGAGGTGGTGGACGGCGAGGAGCGGATCCAGGCCGTGATGCCGGAGCTGGACCGCATGATCGGCGGGGGGCTGATCACGCTCGAGCGGGCGCACGTCATCCTGTACCGGTCGGCCAACGCGCCCGAGGATGAACGGGCGCGGCGGCGTGCGGAAGGCCTGGAGCCCGAGAGCTGACGCGCGATCGAGAGGTTCGTGCCGATCACGACGGAACGGGATTATCGGCCGGACTGGCGAGAGGCGGGGGATGAATCGCACAGGGGCGGAGCCCGGCGGCGCGCAGTGCGCGACCGCAGTGGCCGACTCGGCTCAAGTATGCCGATGAAGCCACGGGCCGATGACGTACGCCGCCACCGTTACCCACCTCCTGGAGCAGGCGCTGGAGGAGCCGGAACCTCTCTCGATCCTCGAGCTGGAGGGTCTGGGCGAGGGTCTCTGGCGAGAGGGGGACGCGGCGTCGCACGTCGCCCGGGAGCGGGACTCCTGGGACTGATCGACGCCCTTCCCACCGGTCCGGTGGCCATCGACACGGCCATCGTGATCTGCTTCGCGGAGCGCATCGAGCGCTACATCGGTGCCGTCCGTCCGCTCTTCGCGGCCGCGGATCGGGGGGAGGTTCGGCTGGTGACCTCCACGATCACGCTTCTCGAAGTCCTCGTCGTGCCGTACCGGTCCGGGGCGCTGACCGAACGCTGCGGCTGCTTTCTCACGAACGACCGGCGTCTCCCGGAGCTCCCGCGCCTCCCCGTTCTTCAGCTGCGGGCGTTCGAGTTCGAAGTCCGCGGACGCCGAGGGTTCGTCGCGAACATCCGAAGGTTCGGGGCAGACGCGGGGCTCGAAGCGCCCCCGGGGTGAGGGGGCGCCGCAGCCATCTACCCGCTTGCCGGGGATGGAATCGCCGTCGCTCGTCGCGCTGCTGCGCACGGCGCTGGACCCGGACGCGTGGGACGCGTTCAGTCGGGGGTCGGCGATCCGGCGGGCGGGGCGGGCGGGGTTCGCCCGGAACGTGTGCGTGGCGATCGGTGAGCGCGGCGACCGCGCCCGCGTCCGAAACTCACCGTTGGCCTTCCGGTCGACACGCGGACCGCACTTTCGGGTCGCCCTGCGACCTGAACGATCCGATCGCCCGCGACGGAATCCGTGAAACGCGATCTCGGGTCGACGAGCGACTCGAGCCCGGACGGGGTCGATGGGGCCGTTGGTGGCCCACCATTCGGGGCGGCGGCGCTTTACGGACCGGACCGAGAGCGGCCGGACCAGAAAGTCGAGGATCCCGGGGAGCCCGTCCTCTCTCATGTCCTGCCGCGTTTCGTGCTCGATCTGCTCGTCCAGGGGGACCGCGGCGCCGGAGATGTTGACGACGAAGGCGAGACCGACGAGGGGCGCGACCATGGGGGCGATGCGGCCGCCCTGGCTGATCCCCACCACACCCACTCGGCCGGCGTCGATGGCCGGATGCGCCCGGAGCGCCGCCACCTGGCCCGCCGCATCCCTGGCGAACCCGTCGAGTCCCGTGGTGAACCAATCGCCCTCCGAAGGGCCGCTGCCGCGCTTGTCCGGCAGGAGCACGGCCAGTCCGCTCCGGACCAACGCGTCGGCGAAGAACATGTACCAGTAGTTGTCGCGGTCGCTCTCCCCCGAGCCGTGGATCACCATCGCCGCCGGAACGGGCCCGGCCCGATCTCGAGGGAGGAAGAGGCTGCCCCTGAGGGTCGCGCCCGCGATGTCGACCTCGAACGGCTCCACGGCATAGCCATAGCCCGCGAGTCGCTCCGCGGGAAGGTCACCGGGGGCCAGTCGAACCCCGTCACCCGTCCCTGCTGGCGATGAAACGTGACGATGGGACCCCGGGCGCTGTCCAGGTGCAGCGCATCATCGGCACGGATGGTGATGGATCGCAGTACCGACCTCGCGAGCCAGCCCTCGCCCTGACGGCGCGGATGCCCCACGTTCTGCCCCATGGAGACCATCTTTCACAGCCCCGGCCTCACCGTCGGGCTCGCGCTTGCGGTGGGCATGCTGGTCCACGTGGTCGCCCGCCACATCCGGATGCCCAGCATCGTGCTGCTGCTGCTGGCCGGGGTGCTGCTGGGGCCCGAGGTGGCCGGCGTGGTGCAGCCGGAGAGCCTCGATCGCGCCCTTCTCTACCTGGTGGGGATGGCGGTGGCGGTGATCCTCTTCGAGGGCGGCCTCAACCTGAGCGTCCAGCAACTCCGTCGGCAGGCGCTGCCACTTCGGCGTCTCGTGACGGTGGGCATAGCTGTCGCCGGGATCGGCGGCGCCCTGGCGTCGCACTGGCTCATGGGCTGGAGCTGGCAGCTCTCCGTGCCGTTCGGCGCCCTCCTGGTGGTCACCGGCCCTACGGTGGTCCAGCCCGTGCTGCGCCGCATCCGGGTGCGGCGGAACCTCTCGACGATCCTGGAGGGCGAGGCCGTGTTCGCCGACGGGATCGGCGCCGTACTGGCCATCGTCGCCCTGGAGATCGAGCTGTCCAGCGGAATCTCGCAGCGGGCCACCGACCTCCTGGGGCTGCCGGCGCGGCTGGCCTTCGGCACGGTGGTGGGCGTCCTCGGCGGGCTCCTCATCGGCGCGCTGCTCCGCTCGGAACGGGCGGTGCCGAAAGGGCTGGAGAACGCCCTGTCGCTGGCCATCGTGGTGGCGATCTTCGAGGTGAGCGAGACCCTGATGACGGAGAGCGGCATCGTGGCGGCCGCCGCGGCGGGCCTGGTGGTCGGCAACACGCGCACCCGGGTCGATGCGGAGCTGAAGGAGTTCAAGGAGCAGCTCACCGTGCTCCTCCTGGGTCTCATCTTCGTGCTGCTCGCCGCGCTGGTGGAGCTGGAACACGTGCTCGGACTCGGATGGCGGGGCGTCGCCACGGTGGCAGCGCTGATGCTGATCGTCCGACCGCTGAGTGCGAGCCTGAGCCTCCTGGGTACCGCCCTCTCGTGGAAGGAGCGGGCCTTCGTGGCGTGGATGGCACCCCGGGGTGTAGTGGCGGCCGCCGTGGCCTCCCTGTTCGCCCAGCGCCTGGCCCAGCAGGGGGTACCGGGGAGCGCTGAGTTCCAGGCCCTGGTGTTCCTGGTCATCGCCACGACGGTATTGGTGCAGGGCGGGCTGGCGGGCCCCGTGGCCTCCTTCCTCGGGCTGCGGGAAGACAAGCTGTCGGGCTACGCGATCGTGGGGGCAAACCCGGTGGGCCGGGCTCTGGCCCGGGCCCTGGCCGAGGCCGGTGAGAAGGACGTGGTGCTGGTCGATACGAGTGTCGCCGAATGCCAGCGGGCCCGCCGGGAGGGGCTCCAGGTAGTGGAGGGCGACGCCCGACGGGAAGCCACACTGGAGTCCGTGGGCCTCCCGAGCCGGCGGGGTCTGGTCGCCCTCACCCCCAATCCGTCGCTCAACCTGGAA